>JBDSEG010000357.1:0-25696 GCA_039920165.1 Burkholderiaceae bacterium
GGCGCATCGATCGGCGCAAAGCCGGTGCCCTTGGGAAAGCTCTCGAACAGAAAGCGCCGCCAATGGAACTGGTACGGCGAATCGATCGCGCCGGCCGCGGTCAGCAGGTCGAGCGGCGCCTTCTGGGCGAGGCGCGAGGCCTCGACCACGGACTTGTATTCGGTCGCATTCTTGTCGGGCTTGAAGAGCAGCTTGTAGAGCTGCTCGCGAACCGGCGCGGGGCACGTGCCCGCGGCCAGTTCGCCGGCCCAGGCGTCGATCTGCGATGCAACCGCCTTCTTGCGCTCGATGCCGAGCAGCGCGGCCTTGACGATGTCTTCCGGCGCCTTTTTGAAATTGCCCTTGCCGAGGCGACGGAAATAGTGCGGCGCCTCGAACAGGCTGAACAGCGCGGCGGCCTGCTTCTCCACGCCGGCGCCGGGCTCGAAATAGTCGGTCGCCAGATCCTTGAAGCCGAATTCGGCCTCGGGGGCGAATTCCCACGCCAGGTCGAGGTCGATCTCCCTGGCCAGGGTCTGCGCGCTGGCGAGCAATTCCGCGGGCCGCGGCTGCTCGAAACGCAGCAGCACGTTGGCCGATTTGACCTTGACCCGCTTGCCCGAATCGAGCTCGATCTGCGACGAGCTGTCCGACTCGGCCATCAGTCGGCCGGCGTGGAATTTGCCGGCGTCTTCGAAGAGTGCGTACATGGGCGGGATTGTCGCTTGAAGCTTTGCAAGGCTCGGCGCCCGGCGCCGTCAGGCTGTCACGAAAGCGACGCCAAACCTTCATAAACTCGACCGATGAACGATGCCGCTTCGACGCGACGACTGGCCATGCCGGCGCTGCTCAACCGCGAGCGCGCGATCCTCGACTTCAACCGCCGCGTGCTGGCGCAGGCCCGGCGTGTCGATGTGCCGGCCCTCGAGCGGCTGCGCTACGTGTGCATCGTCTCGTCGAATCTGGACGAGTTTTTCGAGGTCCGGTTTGCCGATTCGCTGGACGCCGCGCGGCGCCCCGGCGCGGCCGTCGCGCAGGAGCAGATGCAGGCGGTCGCCGCCGCTGCGCACGCCCTCATCGACGAGCAGTACGAGGTCTTTAACCGCGAGGTGATGCCGCTGCTCGAGCGCGGCCGCATCGTGATCGTCAACCACGCCGATCGCAGCAAGGCGCAGCGTCGCTGGGTCGAGCGCTTCTTCGCGGACTCGGTGCGGCCGCTGCTGGTGCCGGTGGGCCTGGATCCGTCGCACCCGTTTCCACAGGTCGCCAACAAGTCGCTCAATTTCATCGTCCGGCTGACCGGCAAGGACGCCTTCGGCCGTGCCAACAGCATTGCCATCGTCAAGGTGCCGCGCGTGCTGCCGCGCGTGATCCGGCTGCCCGACGAACTCGGCCGCGGCAGGCAGGCCTTCGTATTGCTGACGAGCGTGATTCGCGCCCATCTGGCCAAGCTCTTTCCCGGCCGCGAGGTCGAGGCCTTCTCGCAGTTCCGCATCACGCGCGATTCCGACCTCGAGGTCGACGAGCACGATGTCGTCAATCTGCGCCAGGCCTTGCGCTCGGGTCTGACCACGCGCCACTTCGGCGAGGCGGTACGGCTCGAGGTCGTCAATACCTGCCCGGCCGAACTGTCCGAGTTCCTTCTGCGCCAGTTCGCCTTGCCGCCGGCCGCGCTGTACCGCGTGAACGGGCCGGTCAATCTGGTGCGCCTGAACGAGCTCATCGACCAGGCCGATGCACCGGCGCTGCGCTTCGCGCCCTTCGTTCCGGCCTGGCCGGCGACGGTGCGTCGCGACGGCGGCTGGTTCGAGCGGCTGCGCCACGGCGACGTGCTGCTGCACCATCCGTTCGAATCGTTCGACCCGGTGCTGCAGTTTCTCGCCGAGGCGGTCGCCGACCCGGACGTGCTCGCGATCAAGCAGACGATCTACCGCACCGGCAGCGAGTCGCCGCTGATGCACTTGCTGATCGACGCCGCGCGGCGCGGCAAGGAAGTGATGTGCGTGGTCGAGTTGAAGGCGCGCTTCGATGAGGAGGCGAATATCAACTGGGCCGAGCGGCTCGAGGCGGTCGGCGCGCAGGTGGTGTACGGCATCGTCGGCCTGAAGACGCACGCCAAGCTGCTGCTGGTCACGCGGCGCGAGGAGGGGCGGCTGGCGCGCTATCTGCACCTGTCAACCGGCAACTACAACCCGAAGACGGCGCGTCTGTATACCGACATCGGTTTTCTCACCGCCGACGCCGACCTCACCGCCGATGCCGACGCGGTGTTCCAGCAGCTTGCCAGCCTCGGCGCGATCAAGACGCCGCGCCGGATGCTGCAGGCGCCGTTCACGCTGCACAAGCGCATGCTGGCCGATATCGCGCGGGTCGAGGCGAGCGCGCGGCGCGGCGGGCCGGCGCGCGTCGTCGTCAAGATCAACGCGCTGACCGATGCGCCGCTCATCAGCGCGCTCGTCAGCGCCGCGCAGGCCGGCGCGAGCATCGATCTGATCGTGCGCGGCGCGTGCCTGCTGCCCGCCGGCATCGACGGCGTCACCGACCGCGTCCGCGTGCGCTCGGTCGTCGGCCGCTTTCTCGAACATACGCGCATCATCCATTTCCGCTGGGGCGAGTCCGACGATGAAGCGGCCCTGTACCTGTCGAGCGCCGACTGGATGGGGCGCAATATGTTCGGCCGCATCGAGGTCGCCTGGCCGGTGTGCGACCCGGTGCTGCGCCAACGCGTGATTGACGAGTGCCTGGTGCCGTATTTGCACGACGAGCAGGACAGCTGGGTGCTGGGCGCCGACGCGAACTACCGGCGCGTGGCGACGCGCGGTTTGTCGGCGCAACAGGCCCTGCTGGAGCGCCACTGCGCGGATGTCGCCGCAGCCTGAGCGAGCGAGAGGAGCCGCCAATGCATCTGATCCTGTGGCGCCATGCCGAAGCCGTTCCCGAGCAGCCCGGCCAACCCGACCTCGAGCGTGCGCTCACGCCCCAGGGCGAGCGGCAGGCCCAGCGCATGGCGCTATGGCTGAACCGCCACCTGCGCGATTCGACGCATATTGTCGCGAGCCCGGCGCGCCGCTGCCAGCAGACCGCGCGTGCGCTCGACCGCGAATTCAGGACCGTCGAAGAGATCGGTCCGGGCGCCGACCCGCAAACCCTGCTGCGCGCCGCGCGCTGGCCCGAGGGGACCGAGCCGGTCCTGCTGATCGGCCATCAGCCCACGCTCGGCCTCGCCGCCAGCCTGCTGCTCACCGGCGCGGCGCAGCCGTGGACGATCAAGAAGGGTGCTGTCTGGTGGTTCCGACAACGCGACGGCAAGGGCGAAGGCGAGGGTGCCGTGGAGGTCGTTTTGCAGGCGGTGCGGGCGCCGGACGGCTTGTAGCGAACAGGCGATCGATCAGGCCAGGCCGAGGTCGACCGCGACGGCTTGCAGCCGCTTGTCGCGCGTCCATAGCTGCGCTGCACTCAGCGCCGTCGCCGCGAGAAGATGCAGGTCGACATAGCCGATGCCTCGCCCGTGCAAGGCATGCCGCTCGAGGTAGCGAAGCACTTCATCCGGATCGGCGACGACGGCCGTGGGCAGTTCGCGAAGCAGGGCCAGCACCCTGCCGCGATCAGCAAGTAGGCCGCAAGCGATCTCGCCGAGAACGAACGGGTGCATCAGCACACCGCCGCCCTCCAGCACTGCAGCGAGCCGGGCGTCGCCGGCTCCCAGGTGGTCGACCCAGACGGAGGTATCGACGAGGATCAAGGCCGGCGCGTGCTGCGGCGTCGCGGGGCCGCGGTCAACGCGGGTTGGGTCCCGCCCAGCCGCGCCAGGCGCCGCGCGCTTTCCCGCTCGATGAGCGCCTTCAGGCCCTCGTGAACGAGCGTCGATCGGTCGAGCGGGCCGGCCAGCTGGTCGGCTTTTGCGAGCAGGTCGTCGTCGAGATTGATGGTGGTGCGCATGGCGTAGCCCTTTCGATGCGCTCCGATTCTTGCATCGTTTGATGCTCGAATCGATGCGCCCCGACGCTCAGCCGCGCAATTCCAGCGCTATCGTCCCCGCGCGTTCCCAGGCCTGCACCTCTTCCTGCAGCAAATGCCATGTCCTCGGGTGCGCCTCGCCCCAGCCGGGCGGCAGCTCGACCAGGGCGCCGCCGGAACGGCGTTGCAGGGTGATGCCGTTCAAGGGCGCGGGGCCGCGCGCATGGCACTCAATGACCCCGAGGCGCAGGCACAGCACCTGCCAAGCGAACGATTCATCGGCCAGTGCGGTCTCGATCTTGCGCAGCCCGCCGCGCTGGCCGAGCGCGAGCGCGGCGATGCGCCGCAGCTGGCTTTGCGAGAAGCCGGCAGCGTCGACGTGCGAGAGCAGGTAGCTGCTGTGGCGGTGGTGGTCGTGGTGCGAAACCATCATGCCGATCTCGTGCAGCGCGCAGGCCCACAGCAACTCGCGGCGCGCTTCGACACCGGGCTTGAGAGCGACGCTGGCGTACAGGCTTTGCGCCACCGTCGTGACGCGGCGTGCCTGGTCGGTATCGACCATGAAGCGGCGCTGCAGTTCGCGCACCGAGGCGTCGCGGACGTCGTGACCGTCCTGTCGCAGCGCGGTCGCATGCAGCCGCTCGTCGAGGTCGAGGATCACGCCCTGGCGAAGCGCGCCGCGCGCGGGCAGTAGTTCTTCGATATCGAAGTGCGCGGCGAGCGTATAGAGAATCGCGACCCCGCCGGCGATGACGGTGCGCCGGTCGTCCTTCAGGCCGGGCAGGTCAAGCTTGTTGATGTGGCCGGCCTTCAGGCAGCGCTCCATCAGCCAGCGCAGACCAGCCGGCGTGATTCGGCCGTCGGTGGTGCCGCTGGCGGCGAGCAGCTGCGAGACCGCGCCCACCGTGCCCGACGAGCCGAGCGCCTCCTGCCAATGGCGCGAGGCGAAGGGTTCGAGCCCTTCCTCGAGCTCGGCACCGGCGGCGACTTGCGCATTGCGGAAGGCCGACTCCGTCAGCCGCCCGTCGCTGAAATAGCGCATCGACAGGCTCACGCTGCCGACGCCGAACGATTCGGCGCGGATCGCCTTGCGGCCCTGGCCGAGGATCATCTCGGTCGAGCGCCCGCCGATATCGATGACCAGCCGGTGCAGGGGCGAAGGCTCCAGCCGCGCCACGCCGGCATAGATGAGGCGCGCTTCCTCGCGCCCCGAGATGACTTCGATCGGATGCCCGAGCACCTGCTGCGCGCGGGCCAAGAACTCATCGCGGTTGCGCGCCTCGCGCAGCGTCTGCGTCGCCACCGCGCGCACCTGCGACGCCGCGTAGCCTTCGAGCCGCTGCGCGAAACGCGCGAGGCAAGCCAGACCGCGCAGCGCGGCCTCCTCGGTCAGCAGGCCGTTGCGGTCCAGCCCGGCGCCCAGGCGCACGTTCTCCTTCAGGTAGTCGATGCGACGGTAGCGGCCCTGGATCAGCTGGCCGATTTCGAGGCGAAAACTGTTCGAGCCGATATCGATCGAGGCCAGCTGGCCCGGCCAGCGGGTCGCATCGGCAGGGGCGGCAGAGGCGGGCGGGGCCATCGTCATGGCGCGCATTGTCATGCGGGTTGCGCTGCGCCCAACACCAGCACCGCGTTCGTCCCGCCGAAGGCGAACGAGTTGGACAGCATGCGGCGAACGGCCACGCCATCGCGCGCACCGGTGCTGACGTAGTCGAGGTCGCACAGCGGATCGGCGAGCGCGAGATGGCACGTCGGCAGCAGCGCATGGTGCTGCATCGCGAGCAGGCACAGCGCGGCTTCGAGCGCGCCCGCCGCACCCAGCAGGTGGCCGTGGATCGCCTTCGTCGCGCTGATCGCGAGGTGCTTCGCATGCGCGCCGAAGACCGCCTTGATCGCCGCCGTCTCCACTGCATCATTGGCAGGCGTGCCGGTACCGTGGGCGTTGATCGCATCGATATCGGACGGTGCAAGGCCGGCGGATGCGAGCGCCGCGCGCATTGCCTGTGCTTGCCCAGCGGCGCTCGGACGGGTGATGTGCCCGGCGTCGGTGGTCAGGCCATAACCCAGCACTTCGCCGAGGGGCGTCGCGCCGCGGGCGAGCGCGCGGTCCCAGGGTTCGAGCACCAGTATCGCGGCACCCTCGCCGAGCACCATGCCGCTGCGGTTCGCGGCGAACGGCTTGCACGATGCCGCCGGGTCGGCCGCATCGACGCCGGCCAACGTGTGCAGCGCTTCCCAGGCCTTGAGCGAACCGAGCGAGAGCGGCGCTTCTGAGCCGCCGGCTAGCGCCAGGTCGAGTTCGCCGTCCGCGATGCGCCTGAAGGCCTCGCCGATGGCGACCGCCGATGACGAGCACGCAGTGGAATACGTGAGACTCGGGCCGGTCCAGCCCTGCTCGATCGCAATCCAGCCGGCGCTCGCGTTGTGCATGCCCAGCAGCACCGTGTAGGGCTTGATGCGATCCGAGCCCTCGCCGTACAGCGTGCGGTAGCCTTCGTCGTTGCTCAGCGTGCCGGCCATGCCGGTGCCGACGAAGACGCCGCTGCGCTCGGTATCGATACCGGCAGGCGCACCGGCATCGGCCAGCGCGCGGCGAGACGCGACGAGTGCGAACTGCGCGACGCGGTCGAGCATGCGCAGGCGTGGCGGATCGAAATGCGGCGCCGGATCGAAGCGCGTGGTCGCGCCGAGCCGCGCGAGCAGGCGCGCCGCAAAGGCCGCGAACGCGTAGTCGGCGTCGTCGAGCCGGCGCACCGCCGAACGCCCGGCATGGGCGTTGGCGTAGACCTCCCCCGCGCTGTCGCCGAGCGGGCAGACGAGGCCGATGCCGGTGACGGCGACGCGTCGCTTCATCGCGCGTCGGCTGCCGGTTGCTTCGCGGAACCGCCGGCGCGCAAGGCATCGATGAAGCCCACCACATCGGCCAGCGTGGGCAGATCGACCGGCTGCGGTGGCAGCGCGATGCCGAACTCGTCCTCGACGTTGAACAGCAGCTCGGCGACGCCGAGCGAATCGATGCCGAGCGCATCGAGCCGCGAGGCCGGCGTGAGCGCCAGCGGGTCGAGCTTGTAGTCGCGCACCAGGATCGCGGCCAGGCGCTCGAAGGTGTCGTCCGAGCGGGTGAGATGAGTGGCTTCGTTGTTCATGGGGTTGCTTTCACGCGGTCGGCAGCGGCCGGTCCGCATGATCGGTCCGATCGCGTGTCGTGAGCCTGGATGGTGGCGCGATCGACCGCGCAGCGGACCTTGCCTCCCCAGCGCGCGCCCTGCGTCAGCAGACCCGGCCAGCGACGTGCGAGGGCGATCAGCGCGCCGGCGCCGGCCGGGCGCATCGCGAGGTGGGCAAAGCCGGCGGCAAGCGCCAGCCGCGGCGCGAATTCGCGCCGCCAGCGCCGCGCATACACCGCAGCGAGATCGGGCGGCGGCGTGGACCCGGGCAGTGTGCTCGCGATCAGCAGGCCCGCAAGCAGCCAGGCCGACTGCAATGCCATGCTCATCCCCTCGCCGATGATGGGATGCGCCTCGCCCGCCGCGTTGCCGATGCGCAGGATGCGGTCGTCGCTGCGCAGCCGGATTCCCGGCGCGAGCGGGCCAGCGGCGAGCCACGGACCGTCGCGCTGCGCCGGGGCGAGCGTCGCCTTCACGCCGGCGACCTCGCGCTCGAGAAGCGCCTGTACCGCGGCGCCCGCAGCGACGTCCGGTGTGCTTCGGCGCATGGCATCGAGCCGGTCGCGCCGGATACAGCAGGCGACCGTCGTGATGCCGGCATCGGCCTGCACCATGCCGCCGTAGCCGCCGGCAAAGCCGAGCACGGCGAGGTCGCCGGGGGCGATTGCCGCCGAATTGAAGTTGGCCTTGAACGCGAACAGGTCGCTCGCGGCACGTCGCTCACGGCGCGGCAGGCGTTCGCTTGGCAGCGCTTCCCACGAGCCGTTCGCGGCGATGACGCAGCGGCTTTCCAGCACCACGGCGTCGGCGCCCGGCGGCCCGCGCAGCGTGCAGCGCCACGCCCCAGGATCACCTTCGATCGCTTGCACCGAAGCGGGCTGGAAGACCTGTGCGCCGCTGCTCCTGGCCTGGTTGAGCAGCAGCGTATCGAGCGCCTCGCGGCCGAGCGCGCGGCCGTGCCGATGCCCGGGATGCTGGCCCGCGGGCAGCGCGGCGGCCACCGCGTCGGCGCCGTGCATCAGCACGACCCGGCGCAACTCCGGCCCTGCGAGTTCGGCAAAGCGCGTGCCGATGCCGATCGCATCGAGCAGCGCGAGGTTGCTCGCGGCGATGCACTCGCCGCACACCTTGCGGCGCGGAAAGGACTGCTTCTCGACCAGCGCCACCGACCATCCGGCGCGTGCCAGCAGCGCCGCCGCGGTGGCGCCGGCCGGACCGGCGCCGACGATGATCGCATCGAAGCGGGTGCCCATCAGGCTGCGTTGCCGCGCTGCGCGTGCAGGCAGTGGCTGAAGGGCGCGGCCGGGTATTCGTCCAGGCGCCAGCCGGCGGGCCGGTCCGGCCATGCCGCGCTCAGTTCCCTGCCCGCGAAGCCGGCCCGCACGCTGAGCACCGCGTCCTCGCGCGTCACCGCATTGGCGCCGAGGGCGGCCACCCCGTGGCTCGCGGCGAGCGTGAAGGTCGAGCGGCGCGGCTCGCACGCAAAAAAACGATCGCAGCGCGCCGCGATCGCGCCCAGCAGGGCCTGCAGGCGCGCGCCTTCGAAGTGGTGCAGAAAGAGATGCGCGACGATCAGGTCGTAATGCACGGGGGTCCGGTCCTCGACCCATTCGAACACGTCGCGAACCTCGACCCTCGCATTCCAACCAAGCGCGGCGTAAGCGGCCAGCATGGCCGGGTCGACCACCGGCAGTCGGTCAAGCAGGTGCAGGTCGACGCGCTGCCATTTCGCGCACAGGCCGCGTGCCACGCCGAGCATCAAGCTCGCATCGCCGGCGCCGAGTTCGAGCACCCGCAGCGGCGCGCCGTCGCACGGCGGATCGCCCCAGCCGCGCAGTGCGCGCAGCGTGATGCGCCGCGTGCCCATGGCCCGATGGATGCGGCGCAGGTCGCGCCGCGAGCCCTGCGCCGCGGGGTCGTCGACGGCCAGACCGTCGAGCGTCTCCGGCGCAACGTGACGGTGCAGCGGCGGCACGGCGGGCTGCCTTCAGTCGACGCGCAACAGCGCGCCATGGCAGCTGAAGCCGGCGCCGAACGACGAGAGCCACCACCAGGGGCCGGGCGCCGCATCGGCGAGGGCGGCCTCGAGGACGAAATAGACGAAAGCGCTCGACAGGTTGCCGTATTCGCGCAGCATGGCCGCGCTGTAGCCGAAGGCCTCGGCGTCGAGCTCGAAGCGGCGCGCCAGCGCGAGCAGCACGTCGCGCCCGCCGGCATGCAGGATCCACGCGCCGATATCTGCGGTGCCGAGGCCGGCGCGCGCCAGCACCTCTTGCAGCAGCACCTGCGCATGGCGGGCGGCGAGTTCGGGCACCGCGCGGGTCAGGATATTGCGCAGCATCCCGCCACGCTGCTCGAACATCAGCGCCTCGCGCTGCGCCGGGTCGATGAAGGACGCGCCGTCGACCCACTGGATGCGCCGCCCGCTGGGCGCCGCCGTGCGCGACAACACGGCCGCGCCGGCGCCGTCGCCGAAGAGGCAGGCGCTGATCAGCACGCCGGGATCGTCGTCGAGGTACATCGCCGCACTGCTGACCTCGACGCAGACCGACAGCACGTGCTCGCAACCCGGCACGGCGAGCAGGCCGCGTCCAAGTTGCAGGTTCGGCAACGCGGCGGCACAGCCCTGGCCGACGAGGTCGTAGGCCTGCACGTTGGCACGCAGGCCAAGCCGCTCCATCACATGGCCCGACAGGCCGGGGCAGAGGTAGCCGGTGCAGGTGCTGACCAACACGGCGTCGATGGCGCCGGGTTCCAGTCCGGCACGCGCCAGTGCGCGCTGCGCGGCCTGCGACGCCAGTGCCGGTGCGTGGGTGAGGAAGCGCCTGGCCAAGGTGTCGGGATCGATCGCGAAGACCTCGTCCAGCGCATCGACGGCGAGTCGGCGCGCTTCGATGCCGTTGTCGCGCCGCAGGACGGTGCGGGCGATGAAGTGCGAGCGCGGATCGAGGCGCGCCAGCCAGTCGGAGCGCTCGAACGCGGCGAGGCACTCGGATTTGGTATAGCGGCCCGCCGGGGTGGCGGTGCCGATGGCGCGGACGTACATGGGTGGCGGCGTGACAACGCCGACGCGGCGCCTTGTTGTCAAGGCTAGGCGAAGCCGCCCAAGCCCGCCATCCCGACGCGCGATGGGCCGGTACCGCCGAAGGCCATTCGGCTCGCCGCACGCTGCCAGGCACGTTGCCGTGCATGCGTATGCGCACCGCTCCCTAGAATGCCGCGTCCCAAGACCAGGAGCGCCGGATGACCCGCAGGGAGTGGCCCAGCCGCAGGATCGCCGCGCCGTGACCCTGGCCTATATCGTCCTGGCCACCTTTGCCGGCGGGCTGCTCTCTGTGCTGATCGCGGCGAGCCTGACGCTGAGCGTGCTGAGCCGCGTGGTGCAGCATCTGGTCAGCCTGTCGACCGGCGTGCTGCTCGGTACCGCGCTGCTCGACGTGCTGCCCGAGGCGTTCGAAAGCAAGGCTTCGCCTCAAAGCCTGTTCGTCACTCTGCTGGCCGGGTTGATGTTCTTCTTCCTGCTCGAGAAGGCCGAGCTGTATCGGCACGGCCACCACCACGAGGGCGACGATCACCATCACCACCACGGCTTCGACGTCGCCCAGGCCGGGCGCGGCGGCTGGAGCGTGCTGATGGGCGACAGCATTCACAACTTCTGCGACGGCATCATCATCGCCGCCGCCTTTCTGGCCGATACGCGGCTCGGCGTAGTCACCTCGCTGGCCATCATCGCGCACGAGATTCCGCAGGAGGTCGGCGACTACATCGTGCTGCTCAATGCCGGGCTGTCGCGCGGCCGGGCGCTCGCGTACAACGCCGCCTCGGGAATGGCCGCGGTGCTGGGCGGCGTGATCGGCTATTTCGTCGTCGGCCCGTGGGAAGCGCTCTTCCCGTACCTGCTCGTCGTCGCGGCCAGCAGCTTCATCTATGTCGCCGTCGCCGATCTCATCCCGCAATTGCAGCACCGCCTGACTTTGCGCGAAACGGCGGCCCAGCTCGCGTGGCTCGCGGCGGGATTGGCACTGGTCGCGCTGGCCGTGAGCCAGCTGCGCGGACATGGATAGAAAGGCGCGGGGCGCCGAAGGCAAGCGGCGCCCGCAGCGTATGACCGACATGCCGATGGAGCGTCAATGAAGATCGAACTGCTGTACCTGGCTTGCGTCGCGACCCTGACCGGGCTGCTGTGGGTTCCCTACATCCTCGATCGGGTGGCGGTGTGGGGCCTGCTCGATTCGGTGGGCTACCCGTCCGACCCCAAACCGCAGTCGGCGTGGGCGCAGCGGCTGATGAAGGCGCACGCCAATGCGGTCGAGAACCTGGTGGTGTTCGCGGCGCTGCTGCTCACGGCGAATGCGCTGGGCCTCTCCGGCGGCGCCATCGCGAGCGCTGCCGCCGTATATTTCTGGGCTCGCGTCGTCCATGTCCTGGCCTATACGCTGGCGATACCCTGGGTCCGCACGCTGGCATTCGTCGCCGGCTTCCTTGCGCAGGCGGTGATTGCCTGGCAGATCCTGGTTCGTTAAACGACGCGCGCGGCGCGCTGCGCCGACTTCGGCCGGAAGGCCTTGCACACCGCCGCATCGGTTTCGAGATACGGCCCGCCGATCAGGTCGATGCAATACGGCACGGCGGCGAAGATGCCGGGGACGGGCGGCGTTGCATCCGGCAGGCCGTGCAAGGTCTCGGCGATCGACTTCGGTTGGCCTGGCAGGTTGATGACGAGGCTCGCGTTGCGGATCACCGCGACCTGACGCGAGAGGATCGCGGTCGGCACGAAGCGCAGGCTGATCTGGCGCATCTGTTCGCCGAAGCCGGGCATGAGCTTGGTGGCGATATCGAGGGTCGCTTCGGGCGTCACGTCGCGCAGCGCGGGGCCGGTTCCGCCGGTCGTCAGCACGAGGTGGCAGGCATCGGTGTCGACCAGTTCGCGCAGCGCAGCGGCGATCGTCGCGCGATCGTCGGCCACCAGCCTCGTCCGCCATTCGATGGGGTTGCGCAGCGCGCGCGTCAGCCATTCCTGCAGCGCCGGAATGCCCTGGTCGGCATAGACACCACTGCTCGCGCGATCACTGGCCGACAACAGGCCGATGCGAATCGCCTCGAACGCTTGTGCCGTCACGACGCGACCTCAGCGCCAGTTGACTGCTTGATGAACTGGAACAGCTCGCGGTACGCGCGGCCGTTGCGTTGCTCGGGTGCGAGCGCGGCGTCCTTGCGGGCATTGCGCACCAAGCTGCGCAACTGCTGCAGATCGGTGGCCGGATGCTCGGCGCTCCAGCGCGTGAGCGCGGCATCGTCGGCGACGAGCGCTGCGCGCCAGGCCTCGGCCTGGTGCAGTGCGAGCGAGTCGCGCGCGCGCCCGAGCTGCATATCGGCCACCGCCTGGCGGATCGGTTCCGGGTCGATCCGGCGCATCAGCTTGCCGATGTACTGCATCTGGCGACGTTGACCCTCGAAGGTCTTGGTGTGCCTGTGCTGGAGGATGGCGTCGAGCAGGCTCTCGGGCAGGTCCAGTTCGCGCAGCCGCTCGTCCGGCAGCGCGATCACCGCCTCGCCGAGATCCTGCAGCGCATGCGAGGCCTGCTTGCGCCGCGTCTTGCTCGGGCGCTCGAGGCCGGGCGCGGGGCTGTGCACATTCATCGGCTCGAGGGCGGGATCGGGCGCGGGCATGGGTGATGGGGCAGGCGAAGAAATGGGCGAAAGAGAAGGGGTGAAAGAGGTGCTGGTTATCATAGCCGCGCCCCTCTTTTCGAACGAGTTCTCACCGATGTCCGACGCCCTTTCCAGCACCGCCGAGCGGGTTTCATCGAATGGCGCCGACGGCTTTGCATTCGGGCGCGAACGCTTCGAGCAGCTGGTCGACGATGCGTTGGCCTTGGCCCGCAGCCTGGGTGCGAGCGACGCCGCGGCCGAGGTCTCCGAAGGGATCGGTCTGTCGGTTTCGGTGCGCAAGGGCGAGACCGAGAATGTCGAGCGCAACCGCGACAAATCGATCGGCATCACGGTCTATGTCGGTCAGCGGCGCGGCAATGCGAGCACCTCGGACTTCTCTCGCGCCGCGCTCGAGCAGACTGTGCGTGCGGCGCACGATATCGCGCGCTTCACCGCCGAAGACCCGGCCGCCGGACTGCCCGAGGCGGACGAGCTCGCGCTCGGCGACGCCGCGCTGCGCGACCTCGATCTGTTCCATCCGTGGGAAATCGATGCTCAGCGTGCACTCGAACTTGCGCAGCGCTGCGAAGCGGCGGCGCTCGCGGTCGACCGGCGAATCACCAACTCGGACGGCGCCGGCGTCTCGGCCCAGCAATCGCATTTCTATGCCGGCAATACGCGCGGCTTTCGCGGCGGCTTCGCCAGTTCGCGCCACTCGATCTCGGTCGCGCCGATCGCCTCGCTGCCCGGGCGCGGCGGCGCTGCGATGCAGCGCGACGCCTGGTACAGCTCGATGCGTTCGCCCACCGAACTCGCGCCGCCCGAGGCGGTCGGGCGCTATGCCGCGCAGCGCGCCCTGTCGCGCCTGGCGTCGCGCAAGATCGCGACCCGCGAGGTGCCGGTGCTGCTCGAATCGAGCCTCGCCGCCGGGTTGCTCGGCGCTTATGTGCAGGCGACCAGCGGCGGCGCGCTGTACCGCAAATCGACTTTTCTGGTCGACAGTCTCGACACCCAGGTGCTGCCCGAGCACATCGATATTGTCGACAACCCGCACCTGATGCGCGGCAAGGGCAGCGCGCCTTTCGACGACGAAGGCGTTCTCACGCGCGAGCGCGAAGTGCTGCGCGCCGGCGTGGTGCAGAGCTATTTCCTGTCCACGTATTCCGCGCGCAAGCTCGGCATGCGCTCGACCGGACATGCCGGCGGCGCGCAGAACCTGCACCTCACGAGCCGGCTGACCCAGCCCGGCGACGATCTGCCGGCGATGTTGCGCAAGCTCGGCCGCGGCCTGTTCGTGATCGAGCTGATGGGACAGGGCATCAATTTCGTCACCGGCGACTATTCGCGCGGCGCGGCCGGGTTCTGGGTCGAAGGCGGACAGATCCGCTACCCCGTGCACGAGATCACGATCGCGGGCAACCTGCGCGAGATGTTCATGGGCATCGCCGCGGTGGGCGCCGACGAGTACACCTCGGGCAGCCGCACGATCGGCTCGGTCCTTCTTGATCGCATGAAGATCGCCGGTAGCTGAAAGACCCTTCAAGTGGGGTATGAACGGCCGCACGCCGACTGCGCTGTCGGGGCTTGTCCCCATACCTCGCGGACGGCGTAGCCCCTAGCATCCACGCACCTTTTTCCCAGGAGATTTGCGCATGGAACGCCGTTCCTTTATTCGCCAGACCGGCATCGCCGGCGTCCTGGCTGCGGGCGCCGCGCCCGCCATCGTCCACGCACAGTCGAATATCCGCTGGCGCATCGCCTCGAGCTTTCCGAAATCGCTCGATACCCTGTTCGGTGTGTGCGACGTCTTCGCCAAGAAGGTCTCGGACATGTCGGGCGGGAAGTTCCAGATCACGACCCATGCCGCCGGCGAGTTGATGCCGGCGTTCGGCGTGCTCGATGCGGTGGGCAACGGCACAGTCGAGATGGCCAATACCGCGCCCTACTATTTCTTCGGCAAGGATCCGACCTACGCGCTCGACTGCGCGATCCCGTTCGGCCTGAATGCGCGCCAGATGGCGGCCTGGATGTACGAAGGCAACGGCTTAAAGCTCACGCGCGAGTTCTATGCCAAGGTCGGAATCACCAACTTCCCGATGGGCAACACGGGTGCGCAGATGGGTGGTTGGTACCGTAAGGAAATCAAATCGCTGGCCGACATCAAAGGCCTCAAATTCCGCGTGGGCGGATTCGGGGGCAAGGTGATCGAACGTCTCGGGGCGGTGCCGCAGAATATCCCCGGCGGCGAGATCTACCAGGCGCTCGAAAAGGGCACGATCGATGCGGCAGAGTGGGTCGGACCCTACGACGACCTGAAGCTCGGCTTCAACAAGGTCGCGCCGAACTACTACTACCCGGGCTGGTGGGAAGGCGGACCGCAGCTTTCGCTCTACGTCAATTCCAAGGCGTACGAGGGTCTGTCGGGAGAGTACAAGGCCATCATCGAGTCCGCGGCAGCGTTCGCGCACCTGGACATGCTGGGCAAGTATGACTATCGCAATTCGGCCGCACTGAAGACGCTGGTGGGCTCGGGCGTCAAGCTGTTCCGCTTCCCGAAGGATGTGATGGACGGCGCGTTCAAGGCGGCGATGGAGGTCTACGCCGAACTCAATGCCAGCAACCCGGCGTGGAAGAAGATCTACGACGACTATTCGACCTACCGGCGCGACGCGAACCTGTGGTTCCGATTCGCCGAGGCGTCGTTCGACGATTTCATGCAGGCGCAACGACTCTGAGCTGTGCTGCCGTAATGCGGCGAAAAAGAGAAGGGGCCCCGTACCGCGGGGCCCTTTCTCATTCGTGCGCGGGTTCGGCGCGGCCCGCTGGGTCGGCGCGCCTTTGCGCTCTCAGGGCTTCCTGTTCTTTTCCTTTTCGCGCTGCAGGGATTCGAGAAGCCCTTTCATCGGATCTTGGTTACCGTAACCCGCCCCGGCCTCCGGCCCTGACGCTGGCGCGCCCGGTTGCGGCGCCGATCTGAGATACGGATTGCCGGTTTGCTGCTGCATCTCGCGGAAAGCCTTGTCGACATCGACTTTCTCCCCTGCGTCCGTACCGGTCGATACGATTCCGGGAAACGCGATGATCATGGCGACCATCGCGACCTGGATCAGGACGAACGGAACGGCGCCCCAGTAGATCTGTTCGATCGTGACCTTGCGGATGGTCTTGCCGGTGACGACGTCGGGGTAGTCCTCATGCGGCGCCACGCTGCGCAGGTAGAACAACGCGAATCCGAACGGCGGATGCATAAACGATGTCTGCATGTTCACGGCCAGCAGCACGCCGAACCACACCAGGTCAATCCCGAGCTTGTCGGCCACTGGCGCGACGAGCGGGATGATGATGAACGCGAGTTCGAAGAAGTCGAGGAAGAACGCGAGGAAGAAGATCAGCAGGTTGACGACGATGAGAAAGCCGAGTTGCCCGCCCGGTAGACCGCTGAGTAGGTGCTCGACCCACTTCGGACCGTCCACGCCCTGAAACGCCAGGCTGAAGACGGTCGCACCGATCAGGATGAAGAGCACGAAGCATGAAAGCTTCATCGTTGCATCCATGGCCTGGCGCAACAGGCGCAGGTCCAGCCTGCGCCGTCCTACCGCCATCGCCAGCGCCCCGGTAGCCCCCATGGCGCCGCCTTCGGTGGGCGTCGCGATACCGAGAAAGATGGTGCCGAGCACCAGGAAGATAAGCGCCAGCGGCGGGATGAGCACGAAAGTCACGCGTTCGGCCATCCGCGACAGCAGCCCCATGCGCGTCACCTTGTTGATGACCGCAGCGATGAACGCCACGCCGACGCCTACCGACATTGACGTGACAATCATTTCGTCGGTCGGCGTGCTCTCGGGACGCGTCTTCGCAAACCACACCGCGGCGGCCACCGAAGCCACGAACAGCACGCCCAGCGATCGCAGTCCGGGCGAGCCGTCGTCCTCGCGGATCGTGCGCGCACTCTTCGGCAGGGCCGGGACCCAACTCGGGCGCACGAAGCTGATGAGCAGGACGTAGCCGAGGTACAAGCCTGTCAGGACGAATCCCGGGATGAACGCCCCCTGGTACAGCGCGCCGACGCTGCGGCCGAGCTGGTCGGCCAGGATGATGAGCACCAGCGACGGCGGGATGATCTGCGCCAGCGTGCCCGAGGCGGCGATGGCACCGGTGGCCACGCGCCGGTCATAGCCGTAGCGCAACATGATCGGCAGCGAGATGAGGCCCATCGAGATGACCGACGCGGCCACCACGCCGGTCGTCGCGGCCAGCATGGCGCCGACCAGGATCACGGCGTAGGCGAGGCCGCCGCGAATCGGTCCGAACAGCTGGCCGATGGTGTCCAGCAGGTCCTCTGCCATGCCCGATCGTTCGAGGATCAGCCCCATGAAGGTGAAGAACGGGATCGCCAGCAGCGTGTCGTTCTGCATGATGCCGAACATGCGCAGCGGCAGGCTCTGCAGGAACGCCGGGTGGATGATGCCGAGTTCAACCCCGACGAAGCCGAAGAACAGGCCGCAGGCAGCAAGCGAGAACGCCACCGAATAGCCGAACAGCAGGAAGACGATCAACGACGCGAACATGATCGGCGCCATGTTGGCGACTAAAAATGCCGTCATTTGCGCGTCCCCTGGATGACCGCGGCCGTGCGCGTCGCGACCTCCTTTTGCAGCAGGAATTCGGCCAGCTCTTCCTCACCCGTTTTGCCCTGCGGCTTGCGGGTTGGGTCGGGCACGAGGCCTTGCAGGTAGCCGAAGCGCTTGATCAGCTCGGAGATGGCCTGCATGCCCAGCAGCGCAAGGCCGAGCGGCAGCAGTGCGAAGACCGGCCAGCGGATGAGCCCGCCGGCGTTTTGCGACATCTCGTTCGTGACATACGCGTTCACGACCAGCGGCATCGCGAGCGTGATGATGTAACCCACGAAGGGCAGAAGGAAAAAGGCGAGCCCGACGATGTCGATCCAGATCTGGGTGCGCTTGGAGAATCGGCCGGAGACCACGTCGATCTTGACGTGTTCCTGGCGCAGGAGCGTGTAGCCCGCGGCGAGCAGGAAGACCGCCGCGAAGAGATACCACTGGATTTCGAGGAAGGCGTTCGAGCTGATACTGAAGGCCTTGCGCGAAATGGCATTCGCCGCGCTGATGAGCACCGCGAAGAGAATGAGCCAGGCGAGCCAGCGGCCGATGAACTCGCTCACGCGATCGATCAGCCTCGAGAGTGACAAGAGTGCGGTCAACCGGGTCTCCTTGCGACGATCCCCGCCGCGGGGGTCGGCAGATTCTAGTGAGCCGGCCGCCGCTCCCCGATCGGTCTTACCCGGGGGCGAGGCGCTGACGCGCCGCCCTCAGCCGCCCGTCGCCGCCTGGTACAGCCGGGTCGAGCGAGCGCCCGAACGACAGAAGGCGAGGATGGGCTTTTCAAGTTCGCCCAGCAACTCGGCAAAACGTTCGATCTCCTGCGGCGACTGGTAAGCCCCCGCGACGGGGAGGAAGACGTAAGCGAGTCCCGCGGCCCGGGCCGCCGCCTCGATTTCCGCATGGGCCGGCTGGTCAGGGCCGCCTTCGAAATCGGGCCGGTTGTTGATCACGCTCCTGAAGCCGGCTGCGGCCGCGTGCGCCATGTCGGCGGCGGTCAGTTGGCCGGCGACGCTCACGTCGGGGCTGAGGGTGTGCACATTCAAGGATGTCATCGCGCTGTGCCGTCCAGGGTTCAGGGTTGGTTCAGGATCTGCTTCACCGCGGCCGAGACTGCGCCCATGTCGGCGCGTCCGGCGAGCCGCGCCTTGGCGGCCGCCATGACCTTGCCCATGGCGCCTGGTCCGCTCGCGCCAAGTTCGGCCACCAGCGCAGCGACTTCGAGCGCCAGTTCTTCGGCCGAGAGCCGCTGGGGCAGATAGGCCTGCAGCACCTCGAGCTCGGCACTTTCCTTGGCGACCAGATCCGGCCGGTTGCCGGCAGTGAACTGGGTGATCGAATCCTTGCGCTGCTTGACGAGCTTGTCGACGATCGCAACCACGGCGGCGTCGTCGAGGACGATGCGCTCGTCGATCTCGCGCTGCTTGCAGGCGGCGAGCAACCCGCGGATGGTGAGCAGCCGCTCAGCGTCCTTGGCCCGCATGGCGGACTTCATGTCGTCGGTGATGCGGTCTTTGAGGTTCATTCGGAGGGGGCCTGCGAAGTGAAGGGGCAATGTGCCGAAGCCGCTGTCCGGGCGCGCATGCCACCTCGGCGCTGCATGAACGACAAAGCCCGCATCGTGCGGGCTCGCGGGTGCTTTGCGGGGGCGGGTGCCCCGCGCTCAGAACAGCTTCTTGGGCAGCTGCATGCTGCGAACGCGCTTGAAGTGGCGCTTGACGGCGGCGGCCTTCTTGCGCTTGCGCTCGGCGGTGGGCTTTTCGTAGAACTCGCGGGCGCGCAGATCGGTCAGCAATCCGAGCTTCTCGATGGTGCGCTTGAAACGGCGCAGAGCCACGTCGAAGGGCTCGTTTTCTTTGACACGAATCGTAGTCATGCGGTAAGGGTGGGTGGTACAGGTCGGTTGAAGAAGGAAGGCGGCGAAGCCCCAGCGGGGTTTGTACGAAACCCCGCACAGGAATTTTGCCGATAAAGCGGGCAATTATAGCCTGCTCGTCGAGCCCGGCAAGCCGGCGGCGAGCCCGCGCGCGCAGGCCGCAGCGCTTGCCCAGGCCCACTGAAAATTGTAGCCACCGAGCCAGCCCGTCACGTCGACCACCTCGCCGATGAAATAGAGGCCCGGCACCTGCGCGCTCGCCATCGTCTGCGAGCTCAAGGCCCGCGTATCGACGCCGCCCGAAGTGACTTCGGCCTTGCGGTAGCCCTCGGTGCCAGCCGGCCTGATGGACCAGTCGTGCAGGCGCCGCGCGAGGGCGCGCAGATCGGCGTCGCGTGTATCGGCGAGCGGCTGCTGCGCGAGCTCGGGCGTCGCGGCGAGCCACGCTTCGGCAAGGCGGCGCGGGATGGTTTCGGCAAGTTCGTTGCCAATGTGCCGGCGCGAACTGCGCTTGGCCTGCACCAGCCGGCCGGCGAGATCGCCGGGCGCGAGATCGATGCGCAGTTCGCCGCCCAGCTGCCAGAACGTCGAGATCTGCAGGATCGCCGGGCCGCTCAGGCCGCGATGGGTGAAGAGCAGGTCCTCGACGAAGGCGGTCTGCTCGCCGGCATTGCCGGTCTCGACCCGGACCTCGAGCGAGACCCCGGCCAGCGCGACGAACGGTGCCCACTGCGCGGCGTCGAAGGTCAGCGGCACCAGCGCCGGTCGGGTCTCGACGATGCGATGGCCGAACTGGCGCGCGATGCGGTAACCGAAATCGCTGGCGCCGATCTTCGGGATCGACAAGCCGCCGCATGCCACCACGAGCGCGCGCGTGCGCACCGGCCCACGGTCCGTCTCGAGCTCGAAACCCTGCGCGGTCTGGCGCACCTCCCGCACGTCGCACGGCTGCCAGCGCGTTACGCGGCCGGCCTCGCACTCGCGCAGCAGCATGTCGATCACGGCCTCGCTGCCGGCATCGCAAAAGAGCTGGCCGCGATGTTTCTCGTGCCAGCCGATGCGGTGCCGCGCGAGCAGGTCGATGAAATCCTGCGGCGTATGTCGCGCCAGCGCCGAGCGGCAGAAGTGCGGATTGGCCGAGACGAAGTTCGCCGCCGAGACATCGCGGTTGGTGAAGTTGCAGCGCCCGCCGCCAGAGATGCGGATCTTCTCCGCGACCTTGGCCGCATGGTCGACGAGCAGCACATTCACTCCGAGCTGCCCGGCCAGCGCCGCGCAGTACAGCCCGGCCGCTCCGGCGCCGATGACGATCGCGTCGAATGCCGGCGCCGCGTTCACGCCTTCGGGCGCTGGTCGATCACGCGGCGCGCCTTGCCGACGAGGGTGCGTTCGATGGAGTCGGGTGCACCCACCACCACCCGCGCGCTCACGCCGACGAGCGTCTTGATGCGCGATTGCAGGCGCTGCGCGCAGGCATCGGCGTCGACCGCGATGCCGGGCAGCGCTTCGCAACGCACTTCGAGCTCGTCGAGGTGGCTGGCACGCGTGACGACGAGCTGGTACTGGCCGGCGAGTTGGCCGTCCTGCAGCACAAGTTCTTCGATCTGGGTCGGGAAGACATTAACGCCGCGGATGATCAGCATGTCGTCGCTGCGCCCGACGATCTTGCCCATTCGGCGCATGCTGCGGGCGGTGGGCGGCAACAGGCGCGTGAGGTCGCGCGTGCGGTAGCGCACGACCGGCAGCGCCTGCTTGGTCAGGGTCGTGAAGACGAGTTCGCCTTCGCTGCCGTCGGGCAGCACCGCGCCGGTGGCCGGGTCGACGATCTCGGGATAGAAGTGGTCTTCCCAGATCACCGGTCCGTCCTTGGACTCGATGCATTCGTTGGCGACGCCCGGACCCATCACCTCGGACAAGCCGTAGATATCGACCGCGTCGATATCCGCGCCCTGTTCGATATCTCGCCGCATCGCCTCGGTCCAGGGCTCGGCGCCGAAGATGCCGATCTGCACCGACATCTCGCGCGGGTCCATGCCCTGGCGCCTGAACTCCTCGATCAGCACCTGCATATAGCTCGGCGTGACCATGATGATGTGGGGTTTGAAATCGACGATCAACTGCACCTGTTTCTCGGTCTGTCCGCCAGACATCGGGATCACCGTGCAGCCCAGCCGCTCGGCGCCGTAGTGCGCACCGAGCCCGCCGGTGAACAGTCCGTAGCCGTAGGCGATGTGGACGATATCGCCGGCGCGCCCGCCGGAGGCACGGATCGAGCGCGCCATCAGGTGCGACCAGGTATCGATATCGGCCTGCGTATAGCCCACCACGGTCGGCTTGCCGGTCGTTCCCGACGAGGCATGGATCCGCACGACCTGCTCGCGCGGCACCGCGAACATGCCGAACGGGTAGTTGGCGCGCAGATCGGCTTTGCCCGTGGTCGGAAATTTCGCGAGGTCTGCGAGCAATTTCAAGTCCGACGGGCACACGCCGTGCGCGTCGAAGCTGCGCTTGTAGTGCGGCACGTGATCGTAGGCGCGCTGCAGCGAGTCGCGCAGGCGTTGGAATTGCAGTGCCTGCAGCTCGTCGAGGCTCGCGCGCTCGATCGGCTCCAGATCGCCCGGAGCAGGTTGCTTGACCGGCATCGAACCTCCTTCAATCGACGACCGAGCGGCCGTGCAGCCGGTACGAACGGCCGCGAAAGACCGCCACGCGTTCGCCGCGCTGGTTGAGCACCTCGACGTCGTACAGCCCGACACGCGCACCTTGCGACACCACGTTGCACTGCGCATCGAGCCGGTCGCCGGCGTGCGCGGCGGTGAGCAGATCGATCTCGAAGCTCGACGCGACCGTCACGTGGTTGGCCGAGTTGCAGGCATAGGCGAAGGCGGTATCGGCCAGCGTCGCGACGAGCCCGCCATGGCAGATCGCAAAGCCGTTCAGCATGTCCTCGCGCACCGTCATCGAGACGCTGGCGCTGCCGCGACCGACCGCATCGACGCGCATGCCCAGGGCGCGCGCAGACACGTCCTTCGCGAACATCGCATCGCGCACCCGTTCGGCGAGTGCCTGTGCATCGGCGGGGTCGGCGGCGGTGTTCATCGGTCCACGAAGCGCGGCGCGCGCTTGGCGAGAAAGGCGGCGATGCCTTCACGCGCATCGGCGCTGCTGGCGAGGCCGCGCTGCACCTGAGCCTCCATGCTCAGCGCATCGGCGAGGCCGAGCGAATCGGCTTTCGCGAACGCGCGCCGCGTTTCGACGAGTGCGCGCACCGGCATCGCCGCCAGGCGCTGCGCGAGTGCCTGCGCCTGCGTCGTCAGCTCGGCATCGTCGACGCAACGCCAGATGAGGCCGATGCGCTCGGCCTCCTCAGCGGGCAGTTTGTCGCCCAGCATCGCCAGACCCATCGCGCGCGCCCTCCCGACCAGGCGCGGCAACAGCCAGGTGCCGCCGGCATCGGGCACCAGGCCGATCTTCGAGAAGGCCTGGATGAACGAGGCCGATCGCGCCGCCAGCACCAGGTCGCAAGTGAGGGCGAGGTTGGCGCCGGCGCCCGCCGCAACGCCGTTGACTGCCGCCACGACCGGCACCGGAAAATCGTGGATCACGAGCGCGAGCGGCTTGTAGCGCGCCTCGATCAGCGCGCCGACATCTTTCGGCGCGCCGGAGACGGGGTCGGGTGCGATCTCGGGGTCCGACAGATCCTGACCGGCGCAAAAGCCGCGCCCGGCACCGGTCAGCACGACGCAGCGAACCGCAGCGTCGGCCGCCGCCGCCTTCAGTTCACGCATCAATGCGTCGTGCAGGGCGCCGGTGAAGCTGTTCAGCGCCTGCGGCCGGTTCAGCGTCAGCGTCAATACGGCGCCCTCACGCCGGCTGAGGACGAGGCTCGCGTCGTCGGTCATCGGTCATTCCCTGGGATGGTGTCCCGGCCATTCTGGCCTACTCGAGCGGTCGCGGCGCGGCCTGCGCCGCCGTCACTTCAACCCCGAAGGAACGCCATGACCTTGTTCGAACACATCCACGAAAGCCACGAGATCCAGCGCGCGCTGTGCCGGCAGGTGACGGCCACGCGAAGCGATGTCGCCAGGCGCCAGTTGCTCTTCCTGCAGCTCAAGGTCGAACTCGAAGCCCACGCCGCTGCCGAGGAGCGCTATCTGTACGTTCCGCTGCTGATGACCGATCCGGGTCTGTCGTCGTCGCGCCATGCCTTGTCGGAGCACCACGAGATCGAGGAGCTGTGCGACGACCTGAGCGTGGCCGACAAGAGCGGCGACGCGTGGCTGCAGACCGCCAAGGACCTCAGCCACCTCGTGCGCCACCATCTCAAGGAGGAAGAGACCAAATTCTTCAAGGTCGCCGGGCGCATCCTGTCCGATGCCCAAAAGGCGTTGATGGCCCGGCGCTATGCGAAGGACGTGGTGCGCATGCGCAAGAAATATTCGGCCGAGTACATGTCGGTTGGCGTCGGCGGCGACGGCAAGGTGCAGCCCGCGTCGCGGGTCGCCAGGTAGGCCTGAAGCGCTGCCTACAATCCGCGCCCCGACCCTCGCCGCCGTGCCGTCCCCATGTTCAAGAACGCTCTCGTCTACCGCATCGAAAAATCCTGGACCGCTCCCGCGCTCGACGAACTGGAGGCGCGCCTGGCGGCCGGGCGATTCGTCGAATGCGGGGCGACGCAGCTCGAAACGATCGGCTGGGTCGAGCCGCGCGGCAAGAAGCACGGCGCGCTGGTCGAGAGCATCGGCGGGCACTGGATGCTGCGCTTGTGCGTCGAGCGCAAGGCGGTGCCAGCTTCGGTCGTGAAGACCGAACTCGAGGCGCGGCTCGAAGCGATCGAGGCGCAGACCGGACGCAAGCCCAAGGGCAAGGCGGCCAAGGAGTTGAAGGAGGCGATCGTTCACGCCCTCTTGCCGCGCGCCTTCGCGAAGCGCGGGACGACGACGGTCTGGATCGACCCGCAAGCGCGGGTGCTGACGGTCGGTGCGTCGAGTGCCAAGAAAGCCGACGGCATCGTGACGATGCTGGTCGAGTTGCTGGGCGGTGCGAACGGCAGCCCGGCGCTGACGCTGCTGCAAAGCCAGCTCTCGCCCGCCGGCGCGATGGCCGGCTGGCTGTCGGCCAAGGAAGCGCCGGCCGGGTTCAGCATCGACCGCGAATGCGAGTTGAAGCAGCCGGACAGCGAGAAGGCGCTGGTCCGGTATGCGCGCCACACGCTCGATATCGACGAGGTCGCCGCGCACATCGGCCAGGGCAAGCTGCCGACGCAGCTCGCGATGACCTGGCAGGGCCGGGTCTCGTTCGTGCTGACCGAGGCGATGACGATCAAGAAAATCAAGCTGCTCGATGTCGTTCTCGAAGGTTCGAAGCAGGCGGCGAACGACGGCGCCGACGACGGCTTCGATGCCGACGTGGCGCTCACCACCGGCGAACTCGGCCGGCTGATTCCGGACCTGATCGAAGCGCTCGGCGGCGAACTCGACCGCAAGCAGCCGCTGGCGCTTGCGGCCTGATCGATCGCTGCCGGATGGCGCTCTTGCGTCGATGATGAAGTGGCCGCATCGACGGCGCTGCTGCGGGGCTTGATCGACGCTGCACGGTGCGCGCGCTGGGCGGGCCTCGCCGCAGGGCTTTCAGGTTCGCAGCGCTGCGGCGCTGTGCCTGCGATCGATCTGACCCACATCGCGTGCGCGCTCGCGCGCAGTGGCCTCTTCGAGCGCCACCGTGCGACGCTCGGCGCTCGCCCGGTTTGCGATCTCGACGAATGCTGGGTCCGGCGCCAGTTTCCGGCGGGCGCGCGAACCGGTCCGCAAGGGCCGCACTCGTGGCATCAGGACGGCGCGCTGCGGCACGACTTCACGGTGCAAGCGAGCGGTCCGGCAGCGCCGCTGCCCATGCTGACCTGCTGGCTCGCGCTCACGCCTTGCGGCATCGACGCGCCGGGGCTGGAACTGGTTCGCTGCGCGCAGCTGCCCTTGCTGCGTCCCGACGAACTCACGCCGCCGCGCATCGATGCGCGCTTCCCGGCCGCGCAACGTTGGCGACCGTCGCTGGCCGCTGGCGATGCCCTGGTCTTTCGCGGCGAGGTGCTGCACCGGACCCACGTCGACGCCGCCATGACGCGCGAGCGCAGCAGCCTGGAGTTGCGCTTCTTCGATGCCGACCGTGTGCCGCTTCGGCTGGCAAACGATCGCTTCGTCGCCGCGGCTACTTCGCGATCAACCCCGGCAGCCACAACGAGATCGCCGGGAATGCGCACAGCAGCACCAGCCGGACCACGTCGACCGCGATGAACGGCATCGTGCCGCGGTAGATGCGGCCAAGTGGAATGTCGCGCGCGATCGAGTTGATGACGAAGACGTTCATTCCGACCGGCGGGCAGATCATTCCGAAAGTGACCGCCATGACGATGATGACGCCGAACCAGACTGCATCGAAGCCGAGCTGCA
>JBDSEG010000358.1:0-30407 GCA_039920165.1 Burkholderiaceae bacterium
CTCGGGGGCGGCGTGACCGCGACGCCGTACCGACGTGCGTTGATCGTCGGCGCCGGCCCCGGGATGGGCGCCAGCCTCGCACGCGCCGTCACGCGCGAGTGCGGGATGCGCGTCGCGGTCGCGGCGCGCCGGCGTGAACCACTCGACGCGATCGCCGCCGAGACCGGTGCAGCACCGCTCGTGGCCGATGCGAGCAGCGCGGCCGCGGTCGGCGCGCTGTTCGACGCAGCCGCGCAGGCGCTCGGCGGTGCGCCGGACGTCGTCGTCTACAACGCCAGCCAGCGCGTTCGCGGACCCTTCGCAGAGGTCGACGCCGAGGCGGTTGCGCGCGCGGTCGACATCACCGCGATCGCCGCCTTTCGCGTCGCCCAGCAAGCCGTGCGCCTCATGCTGGCCGAGCGGCACGGCGCGGTGCTGTTCACGGGCGCCTCGGCCGGTGTCAAGGGATACGCCCAATCGGCCGCGTTCGCGATGGGCAAGTTCGCGCTGCGCGGCCTGGCACAGAGCATGGCGCGCGAACTGGCGCCGCAAGGCATCCATGTCGCCCATGTCGTCGTCGATGGCGCCATCCGTCCCGTCGGCACGCCGGACGACGGTCAGGACCTGCTGCTCGACCCCGACGCCGTTGCTGCTACCTATGTGCACCTGCTTGCGCAGCCGCGCAGCGCCTGGTCGTGGGAGATCGAGGTGCGGCCCTGGGCCGAACGCTTCTGAAGGGCGCGACTGACCTACTGTTAATTCTCGGCGTCATCTCGCACATCGAGCTTTTCCGGCGCCACCTCGACCATCGGTCCTTGGAGATGGAGGTCGGGGGCAGTTCGGCCGGGTGCGAGCCCCACAGCACCCACGATCTGCGTCGCTACCGCGAGGTCTTCCGGCTGCGTCGGTCCGATAGAATCGGCTCCAGACCCTGCAAAGGCGAACCTCGGTTCGCCTTTGTTGCATCTGCAGGGTGTGATTGTCGAAAGACCGCCGCGCGCAGACCCTGTGCGCGGCTTCCGGTACGAGGCTTGAATGTTTGATTTCGTTCGCAGGAATACCCGCGCGCTGCAGTTCGTGCTGCTCCTGTTCATTGTCCCGGCCTTTGTCCTGACCGGCGTCTACCAGGGCTACAACGCCTTCGTGCGTTCCGGCGATACCGCGGCGCGCGTCGGCGATATCAAGATCTCGCAGCAGGAGCTCGAGCAGGCGCACCGGCGCGAGATCGAACGCGTGCGCGCCTCGCAACCCACGCTCGACCCGCGCGTCATCGAGTCGCTGCTGAGCAAGCAGCGCACGCTCGATGCGCTGGTGCGCGAACGCGTGCTCGAACTCGCCTCGCGCAAGCTTGGGTTGCAGATGTCGGACGAGCGGCTGCGCGACGTGATGGCACGCGACCCACAGCTCGCCTCGCTGCGCACGCCGACCGGGCAGATCGACCGCGAGCGCTATCTGCAAGCGCTGGCGGCGGCTGGCATCAGCCCGGTCGAATTCGAGGCCAGCTATGCGCGCAACCAGGTGCTGTCGGGACTTGCGAACAGCGTCCCTGTGTCGAACACCGCGACCGGCGCCGCCTTCGATGCCTTTTTCCAGCAGCGTGAAATCCAGGTCCAGCGTTTCGAGGCGAAGGATTTCATGGCCAAAGTCGATCCGAGCGCGGCCGAGATCGAGGCGTTCTACAAGGACCCCGCGCATGCCGCTGCTTTCCAGTCGCCCGAGCAGGCGGATATCGAATATGTGGTCCTCGACATCGAAAACCTGAAGAAGGACATCGCCGTTCCTGAGGCCGAGCTGCGGGCCTACTACGACGCCAATGTCAAGCGCTTCAGCACGCCGGCCGAACGGCGCGCCAGCCACATCCTCGTCAAGTCCGAAAAGACCGCAGCGCCGGCCGAGCGCGAAAAGGCCAAGGCCAAGGCCGAGTCCTTGCTTGCGCAGGTCAAGAAGAACCCGGCCCTCTTCGCCGACCTGGCGCGCACGAATTCCGACGACCCGGGTTCGGCCGAGAAGGGCGGCGAGCTCGATTTCTTCGGCCGCGATGCGATGACCAAGCCGTTCGAGGATGCTGCGTTTGCACTAAAAACCGGCGAGATCGGCCCGGTCGTCGAAAGTGATTTCGGCTACCACGTGATCCAGGTCACGGGCGCGCGCGGTGGCGAGACAAAAGGCTTCGATGCGGTCAAGGCAGAGATCGAGGACGAGATCAAGCGGCCGATCGCGCAGAAGCGCTACTCCGAAGCGGCGCTCGAATTCACCAACATGGTCTACGAGCAGCCCGACAGCCTGAAGCCCGCAGCCGATAAATGGAAGCTCGAGCTGCGCAGCGTGCAAGGCGTTCGACGTACTCCGGCTGTGGACGTCAAGGGTCCGCTGGCGAACGCCAAATTCCTCGACGCCATCTTCGGTAACGACGCACTGCGAAACAAGCGAAATACCGAAGCGGTCGAGACCGGCGCCAACCAGCTTGCATCGGCGCGGGTCGTGCGCTACAGCCCCGCGCACCAGCTGCCGCTCGCGCAGGTGACTCCCAAGGTGCGCGAGCTTCTCGTCGCGCAACGTTCTGCCGCGCTGGCGCGCAAGGCCGGCGAGGAACGCCTGGCCGTGCTGAAAGCGACACCGTCGACCGCTCTGGCCGAGCCTGCGCTGATCGTCTCGCGCACCCAGCCGCGCGACCTGCCGCGCGAAATTCTCGATGCGGCGCTCAAGGCACCGGCCGCCGCATTGCCGTCCGCCGTGGGCGTCGACCTGGGCTCGGCCGGGTATGCCGTCGTGAGGGTGACCAAGCTGCTAGGACGCGACCCGGCCGCGGCCGATCCGGCGCGCGCGCAGGCGCAATATGCGCAGGCCTGGGGCGACGCCGAGGCGCAGGCCTACCTCGCATCTTTGAAGGCATCGAGCAAGGTCGAGGTCACGCCCCAACCGGCTGCCACGCCGATCGACCCGGCGGCCTCGGCGTCGATCGCCGCTGCGCGTTGAAGGGCCCGGCGGAGGGCGCCGACAAGGACCGCTCCGCTATACTGCGCCCACCTGCGGTGGCTGTAGCTCAGTTGGTAGAGTCCAGGATTGTGATTCCTGTTGTCGTGGGTTCGAGCCCCATCAGCCACCCCAAGAATTAGAGACGCAAAACGGCCCTTCGGGGCCGTTTTTGCATGGCGTCGGGCGATCGCATTCAGGTCGCGCGACCGACCCCGTTCACGCGCACTTCGCAGGCGATGCCGCGCGGCGCGAGTTCGCGCCAGTGCACTTCGCCGTCGAGTTGCTTGACGCGCTTGCGGACCCCTCCCAGGCCCAGGCCGTGCGACCAGCCGGCCGGTTGGCGGCCAATGCCGTCGTCGCTCACGGCGAGTTGTAGCCGACCATCGACGAGCTGGATATCGACCTCGACGCGGCGCGCATCGGCATGCGCGATGACGTTGCTGAGCAGTTCGCGCAGGATCCGCGTCAGCGCCGACCACTGCACCACGCTGAGCACGATGTCGTCGCTGAAATGGCAGCTCCAGCGCAATTCGAGGTGCGCCGCGGCGAGGCGCTGGCCGAGGTCGGCCTTCCATTCGGCGCTCGCCTCGGAGATAAGGTGGCTCGGCGCGGCCAGGCCCCGGGTCAGCGTCTTCAAATCCTGCAGCGTGTGCCGGACATACTCTTCCATCTCGGGCGACTGCGCCTTGTACATGAGTGTCAGCAGCCGCGCGCCGATATCGTCGTGCAGGTCCTGCGCCAGCCGCAGGCGCTCCTCGGTGCGGCCTTGCTCGACCGCCGCGTCGTGCGCGACCGCACGCTGCAACTGCTCGACGATGCGGTCGGCCAGGTCAGCATCCTCGGTCGTGAAGGCACGCCGGCCGAAGAGCGCGAAACGCAACTCGATCGTCGTCGCGTGACGGCCGCCGGCACCGGATCGCGCGACCGGGTCGAAGGCGGGCAACGAAACACGCAAGGTCGAACCGTCGTCGGATACACGGGCGCCGTTCTCACTGCCGCCAGGAGCCGGGTTCGCTTCGAGTGGTTCGAAGATGTCGCGCAGCAGATCCGACAACAGGGCTCCCGTGCGTTCGGGATCCGCCTCGACGGCGCGCACGGTGCGGTACAGCTGGGCGATGGACTGGGCGGCCGTGCGCCTTTGCAGGGTGACAACTGGGGTGGCGATCGGCGTGCGCATGGTCGCAGCGAGCAGGCAATCTCAGCGTCAGACCAGCCCTTGCTTGCTGGCCAGCACTGCCGCCTCAGCACGGCTCGAGACATTGAGCTTCTTGTAGATCGACTTGATGTGGTCGTTCACAGTGAACCACTTGATCCCCATCAGGCTTGCGATCTCCTTGATCGTGAAGCCCTTGCTCAGATAGGTGAGCACTTCGTTTTCTCGCGGTGTGAGTCGTTCGTGATCGAGCGGGGCGCCACGCCATGCAGGCACGGGCCGGCTGCTCTGGAATCCCGATTCGTGCGCGACTGAAGCCACCGTCGTCGCGGGTTCACCTGCGCCGTTCGTCTCGGGACGGCGAAAGTGGGTCAGCAACCGCCGCGCGATCGCCGGAGACAGTGGCGGTTGGCCGCGAACGATCTTCTGCAACTCCTCGACGAGCACCTCGAAGCGGTCTTCCTTTAGCAGATAGCCGTCGGCGCCGCACTGCAGCGCGGGAAACAGATGGTCGTCGTCGGAATACAGCGTGGTGACGATGCGCGTGGCTGGATAGTGCGCGAGTTCGGTCAGCAACTCCATGCCATTGCCATCGGGCAATTCGAGGTCGACCAGGACCAGCTTAAAGGGGTGCGGGATATCGGCGCCGGCACGCCATGAACCAACCTGGCGGCGTGCATTCTCGAGGTCGCCGGCTTCCGCGATCTCGAGGACGTCGCTGAAGCTCTCGCGAACGACCCGAGCCAGAAAACTGCGCGCCACCGGGTTGTCTTCGACGATCAGGACCTTGACTGCCATGCTCCCCGCCCAGTCGCGTTTTGCTGCATCCTAGCGCACTCGTTTCGCACCAGTGCCGGCGACGCCGCGCGGACTGCTGGGCGCGGTCACGCAGCCATCGCGGGTTCAGCGGTTTTGCAGCACCAGCTTGCCGCGCACTTGGCGGCTGCCCATGCGGGCATAGGCCTGCATCAATTCGTCCATCGGCATGCGCTGGTCGATCACCGGCTTGATCTTGCCTTGCGCATACCAGCCCAGCAGCTCGCGCAGCGAAGCGGCATAGGCAGCAGGCTCGCGCCGCGCGTAGTCGCCCCAGAAGACGCCGACGATCGACGCGCCTTTGAGCAGCGCCAAGTTCCACGGCAACGCGGGAATTGCGCCCTGGGCGAAACCGATCACGAGGTAGCGACCGCGCCACGCGATCGAGCGGAAGACCGGTTCGGCGAGGTCGCCGCCAACCGGGTCGTAGACCACGTCCGGCCCCTTGCCGGAGGTCAGCGCCTTGATCTCGCCGCGCAGATCGGCGCTGCCATAGTTGATGCTCGCGTCGGCGCCCATGTCCCTGCACAGCGCGCATTTCTCGTCGCTCGACGCCGCCGCGACGACGCGAGCTCCCACGGCCTTGGCGACCTGGATCGCCGCCGTGCCGACGCCGCCCGCGGCGCCGAGCACCAGCACGGTTTCGCCGGCCTTCAGCGCGGCGCGGTCGAGCAAGGCGTGGTGTGTCGTGCCGTAGGTGAGGATGAAAGCCGCACCATCGTCGAAATCGAAATCGGCGGGCAAGGCGAGCACCTGCGCGGCTTTCGCGATGGCGTGTGTCGCGAAGCCCCCGGTGCCGCCGCACACGGCGACGCGATCACCCACCGCGAGTCCCGTGACACCGCTACCCACGGCCTCGATCACGCCCGAATATTCCGAGCCGGGAACGAAGGGCAGGGGCGGCTTGAGCTGGTATTTGTTCTGGACGATCAGCGTATCGGGAAAGTTCAGGCTGGCCGAGCGGATGGCCACGCGCACCTCGTCAGGTTGCGGCTGTGGCGTCGGCAGCTCCTTCCAGGCCAAGGACTCGACGCCGATCGGGTTTTCGCAAAGCCAGGCATGCATGGTGCGCGCTCCTCGTGGGCCCACATGATATGCGCGCCTTGTCGGGCCCCTTGGCTGGCAGGAGCGCTCCCTACAATCGTCCGATGCGGATCCTGATTGCCAACGACGACGGTTATCTGGCTCCTGGATTGGCGGCGCTGGTAGCCGCTTGCGAAGGCCTCGGTCAGCTCGACGTGGTGGCGCCCGAGCAGAACGCGAGCGGCACGTCCAACTCGCTCACGCTATCGCGCCCGCTGTCGGTCTTTACTGCGGCGAACGGCTTTCGGTATATCAACGGCACGCCTTCGGACTGCGTCCACCTCGCGCTCACGGGTCTGCTCGACAAGCGCCCCGATCTCGTCGTCTCGGGCATCAACAACGGCGCCAACATGGGCGACGACACGCTGTATTCGGGAACCGTTGCGGCGGCGATGGAGGGCTATCTGTTCGGCATTCCGGCGATCGCCTTTTCGCAGGTGGAGAAGGGCTGGGCGCAGCTCGACGCCGCCGCCGCGGTGGCGCGCAGCATCATCCAGCACGCGCTCGCGCAGCCGCCGTCGAGCGCCCCATGGCTGTTGAATGTGAACCTGCCGAACCGCGTCGATGTCGGCACGCTGCCACGCCGCATCACGCGCCTGGGCCGGCGCCATGCAAGCGAGCCGGTGATCCGCCAGAAGAGTCCACGCGGCGACACGATGTACTGGATCGGACCCGCGGGCGATGCGCGCGAGGCCGGCGCGGGCACCGACTTCCACGCCGTCGCGAACGGCTGCGTCTCGATCACGCCGCTGCAGGTAGACCTGACCGACCATGCCGGCCTGCCGCGCTGGACCGACTGGCTCGCCGAGGCGTCCAGGTGAGCACCGGGCCGCCTCGTGTTCCGAAGTTTCCGCTGCGCCTGAACCAGCTGGCCGCGGCGGCAACGCGGCGTCCGGATGCGCCCATGGGCATGCCGCGCACGGTGCTGCGCCCGCAGCAGCCGCTCGCTCACGCCCATGTCGATGCCGGGCGCCGCGCGCTCGCCTCGGGCCTCGGCCTCGACTCCGCCGATGTGCGCAGGCGCATGACGCTGCGCCTGCAGGACGCCGGTATCCGCCATCCCGCGGTGCTCGCCGCGCTGGCGACGGTCGAGCGGCATCGCTTTGTCGATGCCGCTCTCGTCACCCAGGCCTACGAGGACACCAGCCTGCCGATCGGCCACGGCCAGACGATCTCGAAGCCGTCGGTGGTGGCACGCATGATCGAGCTGCTGCTCGACGGCGCCAAGGCGCGGGCCAGCGGAATGCTCGGTCGCGTCCTCGAGATCGGCACCGGCTGCGGCTACCAGGCCGGCGTGCTGGCGCTGCTCGCTCAGCACGTGGTCTCGATCGAGCGCATCAAACCCTTGCACGACAAGGCGCGCGCGCTGCTTGCAGTGCAGCGCGCCGACCGGTTGCGGCTGGTCTTCGGCGACGGCATGCTCGGCCACGCGCCGAATGCGCCCTACGACAGCATCATCGCGGCGGCGGCCGGCGGCGACGAGCTTCCGCTCGTCTGGCTCGATCAGCTCGCGGTCGGCGGGCGTCTGGTCGCACCGCTGCGAAGGCCCGGTGCGGTGCAGCAGACGCTGGCCGTCGTCGACCGTACCGAGGACGGATACCAGCATTCGGTGTCCGAGGCCGTGAGGTTCGTCCCCTTAAAATCGGGCCTGGTCCGATGAAGGTTCAAACTCACAGCATGGCGCAACGTTTTCAGGCGATCGATCGTCAGGGCCTGACGCCCGCGCACGGCAGCCCGCTCGGCCGCGTCTTGGTGGGCGGCATCGCCCTGGCGCTGATGCTCGCTGGCTGCGCCTCGCCGCGTCGGCCCGCCCCGGTCGAAGACCGCACCGCGACACCGTTGCAGTCGATGCCGGCGGCGACCGCGCCGAGCGCTGCCGTCGCGTCGATGCCTGCGCCGCTGCCCGACGCCGTGAAGCTGCTGCCCGGCGCCGAGAACGCCGGCAAGCCCGGCTACTACTCGGTCAAGCCGGGCGATACGCTGATCCGCGTGGCGCTGGAGAACGGCCAGAACTGGAAGGATCTCGTGCGCTGGAACGGCCTCGAGAACCCGAATGTGATCGAGGTCGGCCAGGTGCTCCGGGTCGTCGCGCCCGGGCTGGATGCGGCGAGTGTGGCGACGCGCGGCGTGACCACGGCGCGGGTCGAGACCAGGCCGCTCGAGCCGCGCACCGCTGCGATGATGGCCTCCACCGCCTCGGCGCCGATCGGCACGGTCCCTCCGGCCGTCGCCCCGGCCCCTGCGCCCGCAGTCGCCACGCCGCTCCCACGCGAAGGCGCGGACGACGATATCGCCTGGGCCTGGCCGGCCAGCGGCAGCGTCGCCGGCCAGTTCGAAGATGGCAAGAGCAAGGGCCTTGCCATCGCCGGCCGGGCCGGCGATCCGGTCGTGGCTGCTGCGGACGGCAAGGTGGTGTATGCAGGCTCGGGGCTGCGCGGCTACGGCAATCTCGTGATCCTCAAGCACAACAACACTTACCTCACCGCCTACGCCCACAACCAGACGCTGCTCGTCAAGGAAGACCAGTCGGTCAAGCGCGGGCAGAAGATCGCGGAGATGGGATCGACCGACGCCGAGCGCGTGCAACTGCACTTCGAGATCCGCCGGCTCGGCAAGCCGATCGACCCGACGCGCCTGCTTCCGGCGCGCTAGCCGCCAACGCATCGAGACAGCCTCATGACCCGTACGCGTGCCACGTCGGATCGGGTTGTACAAACGGGCCGCGAGAGCACGCCGGCAGCCGCGGCGCTGACGCGATCGATCGGCAACGGACACGCGGGGTCGACGCCGCTTGCCGACGCCACCGGGTTCGACGAGGCTGAACTCGAAGTGCCGATCGCCGCGGTTGAAGTGCCGGCCGGCGAGACCGAACCCGGCAATCCGCTGCAGGCCTATCTGCGCGACATACGGCGTGCACCCCTGTTCTCGCCGCAGGAGGAGTTCGATACCGCCACCCGCGCCCGTGCGGGCGATTTCGAGGCGCGCCAGCAGATGATCGAGCACAACCTGCGGCTCGTCGTCAGCATCGCCAAGAACTACCTGGGGCGCGGCCTGCCGATGACCGATCTGATCGAGGAAGGCAACCTCGGTTTGATGCACGCGATCGAGAAATTCGAACCGCAGCGCGGCTTTCGCTTCTCGACCTACGCCTCATGGTGGATCCGCCAGAGTACCGAGCGCGCGATCATGCACCAGGCACGCCTCGTAAGGCTGCCGGTGCACGTGGTGCGCGAGCTGAACCAGGTGCTGAAGGCGCGGCGGGCGCTGGAGACCTTAGCGGCGTGCCACGGCGTTGCGGACCGCCCGGTGCGTACCGAAGATATCGCCATCGCCCTGGGCCGACCGGTGCGCGAGGTGAGCGACCTGCTGCGCTATGCCGAGCAGCCGACTTCGCTCGATTCGCCGCTCGATCGCTATCAGGCCGAAGGCACGGGCGCCGAGTCGCTGCTCGACGGTGTTGCCGACGACGGTGCGGGCGACCCGGCCAGCCTTGCGCTGAGCCACGAGGTCGACCTGCTGCTGAGCCACGGCCTGGAAGAGCTGAACGATCGCGAGCGCGAGGTCGTCGCCGGCCGCTACGGCCTGCGCGACCGCGAGCCCGAGACGCTGGAGGTGCTGGCCGAGCGGCTCAAGCTAACGCGCGAGCGCATCCGCCAGATCCAGCAGGAGGCCTTGATCAAGCTGCGCCGCGGCATGCTGCGCCAGGGCGTCGACCGCGATTCGATCTTCTGAATCGGGGTGCCGAGGATGGCAGAGGAAATCTTTCGTTGCCGCGAACCGCTTCGTGTGCGCTGGTCCGAGATCGACTCGCAGAACATCGTCTTCAACGCCCACTACCTGACGTATTTCGACACCGGCATCGCGAGCTACTGGCGGTCCCTCGCGCTGCCGTATGCCCGGACGGTGAGCTCCCTCGGCGGCGACCTCTATCTGCGCAAGGCAAGCCTCGATTACCACGCCTCGGCGCGCTATGACGACCGGATCGAGGTCGGCGTTCGCTGCGCTCGCATCGGCACCAGCTCGCTGCTGTTTCAGGCGCAGGTGGTGCGCGGGCGCGAGCGGCTGGTGAGCGGCGAACTGGTGTACGTGTGGGCCGATCCGTCGAGCCAGACTTCGCGTCCGGTGCCGGCGCCGCTGCGCGAAGCATTCCTCGGCTTCGAAGCCGGACACCCGATGCTCGAACTGCGCACCGGTTCGTGGCAGACGCTCGGGGCGCCGGCGCGCTCGCTGCGCGAAGAGGTCTTCATCGCCGAGCAGGCCATTCCGATCGAGATGGAATGGGATGCGGACGACGAGGCCGCGCTGCATGCGGTCGCCTTCAATCGGCTCGGCTGCCCGGTCGCGACCGGGCGCCTGGTCGATCTCGGCGACGGTGCGGTTCGCATCGGCCGGATGGCCGTGTTGCGAGGCCTGCGCGGCAGCGGCATCGGCCGCGCCGTGCTCGATGCGCTGGTCGAAGCCGCCCGCGACCGCTCGGCGCGTCGCATCGTGCTGCACGCCCAGATCGACGCGATCGGCTTCTATGTGCGCGCCGGATTCGCGCCGCAGGGCGAGCTGTTCGACGAGGCCGGCATCGCACACCAGGCGATGCAGCGCGTCCTCTGAAATCCGCTACGGCGCGACGGCGGTTTCGCGCGGCACGGCATACGGCAAGGCGATCGGACGCAGCACCGCGCCGTCGACATTCGCAAGATGCAGGCTGCCGCGTTCGAGCGCCGCGAGCTTGACCTCGACCAGCGCACTGCGCGCCGATGCATCGTCCGGCCGCGGCGCCGCATTCACCACCATGCCGGCGGGCTGGCCCGGGTCGTCGCTATGGAAGACCTCGTTGCCGGGCTGCGCGGCGGCGTCGATATCGAACAGCGCCATACGTCGCTTGATCGTGCCGCGGTACTGGCTGCGCGCGACGATCTCCTGGCCCGGATAGCAACCCTTCTGAAAATCGACGCCGCCGATCAGTTCGTAGTTGAGCATCTGCGGAACGAAGCGATCGACCGTCGCGGTTTCGATCAGCGGCACGCCGGACTGCACCTCGAGCCAGCGCCAGCGATCGAGATCGAGCGCTGTGCCCGGTGCCGACGCGGGCGGACTCGGCCCGACCCACAGACAGCGCGCCACGCCCTGCACCGGCGGCAGCACCACGAGACCGGCGCAGTCGATCACGCTGCGCTGCCAGGGCGTCGCTTGCGCCGCGAGCTGCGCCGCGAGGCCTCCGGCGATGCCGTAGACCGGCAATTCATCGTTCGCGTCGAAGAGCTTGCAGCGCGAGCGCAGGATGAACATCGACAAGCGCTTGAGCGTGGCCGGCAACACGCTGGCCGCGCACACCAGTTGAACCTCGTCTTCGGATGCTTTCCACAGGACAAAACTCGCCTGCAACCGACCCTTGGCCGAGCAGAATCCGGCGAGTCGGGCGCGCGCTGGATCGAGGCCCAGCATGTCGTTGGTCAGCTGGCCATGCAGAAATTTCTGCGCCTCCGCGCCGGTCGCGCGGATCACGCCCAGATGGGTCAGACGGGTCACGCCTTCGAGCGTCGGGTCGGGGTTCATGGGGCTGATTATCATCAGCGCCCATGCCCGCGCAGTCCCCCGTTCTTTCGTCTGTACCGTTGCGACGATGAAGCCTGCCGTACGTTGGGTCTTGGGGCTGTTCGTTGCGCTGATGCTGGTCGTCCTGGCCGGCGGCGGCGCCGTCCTGTGGTGGCTCAAGAGCCCGCTGGCGCTCGCCAGCGAACCGGTCGAGCTCGCGATCGAACCCGGCACGCCGCCGCGCGAGATCGCGCAGGCCTGGGTCGATGCCGGCGTTCGGACTCCGGCCTTGCTGCTGTTCGAATGGTTTCGCTGGTCGGGGCAGTCGCGCAAGATCCGTGCTGGCAGCTACGAGATCGGTGCCGGCACGACGCCGGTCGACCTGCTGGACAAGATGGTGCGCGGCGACTCGACGACGGCCAGCGCGCGCCTGATCGAGGGCTGGACCTTTCGTCAGTTCCGCGCCGAGCTCGCGAAGGCAGAGGCGCTGAAGCCGACTACCGCGGCAATGAGCGAGGCCGAGATCATGGTCGCGATCGGCGAGCCGGGGGTGCCGGCCGAAGGGCGCTTTTATCCCGACACCTATGCCTACAGCAAGGGCAGCGCCGACCTCGCCGTGCTCAAGCGCGCGCACCGCGCGATGCGCAAACGCCTGGAGGCCGCCTGGGGAGAACGTGCGCCCGAGACGCCGCTGAAGACCGCCGACGAGGCGCTCACGCTGGCATCGATCGTCGAGAAGGAAACCGCAGCGGTGGCAGATCGGGGGCGCATCGCCGGCGTATTCGTCAACCGGCTGCGCATCGGCATGCCACTGCAGACCGACCCAACCGTGATCTATGGGATGGGGCAGGGCTTCGACGGCAACCTGCGCAAGCGGGACTTGCAGACCGATACGCCGTTCAATACCTATCTGCGCTCCGGCCTGCCGCCCACGCCGATCGCCATGCCGGGCAAGGCGGCGCTGCTTGCCGCGGTGCGACCGGCCGAGACCAAGGCGCTTTATTTCGTCTCGCGCGGCGACGGCAGCAGCGAATTCAGCGAGACGCTCGCCGACCACAATCGGGCGGTGAACAAATACCAGCGCGGCCGATGAGATACGGAACATAGCGATGAGCGCGCGCTTCATCACCTTCGAAGGCATCGACGGCGCCGGCAAGTCGACCCACATCGATGCCGTGGCCCGGCATCTGCGCCGGCACGGCGCGACGGTCCTCGTGACGCGCGAACCCGGCGGCACGCCACTCGCCGAAGCTCTGCGCGAGCGGGTGCTCGGCTCGTCGATGGACGCGCTGACCGAGGTGCTGCTCGTCTTCGCGGCGCGGCGCGATCACATCGTTCAGGTCATCGCCCCGGCGCTCGCCCGCGGCGAGACCGTGCTGTGCGACCGTTTCACCGACGCCACCTTCGCGTACCAGGGCGGCGGCCACGGTGTTTCCTCGTTGTGGCTAGCCGAACTGGAAGACTGGGTCCAGGGCGAACTGCAGCCCACGCTTACGCTGTGGTTCGATATCGACCCGGGGCTGGCTGCGCAGCGCCGAGCGGGGGCGCGCAGCGCCGACCGCTTCGAGTCGCGCGACCTGGCGTTTTTCGAGCGCGTGCGGGAAGGCTACCGGCTGCGCCAAGCGGCGGCACCCCTGCGCATCGTCCGCATCGATGCGCAGCCGCGCATTGACCAGGTCGCGGCCGAGATCCGCGGCGTGCTGGAAGCTCGGGGATGCTAGGCGAATCAAGCACCGAGACGCCCCACCTGCCGTGGTTGCATGCGCCGCTGCGCGCGGCACTCGCGACGCAGCGCGCGCACGCCATCCTGGTCTACGGACCCGAGGGAGTAGGCCAGTTCGAGTTCGCCTCGATGCTCGCGCAGAGCTGGCTCTGCGAGACGACCGATCGAAACCCTGCCGAAGCCTTCGCACTCCCGGCCTGCGGCGTCTGCGCGAGCTGCCGACTGGTCCGGGCGCGTTCGCACCCCGACCTGCTGGTGCTGGTACCCGATGCCTTGCGCGAAGCGCTCGGCTGGGGCGAGCCCGAGTCAGCCGCGACCGAGAAGGCGGGCAAGGCCAAGCCGAGCAAGGAGATCCGCATCGACGCGCTGCGCGGAGCGATCCAGTTTGCGCAGTCGACGGCGTCGCGCAGGCGCGCCAAGGTGGTCGTGATCCACCCGGCCGATCGCATGAATGCGGTCGCCGCCAATGGCCTGCTGAAGACGCTGGAAGAGCCGCCCGGCATCGCGCGTTTCGTACTCGCCACCGGCGACCCGCAGGCATTGCCGCCGACGGTGCGCAGCCGCTGCCAGGCGGTCCACCTCGGCGTGCCGGAGACCGCGCTCGCGTTGCACTGGCTCGAGGCACAGGGCGTGGCACATGCGGCAGTTTTGCTCGCCGCGAGCGGCGGCCAGCCGCTGCTCGCGCTTGAAGGCGCGCGCGAAGGCGTCGATGCAGCCCTGTGGGCGCGAATTCCCGAGCTGATGCAGCGCGGCGATGCAGCAGCGTTTACGGGGTGGCCGCTGCCGCGCCTGATCGATGCGTTGCAAAAGCTTTGCCACGATGCGATGTGCGTCGCCTGCGGCGCCGCGCCGCGCTATTTCGCGCCCGACCTGGTCCCCGCGCAGACCGGGGTCGATGCGCTCACAGCCTGGGGCAAATCCCTGCGCGACCTGGCGCGACGTGCCGAGCACCCCTGGAATGCCGGGCTGATTGGCGAGGCGCTGGTGCAACAGGCGCAGCAGGCGCTGAGTTCGAAACGACCCTCGCTTCGATACACTTCCGCGCCATGAGTGAAGCCGGACCCCGCAGCCTCGTGCACGCGACCGCCCCGCCCGCGGGCCCGCGGCCAACGGTGATCCAACTCGTCTTTCGCGAGAAAGGCGCGCTTTATGCGGCGTATATGCCGGTGTTCTCGGACGGCGGCGTCTTCGTCCCGACGACGCGCGAATACAAGCTCGGCGAGGATATCTATCTGTTGCTGTCGCTGCCCGACGACTCGCAGCGCTATCCGGTGGCCGGCAAGGTCGGCTGGATCACGCCGGCGAATGCCTCCGGCGGACGCACGCAAGGCGTTGGCGTGCGCTTTCCGACCGACGAGAAGACGCGCGCGCTGCGCCTGAAGATCGAAGAGATGCTTGGCACCACGCTGGCGTCGGCCAAACCCACGCAGACGATTTGAAGCGAGCCCGGCAACCTTGCCGGGCCGGTTCGCACAGCGCATGTACGTCGACTCGCATTGCCACCTGAGCTTTCCCGAACTGCGCGAGCGGCTGCCCGAGGTCCGTCGTGCGATGGCCGATGCGCAAGTCGATCGGGCCCTGTGCATCTGCACCCGGCTCGAGGAATTCGCGGATGTCCATGCGCTGGCGACCGGCCACGACAACTTCTGGTGCAGCGTGGGCGTGCATCCCGACAGCGACGATGTGCAGGAACCCGACGTGCAGTCGCTGCTCGATCGAGCCGCACTGCCGCGCGTGGTCGCAGTCGGCGAGACCGGCCTCGACTATTACCGGCTCGAAGGTCGAAGCATCGCCGACATGCAGTGGCAGCGCGATCGCTTTCGGGTCCACATCCATGCGGCGCGGGCGAGCGGTCTGCCGCTTGTCGTCCATACCCGCAGCGCCTCGGCCGATACGCTGGCCATCCTGCGCGAAGAGGCGGCGCACGAGATCGGCGGCGTCTTCCACTGCTTCACCGAAACCGCTGCGGTCGCCCGCGCGGCGCTCGAGCTCGGCTTCTATATCTCGTTCTCCGGCATCCTGACCTTCAAGAGTGCACGCGAGCTGCAAGATATTGCGTGCTGGGTGCCGCTGGAGCGTTGCCTGATAGAGACCGACAGCCCCTATCTCGCGCCGGTGCCGCACCGCGGAAAGGTCAACAACCCGAGTTATGTGCCCTTCGTCGCACGCCAGCTTGCCGCGCTGAAAGGCATTTCGGTGGAGGAGGTTGCGGCTGCTACTTCAAGTAATTTCGAGAGGCTTTTCGCGCATGCGACAGGGCGCTCGCCAACGATCGCGGAAAATGCTCAGAAGTCACTTTAGATATACGATCTATATCGCTGCCTTGATTGGGTTTTCTGTATCCAAAGCCGGGTCGTACGATGACTTCTTCATCGCCGTCAAACGCGACGACCCGGGTCGGATGCAGGCGGTGCTGGCGCAGGGTTTCGATCCCAACACGGTCGATCCGGAAGGCCGCAGCGGCTTCGCCGCGGCCTTGCGCCTGGGCTCGACGAAGGTCGCCGATCTGCTCGTCGCCCAGCCGGGTTTCGACGTGAATGCGCTGAACGCTGCCGGCGAATCTCCGCTCATGCTGGCGGCGGCCAAAGGCGACATCGCGCTCAGCCAGCGCCTGCTCGAACGCGGCGCGCGGATCGATCTGCCCGGCTGGACGCCGCTGCACTACGCAGCCAGCGGACCGTCGAGCGAACTCGTCGCGCTGCTGCTCGAGCGCGGCGCGGCGATCGACGCCGCTTCGCCGAACGGCAGCACGTCGCTCATGCTGGCGGCGCGCTACGGCAGCATCGACAGCGCCGAGCTCCTGCTCGCGCGCGGGGCCGATCCGCACCGGCGCAACCAGCGCGATCTGACCGCCGCCGACTTCGCCGTCGAGGCAGGACGCGACACCCTGGCGCGGATGCTGCGGCAGCGCGCCGGAACGCCGCGCTGACAGCCTTTGTCAGGCGCGCGCTGACGCGCCATTTGGCGCCGTCCTGACTTGGACGAGACGGGTCGAGGTTCTACATTGATCGCACCTTGTCCCGCGCCCTGGAGGCCGATATGCAGCGATCGCAGCTCGTTTCGAACCCGTTCTCGCTCCTGATGAATCCGCAGGCGGTGCTCGATGCACTCGAGAAGTCCGAGCGACTGGGCCAGCTGGCAAGCCGAATCTGCCGCCCGCTGGACAAGATTCCGGGCGCGCAGGAAGCGGTCGGCGAAACGGCCGATGCGGAGGAAGCGCCTGAGATCTACCTGGCGGACGCGCCGCTGCGCCCATTCTGAACCGGCTTCACGCCGTCAGGGCGTGACGGCGCGCCAGCGCCACCAGACGCTCGATTTCGCGGTCGCGGATGCCGCAGCCGCGCAATGACGCCGCGGTGTCGAGCAGATAGTCGAGCGTGCTGCCGTAACGGCCGCACGCCGAGCGCAGGATCTGAAGCATCTGTGCATCGTCCAGCGGCCCGGTGTGGTTCGGGCTCATGCGACTGAGCGTGAAGGCCAACGCATCGACGCGCCCCAGTGCGCTCCTGCAGGCGACCCACTTCGGGTCGTAAACCCCCGTCGGCATTTCGCGCAGCCACAGACGCTCGAGCTCAACCTCGACCCGCTCGCGCTCGATCCGGTACACCATGCCGCGGCACGATCCACCGGCCACCAGCGCGAAGACCAGACCCGGGCATTCGGGCGTCCCGCGATTGATCCGCGAACGCATCTCGAGCGCCCGATGCCAGCCGTGGACGATCGCCGGACGGTGTTCCGCCGACTCGAATTCGGGGCGCCAGATGAGTGACGCATAGCCGAACACCCACAGGTCGCCGCCGCCGCCCCAGCTTGCCAGCGTGTGTTCAAGCCACTGCGCCGGACTGCGTCGCGTCGCGATAGCGGCGCGACCCTCGTCAACGGCGGGCGGCGGGATTTCGGGGTCGGAAGGCAGGTACAAGCCAGCAGGCGAGAGCGGCATGAGTCACGACTCTAGATCGAAATTCGATTCGTCCGCGACTCGCCGTTGCGAGTGACATTGACGCTGTAACTAGATTACATGAAAATGGAAATCATGGTTACAGACCGAGCCCGCGCCGCCGACCTTCATCCGATCCTGGTCGAAGTCACGCAGCGGATTCGGGAGCGCAGTCACATATCGCGATCGGCCTATCTTGCAGGAGTTGACGCGATGATCCGCCGTCCGCGCGGCACCGACCGCATGGGGTGTGCCAATGTCGCGCACGCTTTTGCGGCGCTGCCGGCCAACGACAAGCTGCGCGTGGTCGCCCAACGAGCGCCCAATATCGGCATCGTCAGCGCCTACAACGACATGCTGTCGGCGCACCAGCCCTACGAGGGCTTTCCGGCGATCGTTCGCGACGAGGCGCGCAAGTGCGGTGCGACCGCGCAGGTGGCCGGCGGCGTGCCCGCGATGTGCGACGGCGTCACGCAAGGGCTGCCCGGCATGGAGCTGAGTCTTTTCTCGCGCGACACCATCGCCATGGCGGCCGCGATCGCGCTGAGTCACGATGTCTTCGACGCCGCGCTGCTGTTCGGGGTGTGCGACAAGATCGTTCCGGGACTGCTCATCGGCGCGCTGCATTTCGGCCATCTGCCATGCGTCTTCGTGCCCGCCGGCCCGATGGGCAGCGGCCTGTCGAACACCGCCAAGTCCGAGGTGCGCGAGCGCTACGCGCAAGGTCTGGTCGGTCGCGACGAGTTGCTCGAGGCCGAGTCGGCCGCCTACCACGGCCCCGGCACCTGCACCTTCTACGGCACCGCCAACAGCAACCAGATGCTGCTCGAGGCGATGGGCCTGCACGTTCCCGGCGCGGCCTTCGTGCATCCGCACGCAGCGCTGCGCGAGGCGCTGACGCGCGCCGCGGTCGGTGCGGTGCTCGCCATCGGCGCGCACGGTGATCGCTTCCTGCCGATCGGCAAACTGGTCGACGAGCGCGTGATCGTGAATGCGATGGTCTCGCTGCTCGCGACCGGCGGTTCGACCAACCACCTCATCCATTGGGTCGCGGTGGCGCGCGCGGCCGGCATCTTGATCGACTGGACTGATTTCTCGGACCTGTCGCATGCGACGCCGCTGCTCGCTCGCGTCTACCCGAACGGCGTCGCCGACGTGAACCAGTTCCAGGCCGCGGGCGGTCCGGGCTATGTGCTGCGCGAACTGCTAGCGAGCGGCCGGCTGCATCCCGACGTGGCGAGCGTCGCACCCGGCGGCATCGGCGACTACACCACCATGCCGCAACTCGATACGTCCGGTGCGCTGGCGTGGAGCGCACTGCCGGAGCAGAGCGGCGACGCTTCGGTCCTGCGCACCGCGAGCGCTCCGTTCAGCGACGAAGGCGGGCTCAAGCTCTTGACCGGCAACCTCGGCCGCGCCGTCATCAAGGTTTCGGCGGTGCCCGAAGACCGCCATATCGTCGAGGCGCCGGCGCGCATCTTCACAACCCAGGATGCGCTGCTCGCCGCCTTCAAGGCCGGCGAACTCGAACGTGACTTCATCGCGGTGGTGATTTTCCAGGGACCGAAGGCGAACGGCATGCCCGAGCTGCACAAGCTCACGCCGCCGCTGGCGGTGCTGCAGAACAAGGGCTTCAAGGTCGCGCTGGTGACCGACGGCCGCATGAGCGGCGCCTCGGGCAAGGTGCCGGCCGCGATCCACGTGAGCCCCGAGGCGCTCGCCGGCGGACCGCTCGGCCGGCTGCGCGACGGCGATCTGATGCGGCTCGACGCCGTCGCCGGCACGCTGAACGCTCTGGTCGAACCCGCTGTGTGGGACGCGCGCGAGCTGCTGTCGCGCGACGCGGAACTCGCAGCATCGAGTGGCCACGGCCTCGGCCGCGAACTTTTCGCCGGGATGCGGCGCAATGTCCTCAGCGCCGAAGAGGGCGCCTGCACCTGGCTCTGATCCGACCGCGAAGAAACACCATGAATCCACTCGAACTTGCCTCCTTCGGCCCGGTCATCCCCGTCATCGTCGTGCACCGGTTCAAAGATGCCGTGCCACTGGCGCGCGCCCTTGTGGAGGGCGGCGTGCGGGTGCTCGAAGTGACGCTGCGAACGCCGGTCGCGTTGCAATGCATCGAGGCCATCGCACGCGACGTTCCGCAGGCCGTCCTCGGTGCCGGCACGCTGCGCAGTCCGGCCGATGCGAAGGCCGCGAAGGACGCGGGCTGCGTCTTCGGCGTCACGCCGGGCTACGACCCGCGCATCGGCGCGGCATGCCGTGAGCTCGGCCTCGCGCTGTTGCCGGGCGTGGCGACGGCCAGCGAAGTGATGCAGGCGAGCGCCGACGGCCACGCCTTCCTCAAATTCTTTCCCGCCGTTCAGGCCGGCGGGATCGCGATGCTGAGGGCACTGCACGGCCCGTTCGCCGATATTGCCTTCTGCCCGACCGGCGGTATCACCGTCGAGACCGCGCCGCAGTACCTCGCGCTGCCCAATGTCAAGGTCTGCGGCGGCTCCTGGCTGACCCCGACCGATGCGGTGACGGCCGGTGACTGGGACCGCATCACGCGCCTCGCCCGCGCCGCCGCGGCATTGCGGGCCTGAGGCGCGCGGGCCTCAGGCCTCGGCGCGCTGGATCAGCTCGACCTTGTAGCCGTCCGGGTCGGTGACGAAGGCGATGACGGTCGTTCCGCCCTTGACCGGGCCGGCCTCGCGCGTCACGTTGCCGCCGCCGTTGCGGATGCGATCACAGGCCGCGGCGGCGTCGGGAACGCCGATCGCGATATGGCCGTAGGCGCTGCCCATCTCGTACGAGGACACGCCGTGGTTGTAGGTCAGCTCGAGCTCCGCATGCTCGGGGTTGCGGCCGTAGCCCAGGAAGGCGAGTGAATAGTTCTGGCTCGGGTTCTCGCTTTGGCGCAGCAGTGTCATGCCCATGATGCGGGTATAGAAGTCGATCGATCGCTGCAGGTCGCCGACGCGCAACATGGTGTGGAGGAGTCTCATGGCAGGGCTCTGGGATGGGGGGTGGACGGCGCGGTGCGCGCCGGGGTCGGGTCGAAAATCAGGCAAGTGGTCGTTGCGTGCGCGAAGAGTGTGCCATCTGCGCCGACCAGCCGCGCTTCGGCGGTGGCGGTGCGTGCGCCGGCGTGGATCACCTGGCCGATCGCTCGCACGCGCGGCACGCGGTCGGTCACCGCCTTGACGAAATTCACCTTCAACTCGAGCGTCGTATAGCCCTTGCCGGCCGGCAAGGTGGTGTGCACTGCGCAGCCGAGCGCCGAGTCGAGCAACGTCGCGATCCAGCCGCCGTGCACGCTGCCGAGCGGGTTGTAGTGCGCGAACTGCGGCCGGCCCTGGAACACGGCCCGACCGAACGTGGCCTCGACGAGGATGAAGTCGAGCGTCTGCGCGATCGGCGGCGGGGGCAGGTCGCCGCCCAGCATCGCATCGAAGATCTGCAGTCCGGTGCGGCTGGCAACCTCGTCGAGCCGTGCGAGCCCGGGTTCGCGGCGCAACGCATTCAGTGCCTCCTCGCGCGCCAGCCAGGTGGTCAGGATGTTGTCGGTCGTCGCCATGTGCCTTCCCGAAAGTATTTGCAGATGCAACGATTGTAGCTACAATCTTTCGCATGACCGCTGCACGAACCTCTCCGTCGCGCCGGCCGCCGTCGGCGGTGACGGCAGCCGAGCCCGCCCTTCCGAAAGGCTGCACCAGCTTCAAGCTGCGCCAGCTGGCGCGCCGCGTCGGCCGGCACTACGACCAGCAGGTCGCCACCGTGGGTCTCAAGACGACGCAGTATTCGCTGCTTTCGCACATCGCCCAGCTCGGCCCGCTGCGCCCTTCGGACCTCGCGGCGCGCATGGGCCTGGAGCCGTCGACGCTCACCCGCAACCTCGCGCCGCTCGTCGCCCAGGGCTGGGTCGAGGTGCTCGCGGGGCAGGACGGTCGCAGCCGCAGCGTGACCCTCACCGCCACCGGTCGGGCCAAGCGCAATGAGGCCCAGCGCGCCTGGAAGCAGGCCCAGCTCGCGCTCAACCAGCGGCTTGGTGTCGAGCGCGTGGCCCAGCTGCACGAACTGATTGATGCCTGCCTGGCTGACCTCGACGCACCCCTCGGAGAGGCCGACAATGAACCCGACGCCTGATTCGAAAACGCCCCGCGAAGCCACGCTGTGGCTGGTACTGCTGGCGGCAGGCGGCACCTTCGCGCTCACGATGGGAGCGCGCCAGTCGATGGGGCTCTTCCTCGGCACGATCAATACCTCGACCGGCCTGGGCTTGGCGAGCATCAGCCTCGCATTCGCCTTCGGCCAGCTGTGGTGGGGTCTGACCCAGCCTTTTGCCGGCATGGTGTCGGACCGCATCGGCACCGGACGGGTGCTCGTCCTCGGCATCTGTCTCGTGGCGATCGGCACCGCGCTCATCCCCTTCATGACGAGCACGGCCGGCCTCATCTTCGCGATCGGCGTGCTGTCCGCGGGCGGGGCCGGCATGGCCGGTCCGGCGGTGCTGATGGCGGCGACCTCGCGCCTGGTCGCGCCCGCCAAACGCGGCCTCGCGACCGGCATCGTGAATGCCGGCGGCTCGTTCGGACAGTTCGTCTTCGCGCCGGTCGCCGCGGGCATCACGGCCGCCGCGGGCTGGGTCACGTCGATGCAGAGCCTGGCCGTCCTGACCCTGCTGGCGCTGCCCGCCGCCTGGGTGTTGCGCGGCAACTCGAAAGCGACGGTCGCCGGCGCCGCAGCGGCGGCTGGCAGCCCGCCCCTGTCGACGCGCCAGGCCGTCTCGAACGCGCTCGCCGACCGCAGCTTCCGCTTGCTCGCGATCGGCTTTTCCGTCTGTGGATTCCACGTCGCGTTCATCGCGACGCACCTGCCCGGCGTGGTCGCATCTTGCGGCTTGCCGGCGGTGATCGGCGCCTGGTCGCTCGCGATGATCGGCCTGTTCAATATCGTCGGCAGCTTCGGCATGGGCTGGGCAATCGGACGCTGGCGCATGAAGTCGCTGCTCTCGCTGGTGTATGCGGCACGCGCGCTCGCCGTGCTCGTGTTCGTCTTCGCGCCGAAGACGCAGGGCGTGATGCTGGCGTTTGCCGCCGTCATGGGCCTGACCTTTCTGTCGACCGTGCCGCCGACCGCCGGCCTCGTTGCCAAGCTCTTCGGCACCGCGCACATGGGCACGCTCTTCGGGCTGGTGATGGTCTCGCACCAAGTCGGCGGATTTTTCGGCGCCTGGCTCGGTGGCAGGGCGTTCGAAGTGACCGGCAACTACGACTGGATGTGGTACGTCGATATCGTTCTGGCGGTCGGCGCGGCGCTCGTGCATCTGCCGATCCGCGAGGCGCGGCTCAAGCGGCGGGGGCTCGCGGCGACCTGAATCGCGCTCAGTCTGCGCGTTCGGATCGCACCGCGTCGATACCCGGCTGCACGTCGGCGCCGTAGGCATCGCGCCAGCGCTCGAGCATCTTCACATTGGTATCGAGCCGCTCGCCTGGCAGTCCGTCATCGGCGTGCCAGGCGGCAATGCGCGACTCGATCGCGAAGTGCGTCGTCGGCTTCAAAGCCGCCGGGTCGTCGAGGCTGCCGACCGTCAGGTCCATGCGCTCGGAACCGAGATATTCGAAGCTGAGCGGCGTTCCGCAGCGTCCGCAAAAGCCGCGTTGCGCCATGCGCGACGAGGCATAGAACGTGGGTGGCGTCGCGCCGGTCCAGGCGACCCTGTCCTTGCGCAGGTTGAAGAACGCCGCGCGCGTATTTCCGAGCGCGAGCTGGCACATACGGCAGTGGCAGTAATAGCCGTCGCGGCCCTGCGGGTGCGCCGTATAGCGCACCTCGCCGCACAGGCAGCCGCCGGTCAGTTCAAGCGTCGCGTCGGGGGACATATTGCTCATCACAGCCTCCTCGGTTCATCCGCCCACGCCCAGCAGCACCAACACGCCGAGCACCGCAAAGACGAATGCCGCGATGCCGTGGACCCAGGCGAGCGGCACCCACTTCACCACCTTGTCGCCAAGCAACACCGCGGGCACGTTGGCGAGCATCATGCCAAGCGTTGTGCCCAATGTCACCGCCACCAGCGCTTGGTATTTCGCCGCCAGCATGATGGTCGCGATCTGCGTCTTGTCGCCCATCTCGGCAAGAAAGAAGGCGACCACGGTCACGCCGAACACGCCCCAGCGACCGACCGGTGTGCGCAGCTCGCCGTCGGCCTTGTCGGGGACCAGCATCCAGGCTGCCACGCCGATGAAGGAGAGGCCGAGCGCCCAGCGCAGCCACACCGGGTCGACCCCGCGCGTCAGCCACGCGCCGAGTGCCGCTGCACCGGCATGGTTAACGACAGTGGCGACGAAGATGCCCAGCACGACCGGCAGCGGCCGTCGATACCGTGCAGCGAGCAGCAGGGCGAGCAACTGCGTCTTGTCGCCCATCTCGCCGAGCCACACCACGCCGGTGGACACGGCGATGATCTCGAGCATCGGTTCGCCTACGGCGCCACGGTGTAGTTGAGCGCCATCCGCCCGCCGTCGACATAGACGATCTCGCCGGTCATATAGCTCGACGCGCTGCTCAGCAAGAAGGCGACCACGTCGGCGATCTCCGCCGGCTCGCCGAGGCGGCGCAGCGGCGTTCGGCCGAGGATGCGCGCCCGAGCCGCATCGCTGCCAAGCACCGCCTGCGCCGCGAGTTCGGTCGCGATCGTTCCCGGCGCGACCGCATTCACTCGGATGCCCTTGTCAGCGAGCGCCAGCGCCATCGCCCGCGTAAGCTGGTTGATGCCGCCCTTGCTGACGTTGTAGCTCGCGATATGGGGGATGGCCAGCACGCCGTTGACGGAGCTCATGTTGACGATCGCGCCACCACCCGCCTCGACCATCGCCCGCGCCGCCGCCTGCCCGACCAGGAACGCGCCCTTGAGGTTGACGCCGATCACCGCATCCCAGTCGGCCTCGGTGATATCGAGAAAATCGGCCGCCCTGAAGATGCCGGCGTTGTTGACCAGTGCATCGATGCGGCCGAAGGCCGCCAGCGTGCCAGCGATGGCGGCTTCGACTTCGACCGCGCGTGAGACATCGCAATGGAAAAACGCCGCTTGCCGGCCTTCAGCATGCAGCGCTTCGGCGAGAGCGCCGCCTCGCGCATCGTCCACATCCCACAGCGCAACCGCCGCACCGTCCTGCGCCAGGCGCTGCGCGCACGCCGCGCCGATACCCTGGGCTGCGCCGGTCACGATGGCGACGCGGTCTTCGAGATGGAAATGAACGGCCTGCATGGGGAGCGGATTCTAGGAGGGCGATCGAATCGACCCGACTCGCGTCATGGCGTGTTCGCAAGGGCGAAACTCGCGCCCGAGGCCCGACCGCGGGTCGTTCGTCATGGGAGACGTTTCATGCGTGCACGATCGCTCCAAGGGCCGGCGCTGGCGCTGGCGACGCTGGTCCTGGCGGCGGGATGCGCCGGCCTCGCCTTCGGACCCGCCGCGCTCGAGCCCGGAACGACGCTGGACCATGCGCTCGCCCGGCTCGGTCCACCGACCGCACGGCATCGCATCGCCGACGGCGCGACCCGGCTCGAATACTGGGGCGGCAACTATGCCAAGGCGACCTGGATGGTCGACTTCGATTCCGACGGGCGCCTGGTGGGAGCGAACCAGGTCCTGACCGAAGCCAATTTCTATGCGCTGCCGGCCGGCATCACGCGCGAGGAACTGCGCGTGCGCATGGGACCGCCGATGTCGACCTTCGCGATCCCGCGCCAGCACATCCAGGTCTGGAATTACCGCTACCAGACCAACGACTGCCTCTGGTTCCAGGTCTCGATCCGCGACGCCGACAACCGCGTCGGCGAAACCACGCGCGGCATCGACCCGTCCTGCGACGCCCCGAACGACGTGCGTTCCTGAGCCGGTGCCCGACGGCCTCGGCTCAGCGCGCTGGCCGGGCGCCGAGCGCGAAGTCAGTCGCCTCGCGCCACCATGTGGAGTCGAGCCGCTGCAGCCAGTCGTTGTGGCCGGCCGACGGGATTACCAACAGCCGTTTCGGGCCGCGCAGTCCGTCGTGCAGGGCAACCCCGAAGGCCGGCGGGACGATGGTGTCGTGCTCGGCAACCGCCACCACCACCGGCCGCGTGAACGATGCCAGGTGGGCGACGCTGTCGTAGCGGTCGTGCAGCAGCCAGCGCACCGGCAGCCATGGGTAGTGGTGTGAAGCGACGTTCTCCAACCGGTCCCACGGCGTGATCAGCACCAGCCCGGCGATCCGCTCCGGCTGGCTCGCCGAGGCCGCGGCCGCGACCGCGGCGCCGAGCGATTCGCCCACCACGATCAGGGGCGCACCGTACAGGCGCAGCGCGAGCTCGACGGTCTGCCGAGCATCACCGACCAGCGAACGCTCACCGAGCGCGCCGTCGCGCGGCCCGTAGCCCGGATATTCGGCCAGCACGACGCGCAGCCCGGCGCCTGTCAGAGCGCGCGCGAGCGGCGCGCGGTGGCCGGCGTGGCCGGCGTTGCCGTGGAAGACGACCGCGGTGCCACGCGCCGCCGCCGGTTCGAAGATGAGGCCGCGGAACTCTTCGCGGCTCGGCCAGGCCTGCAGCGACTGGGCGTGCAAGGAATCGAGCGATACCTTTTCGGGGAAATAAAGCAAGCGATCCTGAAACATGGCAAACCCCGTCAGCAAGATCAGGCTCGCCAGCGCAAGCAGTCTTCTCATCATCGCGATGTCTCCTGAGCACGGTCGCCAGCCATGCTGTGGGAACGCCGCTGGCCGACGCGTTCCGCTCGCTGGGGCCAACCGATCGAAGTCGCGGCCGCCGCTGAGCATCGGCCGCCGACCGCTTGGCAGGACTTGTCCACCCATGGCGGCGGCGCTCGGTGCCGATTGACTCGGCACAGCAGACAACCTGTCCGGCAGCTTGCTCGACGTCCGCGCTTGACGCGCTCGACCAGCCAGCAGCCAGCCAGCTAGGCGGCCAGCAATTGCCGCAACACGAACGGCAGGATGCCGCCGTGCTGGTAATAGTCGACCTCGATAGCGGTATCGATGCGCAGCACCAGCGGCACCCTGCGCGGCGCACCGTCGGTCGGGCGTATCACGAGCGTGGCGGGTTGCTGCGGCGCGACCTGCGCGGCGAGTTCGATATCGAACAGCTCGTCGCCGCAGATGCCGAGCGACTGCCATGAATCGTCGCCGGTGAACTGCAGCGGCAGCACGCCCATGCCCACCAGGTTGCTGCGGTGGATGCGCTCGAAGCTGCGCGCGATGACCGCCTTGATGCCGAGCAGCTGCGTACCTTTGGCGGCCCAGTCGCGGCTCGATCCGGTGCCGTATTCCTCGCCGCCGAAAACGACCGAGGGCGTACCGGCGGCGCAGTATTTCATCGCCGCGTCGTAGATCGACATCTTGGCGCCGTCGGGCTGGTGCAGCGTCCAGCCGCCTTCCTCGCGCGAGCCGTCGGCGGACGGAGGCAGCATCAGGTTCTTGACCCGCACATTGGCGAAGGTGCCGCGCACCATCACATCGTGATTGCCCCGGCGCGAGCCGTAGGAATTGAAATCGGCCGGCTGCACGCCGTGCGCCTTCAGCCAGGCACCGGCCGGCGATGCTTCCTGGATCGAGCCGGCGGGCGAGATGTGGTCGGTTGTGATCGAGTCGCCGAACAGCGCCATCGCGCGCGCACCCTGCACGCCGGAAACCCGCTGCTGCGGCTCCATCGTGAAATCGTTGAAGAAGGGCGGACGCGCGATATAGGTCGACTCGGGCCAGTTGTAGACCTGGCCGGTGACGCCCTGGATCTTCGTCCACAGCTCGCCGGGCTCGCTCGTCACGCGGCCGTAATTGGCGCGAAACGCCTTCGGGTCCATCGCGAATTTCATCAGCGCATATACCTCGTCGCTGCTCGGCCAGATCTCGCCGAGGTAGACGTCGCGTCCGCCCTTGCCCCGGCCGACCGGCTCAGTCATCAGGTCGCGGCTGACCGTTCCCGCGATCGCATACGCGACCACCAGCGGTGGGCTGGCGAGGAAGTTGGCCTTCAGGTTCGGGTGGATGCGGGCTTCAAAATTGCGATTGCCCGACAGCACCGCGGCGCACACCAGATCGTTGCTGTTGATCGCCTCGTTGAGCTCGGGCGTGAGGTCGCCGGCGTTGCCGATGCAGGTCGTGCAGCCATAGGCGGCGACGTTGAACCCGAGCTTTTCCAGGTAGGGCAAAAGGCCGGCCTTCTCGAGATACCCGGTGACGATCCGCGAGCCGGGGGCGAGCGAGGTCTTGATGTGCGGCGCAACCGTGAGGCCGGCCTGCACCGCCTTCTTGGCGAGCAGTCCGGCTGCCAGCAGCACGCTCGGATTGGACGTGTTGGTGCACGACGTGATGGCGGCGATCAGGATGTCGCCGTTGCCGACCGTCATGTCGGGCACGGCGGGCGCGGTGACGCCGGCCGCCGAATGAGCGGCCTCGAGCGTCGGCCGGTTGCCGACCATCTCCTGCTTGTCGCGTGCCTCGCCCGGTTGCCCGTCTGGCTGGGCGGGCGGTGCGGGCCGCGGCGATGCCGCCTCGCCGCGGACTTCGTCGGCGCGCACCAGATAGCGCGTATGCAGCTTGTCTGACGGCTGGTTGAAGCCGTTCTCGGCCGGCGGCTTGCTGAACAAGGCGGCAAACTGGTCCTTGACCTTGCCGAGTTCGATCCGGTCCTGCGGGCGCTTCGGACCGGCCACGCTGGGCGTCACGCTGCCGAGGTCGAGCGTCACCACCGACGAATAGTCGATCTCGCCGCGGGCCGGAATGCCGAACATCTTCTGCGCCTTGAAATAGGCCTCGAAGGCGTCGATCTCGGCCTTGGTGCGGCCGGTTCCCTCGAAGTAGGCGATGGTCTTCGCGTCGACCGGGAAGAAGCCCATCGTCGCGCCGTATTCGGGCGCCATGTTGCCAATCGTGGCGCGGTCGGGCACCGACAGACTGGCCGTTCCGGCGCCGAAGAATTCGATGAATTTGCCGACCACCTTCTCGCGGCGCAGCCGCTCGGTCACCGTGAGCACGAGGTCGGTCGCGGTGACGCCTTCGCGCAACTGGCCGGTAAATTCGAAGCCGACCACGTCGGGGGTGAGGATGTAGACCGGCTGGCCCAGCATCGCCGCCTCGGCCTCGATGCCACCCACGCCCCAGGCGACGACGCCGATGCCGTTGATCATCGTCGTGTGGCTGTCGGTGCCGACCAGGCTGTCGGGGTAGTACACGCGCTGCGGCGTGCGGTGGACGCCGCGCGCCAGGTATTCGAGATTGACCTGGTGGACGATGCCGAAGCCCGGCGGGACGACGCCGAAGGTATCGAAGGCCTGCATGCCCCACTTCATGAACTGGTAGCGCTCGTGGTTGCGCTTGAACTCGAGCTTCATGTTCAGGTCGAGCGCATTCTTGGTGCCGTAGTAATCGATCATCACCGAGTGGTCGACCACCAGGTCCACCGGCACCAGCGGTTCGATCGTCTTCGGGTTGTGGCCCATGGCGGCCGCCACGTTGCGCATCGCGGCCAGATCGGCGAGCAGCGGTACGCCGGTGAAGTCCTGCAGTACGACACGCGCGACAACGAACGGAATCTCGTCGACGCGCGCCGCATGCGGCTGCCAGTTGGCGATCTGTGCCACGTGCTCGGGCAGCACCTTCTTGCCGTCGCAGTTGCGCAGCACCGACTCCAGCACGATGCGCAGCGAGATCGGCAGCCGCGCCACGTTGGGATAGCGGCGCGCGAGCGCCGGCAGCGAATAGAACTCGCCGCCGCGGCCGGACGCCGTGGTGAATGTCTTGCGCGTATTCGCAAATGGATGCGTCGTGGCCGGAGTGGACATGGCAGATACCTCGTCGGTGGATGCGGGAAGCGGTTTTCGGGGCGGTCTTCGCGCCGGATCGATTCTGTCAGCCGGTGGCGCGGCTGTCGGCGGCAGGGTTGTCATCGGGCGTGGCCTCGGGCAGCAGCGTCGCGTCGATCTCGCGCAGCACCCGCGTCAACTCGTCGGCGATTTGCGGCAGTTCGGCGCGCGCCGCGTCGACGTCGTTCTCCGCCAGGTGCGTCTGCAGCGACTGCAGCGACTCGCTCAACCCGTGCGCGCCCACGGTGCCTGACAGGCCCTTCAGATCGTGCGCGATGCGCAACGCATCGGGCCACCGGCCTTCGTCCAGCGCCGCCGAGAAGCGCGCCGGGAAGTCGGCTTCGCCCTCACGAAAGCCGCGCAGGAGCCGGTGATAAAGCGCCGTCTTCCCGAGGCAGCGTGCCAGACCCGCGGCGGTATCGAGCGCCGGCTCGCCCGGCGCAACCGGCGTGCTCGCCGGCGCGTCCGGCGCCACGGTGGGCCGGGCTGCCCGCGCGCCGTCGACCCACTGTCCGAGCGTGCGCAGCAGAACCTCGACATCGAGCGGTTTGGTGATGTGCGCATTCATGCCGCTCGCCAGCGCACGCTCTCGGTCGTCGGCGAAGGCGCTCGCGGTCATCGCGATGATCGGCAGGCGCTGCCAGCGCGGGTCGGCGCGCAGCGCCCGGGTCGCCGCATAGCCGTCCATCACCGGCATCTGGCAGTCCATCAGCACCGCGTCGAAATCGGGGTCGCGCTCCAACCGGTCGATCGCCTCGCGCCCGTTGTCGACCACCTCGACCTGCACGCCGGCGCGGCTCAGCAATTCGCAGGCGAGCTCGCGATTCAGTGGATGGTCCTCAGCCAGCAGCACGCGCGCGCCGGCCAGCCGCCGCTGCAGCCCGGCGTCGATCGGCGGTCCGCCGCGGACGATGGGCCGCACCCCGGGCGCGGCCTTGAATGGCGGTGCGCCGCGCACCTGCAGCAGGCACTCGTACAGGCTCGACAACGTGACCGGCTTTTGCAGAATGCCGTCCAAGCCCAGATCGGCAACGGCGCGCGCCACATTGTCGTGCCCGAAGGCGGTGATGAGCAGGATCGAAGGCTGATCGCCGCTGCGGCCTTCGATCAGCCGGCGTGCGCACTCGACGCCGTCCATGCCGGGCATCTTCCAGTCGACCACGATCCAGGTGAAGGGCGCGCTGCGCGCGACGATCTCGAGCGCGGCGGCACCGCTGGATGCACGATCGACTTCGACGCCGACCGATTCGAGCATCCGCGCGAGCACGTCGATCGCGTGCGGGTTGTCGTCGACGAGCAGCGCGCGCTGCCCTTCGAGTTCAGCGGCCAGCCAGCTGCGCGACAGCGCCCGCGCGGGGCTGCT
>JBDSEG010000359.1:0-2829 GCA_039920165.1 Burkholderiaceae bacterium
GATCGTCGAGGGAGCGACCCCGTTCTCGACCCAGTTCGTCATGGCGTCGTACATCTGAGTGGTCTTCAGGAGCGGCGGATTCGCCGTGGGGCTCGCCGTAGGCGGCGTCAACTATCCTGGCCTCCCGACGACAACTATCCTGGCCGGTTCGAGGCGGGGGATGATTTGTCTCTAGGGTTTCATTTATCTATGTCTTGAGGCGCGCCGCAGGCGCCCCCCGGTCTTGGGTTGGGCGGCGGCGATAGCTCTCGACGTTCATCTCCAGGATCGTGGCGTGGTGTACGAGTCGGTCCACCGCGGCCAGCGTCATCGCCGGCTCCACGAAGATCTCGCCCCACTGCGAGAACGGCGTGTTCGCGGTGATGGCAAGGCTCTTGTGCTCGTAGCGTTCAGCGATCAACTCGAACAGCACGGACGTCTCGGGTTGTTCTCGGCGCACATAGCTCAGGTCATCCAGGATCAGCAGGTCGTACCGGTCGAGCTTGGCCAGTTCCTGCGGCAGCTTCATGTCGCGCCGGGCGGCTTGCAGGCGTTGCACGATATCGGTGCAGCGGATGAACAGCACCCGTCGGCCCGCGTCGATCAAGGCATGACCGAGCCCGCAGACAAGGTGGCTCTTGCCCACGCCCGGCGGCCCGAACAGCAGCACGTTGGCGCCGCGGTCGAGCCATTCGTGTCCCTCGGCCAACGCAGTGACGTGGGCCTTGGAGACGCTGGGTACGGCAGCGAAGTCGAAGCTGGACAGCCGCTTGTCCGGGCTGAGCTGGGACTCCGCGCGATGCCGGTCGATGCGCCGGGTCTCGCGCTCGGCAAGTTCGTGTTCGAGCAGCGCTTCGATCAAGCGTCGACCCGGCCAGCCTTCACGGTCCGACTGGGCGCAAAGATCGCTGGCTAGGCGCCTGACGGTGGGCAGCCGCAGTTCGCTCAGCATCAGCCCCAGCCGGCCATCGGCGGTGCTCGCGGCAGCACTCATCGGGCCGCCGCCAGCAGTTCGTCGTAGGAATCGAGCGAGGGCAGCTTGATCGTCACGTCGGGCACGCCGCTGCTGGGCGGGGCGATCAGTTCGCTCAACGCCTGCAGGTTCGGCAGATGACCCAGCTCGATCAACTGCTCGAGTTCGTCGGCCAGCCGCGCCTCGTAGCCCTGTGCTGCCAGCACCAGCAGGCCCACCATCGTCTTGCAGGCTTCGCGCTCGGCCACATTCGCCTGCAGCCGCTCCCACGTCTTGCGATAGACCTCGCGCGGGAACGCCGCGTCGCGCAGCACCCACCGGGCGAAGGCGCCGGGCTTGCGTTGCAGCGCGCCCACCAGGTGACGGTAGTCGATGGCACGCGCATGGCGGGCGCCGTCCGGCCGGCTGGCGCGTTCGCGGCGCAAGACGCACTGACCGCCGAGCCAGCACTCGATGTGCTGGGCGTACTGGCGCACCATCAGCCGGTGTCCGATCAACTGGCTCGGCGCGCTGTACTGCTCGCTCTTGACGCGAAAGATCGCGTACTTACTGACCCGGGCGGGCAACTCCTCGTACTCGGCGGTCCTGCGCACCGGCAGTGCCCGCAGCATCGGGCGTTCGACCGCCAGGCGCTTGGCAACGCGTGCGTTGAAGCGCGCGACGATCTGCTCGACAAACGCCTCGTAGCCGAGCCGGTCGTCGAAGCTGCGCGATCCGCGCAGCCGCAGCGCCTGGTCGAGCGCGCTCTTGAGCGAGTCGTTGCGCGACTCGATCGAGCCGTTCTCGTGCGACTGGCCGGGGTTGCAGCGGCTTGCGCGCATGCCGTAGTGCCCACACAGGTCGGCGTAGCGACGCGTCAGGTCCTCTTGCTCAGCCAGGTTCTTGAAGGCCGCCGACAGGCTGTCGGTGCGGTGCTCTTCGGGCACCCCGCCCAGACGCCACAGCGCGCCTTGCACTCCCGCGGACAGCGCAACGAAGCTCTCGCCGCCGAGCACGACCATCGCGTGGCGCCAGCCGCTGTGCGCGAGCGCGAACTGGTACAGGCGATGGTCAAACGGCGCGCCGGCGACCGTCACCCCGAGATCGTCGGCGACGGTGAAGTCAGACAGGCCCAGGCGTCCCGGCGGGTGCTCCTGAGCGAAGTAGATCTCGCGCTCGGCTCCGTGGGTCGCCCGCCACTGGCGCATGCGGCGTTGCAACGTGCGCAGGACCGCCTCGTCGTACTCGCCAGGGTGTCGGCGCTGCAACTCTTCGAGCAGCGTCACGGCGTTGAGTTGGGCATCGGCTCTGAGCAGCGGAACGACCTCGGCGCTCCACACGCCGCCCAGCGGGTCGTCGCGGGTGCGCCAGCTTCGTGCGGGCATCTGCGATGGAAGGGTATCGGCGCCTTCGATCCGCCGGGCGCTGCGCTCGCTGATGCCCGACCTGGCGGCAGCGGCTATCTGGGTGAGCTTGCTGCGGTGCTGCTTGAACTTGTGCACTTGGTGGTCCGTGATCCTCTTGCCGGGCATCTCGTTCGCCTTCGAAACGTCATCGAAGAACTCACGGTAGACCCGCCTCCCGACGCCGCCCGGCTTCGGACCTCAACCGGCCAAGATAGTTGTCGTCGACCGGCCAAGGTAATTGTCGTCAGCCACCGTACTCCGCTTCACTGCGGGCACCTCGGGACGGGGAAGTCCCTTCATTCGTTAGACGCCTCTACGCCGATGCCCACGCGTCATGAATATCGCCTCTCTCTGGAGGACTGGGACAGGCGCATATCTCACGCTGCTTCCCCGGGATTCCATTTGCGCGGCATCCGAGTAGCAGACGAGAGTGATTTGGCGGCCCTCATGCTGGAGGCATATCGCAACACCATCGACTACGAGCAAGAAACA
>JBDSEG010000360.1:0-3655 GCA_039920165.1 Burkholderiaceae bacterium
GCTGCCCGAATCGCTGCGCCGTGAATTGCCGGTGCTGACCCTGGGCGGTGCGATGCACTCGCCCGACGCCGGCCGCCGGATGCTGATCGTCAATGGCCAGCTCTATCGCGAAGGCGAGAAGATCGGCCCCGAGCTGTGGCTGGAACAGATCAAGCTCAAGGATGCGGTGCTGCGCTACAGGGGCACGCGCTACAGCGTCAGCTTCTGACAACTGCTTCAGGGTCGCTTCGAAGGAACTCGCATGGAACTGCTCGTCGTCGGTCTGCTGATCTTCCTCGGCGTGCACTCGGTGGCCATCGTCGCGCCGCGCTGGCGCGACGCGCAGCGGGCGCGAATGGGCGAGGGGCCGTGGAAGGGCCTGTTCGCGCTCGCCTCGGCGCTCGGCCTCGGGTTGATCGTCTATGGCTACGGCGTCGCGCGGCACGCGCCGGTCGTTCTCTACACGCCGCCGATCTGGGGGCGGCATCTGGCCGCCTTGCTGCTGCTGCCGGTATTTCCGCTGGTGCTCTCGACCTATCTGCCGGGACGCATCAAGAGCGCCGCGAAGCATCCGACCCTGCTCGCGACCAAGCTGTGGGCGCTCGCGCACCTGCTCGCCAACGGCAACCTCGCCGACGTGCTGCTGTTCGGCGGCTTTCTCGCCTGGGCGGTGGCCGACCGCATCGCCGCCAAGCGCCGCGCCGTGGCGCGCGTGCTGCCGGGCGCGCAGCCCGCGCCGATGAACGATGCGATCGCGCTCGTCGGCGGCCTCGTGCTCTATGCGCTGTTCGTGGTGTGGGCCCACCGCTGGATCATCGGGGTGGCGCCGTTCCCCGGTCTGTCCTCGCGCGGCTGAGCGCTTGTCGGAACGTCTGTCGCCGCTCTGGGTCGGCGCCCTCGGCCTTGCCGCGGCGATGGGCATCGGCCGCTTCGCCTATACGCCGCTGCTGCCGCTGATGCAGGAGCGCCACGGCCTGACGCTGGCGCAGGCCGGGCTGCTCGCGAGCGCCAACTACCTCGGCTATCTGCTCGGCGCACTGGCCTGTGTCGCCTTCGATCCGACACCGCACACCGCCGCGCGACGCGGCCTGATCGCGGTTGCGGGCACCACGCTCGCGATGGGGCTCGTGGCGGGCTTCGAGGTCTGGCTCGTGCTGCGACTGGCGGCCGGCGTGGCGAGCGCGTTCGTGCTGGTCGGCGTATCGGGCTGGGCGCTTGCTGCGCTGGCGCGCGCCGGCCGCGCCACGGATGCTGGCTGGATGTTCTGCGGCGTCGGCGGCGGCATCTGCCTGGCCGGCCTTGTCGGCCTCGCGGTCGGCGCGGCGGGCGCCGATCCGGCGCTCGGCTGGCTCGGCCTCGGCACGCTCGCGGCGCTGGTGGCGGCAGCCGCCTGGTCGCCGCTTTCGCGCTCCGGGGCCGCGGCCGCTAGCGTCGCCCCGGCGGCACCCTCGATCGGCCGCTTCGAGGCGGCGCGCCTGGTGCTGTGCTACGGCGTCTTCGGTTTCGGCTACATCATCCCGGCGACCTTCCTGCCGGCGCTCGCTCGCTCGCTGGTCGCGGACCCGCTCGTCTACGGCCTGACCTGGCCGGTGTTCGGCCTCGCCGCCGCGGCGTCGACCGCACTCGCTGCCAGCGTGCTGCGCCGCGTCGCGCCGCGTCGCCTGTGGGCCGGCTGCCTGGTGGTGATGGGATTCGGCGTCGCGGTCGGCGCGCTCGTCGACGGCCTCGCGGCGCTCATCGTCGCGGCGGTGTGCGTTGGCGCCACCTTCGTCGTCGCGACGCTGGCCGGGTTGCAGGAAGCTCGCCGCCTCGGCGGCAGCGGCGCGCCGCGGCTGATCGCCGCGATGACAGCGGCCTTCGCCTTCGGCCAGCTGGTGGGGCCGCTGACCTTGCGTTCGGGCAGTTCGATCGCCGAGGCCACTCATGTCGCCAGCCTGGTCGCGGCTGCCTTGCTGATCGGCAGCGCGGTGCTGCTGATGGTCGGCCCGCGTCGGCCCCGCTGATGCACGATCGGTTGGTGCAGGCCGCTTCTGCGTGGTACACCGCCGCGGTATGCGACCTGCGCTCCTTTCCTGCCTCCCGTCAGCCGCGGTGGCGCTCGCGCTCGCCGGCTGCGCACCGACCGCGCCTGCCACCCTGCCCGGCGTTATCGAGGCCGAGACGCTGCGCCTGGCCGCCGGCATGGCCGGCCGGCTGGTCGAATTGCCGGTCCAGCGCGGCGCGGCGGTGGCGGCCGGTGCGCCGCTGTTTCGCATCGAGGCGCCCGACGATGCGGCCGCGCTCTCCGAAGCTGACGCGCGCGTGGTGCAACAGGCAGCGCAGCGCGCCGATCTCGAAAAGGGCAAGCGCCCCGACGAACTCGCAGTGAGCGCGGCGCAGCTCGCGCAGGCGCGCTCGGCGCTGACCGAAGCGCAGGCGCAGTGGCAGCGCGAGCGTGGGCTGGTGGCGCAGGGTTTCGTCAGCGCCACCCGGCTGGATGCGTTGACCGCACAGCGCGACGAGGCCAGGGCGCGAGTCGCCGAGCTCGAGGCGCAGCAGCGCGTCGGCCGCCTGGCCGGGCGCGAGGATGCACGGGCCGGCGCCGCCGCCGCGCTCGAAGCGAGCCAGGCGCAGGCGCGCCAACTGCGCTTGCGGCTGGCCGACAAGACGGTGCGCGCGCCGGTCGCGGCGACGGTCGACGACACGCTGTTTCGGGTCGGCGAATGGGTCGCCGCCGGAACGCCGGTCGTGACGCTCCTGCCGCCGGGCGCGATCAAGGCGCGCTTCTTCGTCGGCGAGACGCAGCTCGCACGCATCAAGCCGGGCGATGCGGTGAGCTTGCGCTGCGACGGCTGCGCGGCGCCGGTCGAGGCGCGCATCCGCTTCATCGCGTCGAGCGCCGAATACACGCCGCCGGTGATCTACAGCCGCGAGCAGCGCGCCCGCCTGGTCTATCTGGTCGAGGCCTGGCCGAGCGCGGCCGATGCCTTGAAACTGCGCGTCGGACAGCCCGTCGATGTGGCGCTCGCCGCACCTCGACATGAACCAATGAACCCGTGAGCCCATGAGCCCGACGCCGCACGACGCCGACATCGTCATCGACGTGCACGGCCTGACCAAGCGCTATGCCGGCAAGACCGTCGTCGACGGTTTGGACATGACGGTGCGGCGGGGCGAGATCTTCGGCTTCCTCGGGCCGAACGGTAGCGGCAAGACGACCTCGATCCGCATGCTGTGCGGGCTGCTCACGCCCGACGCCGGAGGCGGCCGCACGCTCGGCCACGACATCGTGACCGAGTCGGCGCTGATCAAGCGCCGGGTCGGCTATATGACGCAACGCTTCGGCTTGTACGAAGACCTGTCGATCCGCGAGAACCTCGACTTCGTTGCCCGCATGTACGGCATGGACCGGCGGCGCGAGCGGGTCGATGCGGCGCTCGAGCGCCTGGGCCTCACGGACCGCGCGCAGCAGCTTGCCGGCAGCCTGTCGGGCGGCTGGAAACAGCGCGTAGCACTGGCCGCCTGCATGCTGCACGAGCCCGCGCTGCTGCTGCTCGACGAGCCGACCGCCGGGGTCGATCCGCAGGCCCGGCGCAGCTTCTGGGAGGAGATCCATGGCTTGAGCGCGCAGGGCATCACGGTGCTGGTCTCGACCCATTACATGGACGAGGCCGAGCGTTGCCACCGCCTCGCCTAC
>JBDSEG010000361.1:0-8048 GCA_039920165.1 Burkholderiaceae bacterium
TGTGCGCCAGGCGCGAATCGACGAGCACCGCGTCGATCGACGCGGTGCCCTCGTCGAAGTCGAGCACGCCCATCGCATCGAGGTTCAGCCGCACGAGGTCGTTGTCACGCGAAGGCAGCATCGAGCTGATGCGGCCCAGCACCAGCAGGCGCGAGCGTGCGCCGAACTGCAGGATCAGCGCCAGGTCGAGCAGCACCAGCGTGGGCGTGGCCCAGCCGATGCGCGCCAGGATGCCCAGCAGGTAGCTGCCGCGCAGGGCCGGGAAGGCGCTCGCCAGCGAGCGGATGATGGCCGGCGCATTGGCCACCGGGTCGCGCGGGAACAGCAGGGTGCCGAGCGTGTCGTTCTTCAGCCCCGCGCGCAGCACGTCCTGGTCGAAGGTGCGGTTGACCGCCACCATGCCGCCGATGCCTTGCAGCGTGAAGCCCATGCCCAGCGGGATCGGGCGAAAGTCTTCGGCGGTGATGAAGATGATCATCGAGAAGCCCGCCTTGCCGTCGGGCATCTGCGTGGCGATCAGCCCGAAGGCCTTGAGCGTGATGGTCTCGTGCAGCGACAGCTGCATGACGCCCGCGTAGACCTTCTGCGCCTCGTCGTGGAACAGGAAGCCGCCGCCCGTGAGCACGCCGTGCGCGTCCACCGACAAGCCGACGCCGCTCGGCGGCTTGAAGCCGAGGTCGAGATTCGCCACACCGAGGTTGCCGCCCGTCGGCGGGAAGCTCAGCAGGCCCTTGACTCCGATGCGGTCGAGCACCGCGGTCAACGGGCCGATCGAGGCCGAGACGCTGGCCGACACCTCGGCGGCGACGTCGGCGGCTTGCGGGCGCAATGCGAGCGTGAGTGCCGACAGCGTGACGCCGCCGAACGACAGGCCGACCGGCACCGTGGCCTCCAGCGCCGCGCTGCCGCGCAGCGTCAGGCCCTTGTCGCTGGACCAGGCGAGGCCGAGATCGCCCTGGGCCTGCAGCCCGCCGGCCGGCAGGATCTGGCTCAGGAAGCCGTCGCCATTGCCGGACGCGATGACCACCTTGGCGCTCTTCACGTCCGCCGACAAGGCCAGCGACGCGTGCGCTTCGGACAACGCGACTTCGAGCCCGAACCGCGCGCCGCCGACCTCGATGCGCGCGCCGTCGGGCTGCCCGATCACGTAGGCCGGCAGCGCATCGCTGGTGGCGAGCGTGGCCGACGCGCTGCCCTTGGCCTCGACGGTGCCCGGGCGCGCGAGCAGCGTCACGCCGTGCCGGCCCCAGGCGACGACATCGATGCCGGCGGTGAGCCCGACCTCGAAGCGCCACGGGCCCGCGCTGCCTTGCACGACGATCGTCCCGAAGGGGCTGATGACCAGGCCCAGGTCGCCCTGCTGCGCGGCCGACAGCGACAACACCACGCCCGATTCCGCCGCCGCGCCGTACAGCGGATCGTCGACGTAGACGATCATCGCGTGGCCCATCAGCGCGACTGCATCGCCGAGAAAGACGGCGTCGGTCGGATCGAAGCCGTAGCGGCAGCTGACGCCAAGCGAGCGCAGCAGACGCACCAGCCGGGGGAACAGCTTGTCGGCCATGGCATTCGCGTCGGCGGCGGTCTGCATGGCGTTGCCATATTCGGCGCGCAGCACGGCCAGCGGATCTTTCAGCAGCGCCGGCAGCCGGTCGAGGTGCCAGCGGTCGAGGCGGTAGGTGTCGCGCACCAGTCGGCCGCCCTGTACGAGGGGCGGGTTGCCCGGTCGCTCGTCGGCGGGTTCGAGCAGGGTGAGCAGCGCCGCTGCGGGCCGTGCGGCCGGAACGCGGCTTTCGAGAAAGCCCATGACCAGCAAGTCGACCAGTTCACGGCCCAGGCCTTCCAGCGCGGCGAGCGGGCCTTGCTGTTCGAGCCGGCGCAAGGATTCGAACGCATCGGCGGCGGCATCGAGCACGGCGGCGATGCTCTCGAACGACGGTTGCTCCTGCGCGCCGAGCGACTCGATGCGATCCTTCAGCGCCGCCACGGCCGAGAGCGCCTGCAGCAGCGCGTTGTGGTTCGCGTCCGGCGGCACGCCGAGTTCGGCCATCAGGCGCGGGAGCAAGGCCGGCTCCTCGACCACGCGCACAACCGGCGCGAGCAGCACCGCGAAACCGCGTGCGAGGGAGTCGAACAGCGAGGCGCTCATCGGCTCACCTCCGTGCCCGGCTTGTCGGCGCGAGCCATCTTCAGAGCGGGCGAGCGGTCGCTCATGACATCGCGCGCGGCACCAGCTCCGCGAAGGCAGGGTCGTCGGGATCGAGCGCCACCACGTAGTCGCTCTGCTGAACGTCTCCGCCCTTGTCCTTGCGCCATCGTACGGTGTGGTGCAGCCGGCGCAGGCTGACGTTGGTGGGGTGCCAGTCGAAGCTGATCTCGCAGAAGTTGTTGGTGCCGATGACCTTGTTCACCGCGCCGCCGGCGTTGTACATGCGGTACTTGGTGGCCGCGAGGCGCAGCGATTCGGCGGCCATCTTGCGCTGGTCGAGCGTCGCGCCCGCGGGCAGCGGCGGGATCGGGGTGGTGTCCGCGGGCACGGTCACTTCGGGCGGCGTCAGATAGTCGAGCCGGTAGCTGTAGTCGGGTGGCGTCTGCGGGTCGACCGCCGTGCCGAGGAACCAGCCGTCCGGGGCCGTGGGCAGCGTGGGCTGGTCGAGCTCGACGCTGAAGAGCGGCACGAAAGGGCCGCCGACGGCCAGACCGCGCTGGCCGACGACCCTTCCCGAACCCGGCAAGGTGTTCCAGCCGGCATAGCCCTGAGGCGTGGTCCTGGGGATCAACAGCCACGCGATGGGGTTGGGCGCGAAATCGTAGCCGTCGCGCTGGAAGCCGAGCGTGTTGCCGGTCTCCTTGCGCAACGAGCTCGCGACCAGTTGCGCGATCACCGCCTTGACAGGCTGCGGCTGCACATCTTCCAGGCGCGTGCTGGCCTTGAAGAGCAGCCGCGTGGCGAAGCTGAAATGCACGTCGCCCGACAGCAGCGCCAGCGCGCCGGTCCGCTTGCCGTCGACGAGCGGCAGCTTTTCGGTGAGGCTCACCATCAGGCGATCGAAGTGGATGGACGGCAGCTCCCAGGCCTCGTAGACATCGGGGAAGTGCTCGAAGAGATTGGCGATCGCGTCGTGCCGCGCGGCGGAGCGGATCGGCTCCACCGCCGGCGCATTGGTGGTCATCACCACGATCAACATGCGCTCGCCGGTCGGCGGCGTGGCCACGATCTGCTGGATTAGCTGATCAGTAGGCAGCAGCACACCGCCGCCGACTGTGCCCGTGGGGAACGAGCGCCACGAGCGCGAGTCGGTGAAGATGATTTGGTGGCCCGGCCCCTCGACCGTGTAGTTGTAGAGCAGCGAGCCGGCGTCGTGGAACACTGCGTTGTTCGGGCGGGTCGCCAGCGTGGCTTCGTCATGCACGCCGGCCAGCGTGCGCAGCGCGGGCGAGATCGTTTCGTAGCCAGCCGCGTTCGCCGTGCCGTCGAGCAGGTCGAGCATGGCCTTGCCCGGCCCCGTGCCCTCGAACGCCTCCGGCACGTTGCCCCAATGCTGGCACAGCGAATAGGCCACCAGCGCGTTCTGCGCCACCCGCAAGCCGAGCGGATGGCCGTAGAGCGCCTTGCAGGTGTCACGCGTCATGTTCCAGTCGTCGGTGACTTCGTGGTCGTCGCAGATCATGTAGCTCGGGATGTTGGCCAGCAGCCGGCGCACGTCCGGCAGGTCTTGGCGAAACAGCTCGAGCTTGCGCGCGTCGCGGGTCATGCCGAAGTCTTGGCCCTTCGTGACGCGCTGGCCGATCCAACGGCCCTGGGCGATGGGGTCGCCGCCGAAGAAAGCGCCGGCGGCCTGGGTCGCATCGCTGAAGGTTGGCATGTCGGCGGGCCACAGCACGTCGGACCACACCATCAGGTACATGCACAGGTACTCGCCGAGCGACAAGAGCTGCCCGTCGAGATCTTCGGACGTGAAGCCCGCCGCCTCCAACGGCTCGCGGCGCAGGAAGGGCAGCAGCTTGTCCACGCTGGCCTTGCCGCCCTGATCGTCGAAAGGCACTTCTTCCTTCCAGCCGAGCAGCGCGTGTGAGGCATCCGACAGCACCATCAGCAACGAGGCGGCGACATCGTCCGCGTAGATCTGGTCGCCGGTGAGCAGCAGTTGGTGCGGCCGCGCCAGCGGATTGGACGCGGCCTGCGCGATCAGCTTGTCACCCAACCCGAAGGCATCCCGGCCATTGCCGTGCGGGATGCGGCACGAGCCGCAGAGCAGGCGCAGGTCGTCGAGCGATTCGGGCGGCAGGCAGAAGCTCGGCAGGCCGAAAGGAACGTACGCCAGCGCGCCGGGCAAAGTGGCGGTGCCCGTGGCGCCGGGCAGGTTCATGCTCTGTTGGTCATCGAAGGCGAAAGCCAGGTCGTAGCGGTAGATCACGCCCTCCACCAGGTCGGCCGCGCCGGCACCGGGCGCCGCTGTCACGCACACCATGTGCAGCTGCGTGCCCACGGCGACCGTGTGGCGGCGGCCCGAGGCGACCGGCGCGTTGAGGGGATCTAGCACGGTGAGCGTGATATCGCCGCCCAGGCGCATCGCCAGCCACACGCTCACGCCGCGCGGCGCGACCTTTCGCAGCATTGGCCCGGCGAGCACGCGTGGCAGCGTGGAGAGCCTATTGGCGAGCGACTGCCAGGCCATGGCGGCGATCAGCGCGCAAGGGACCCGAGCGGCGCGGGCAAGCGCGAGGCCTGGTCGCAGGAAGCGAGGCACAGGAATGTCATCAAGCCTACTATGCGGAGCAATTGGATTGGCGCGGCCGAACGTAGGGAGCCATCGTGGGCCAGGCCATGGAGAAACTCAAGTCGGGCAATGGCCTATACGACTAAGGAGGTAGGCATCGGTTTGCCGGTCACCTCGCCCGACCGGGTCAATTGATCTTGCGAACCCGAACTTCATTGACGGACAATTCGGTGGCTTGGTCGAAGGCGGCTTGATAGCTCCCCGGGTCTATCTGGTCGATCGATTGACCCGGACCGGACCTGCGCGGCGATCAACACTGAACTGATCACCTGGGTTCGACTCGTCACGGACGCCGGCATCAAGGTAGTAGCGAGTACCGTTGCACCGGTCGCGAAACGCACCGCTGACCGGATATCGAGGCCGTAGCAGAGGCCGATCGTCCTGTTGATCGTTGCCAAGTACGGCGATGCTCTGCCAGAGGGATGGTAACTTGGTGAAGCGGGCGATAGCCTGACTTGCCCGCAGTCCGCGAACGGCGCGCCTTCGCGGCGGCGCGCCCCCGCTCACACCTGCATGTTCATGATGTCGCTGTAAGCCTGCACCAGACGGTTGCGCACGTGCAGCGTGGCCTGAAAGCCGATCTGCGCCTTCTGGATCGACAGCATCGTCTCTTCCAGACTGACGTTCGGGTTTTCCAGTTGCACCTGCTGCTGCAGGCCGGTTGACTGATCCTGCAAGGCGCTGACCGATTGCAGCGCGCCCGACAGGGCGTCGGCGAAGCCGCCGCCCTTGGCGCCATCGGCCGGGCGCAAAGCGCTGGCCGGACGCAAGGTGGGGGCGCCGGTGACGGGAGCAAGGCGAAGTTCCATGCCGCGAATGGTAGGCGCACCAGGATTTTCGTGCGTTTGGAAATGAGCGCGAAAGCGACCCCTTATCAGGGCAATGCGGGCGAGGTGCACTCGAATAATCGTCCGGTGCATCCAATGGCCCCCCGAGCCGCTGGATGCCGGCCCTGCCCTGATCGTCGTCGCGCGGGTTCGTCGTCCGCTGTCCCTGCCTCTGCCTGCCCTGCCCATGTCCGCTGTCGCTGAACTCCCCGTGACCTCACTCTCAAGCAACGCGCAGCCGGTCTGGTCGTCGCGCCTTTCGACGCTCGATCGGCGCGTGCGCATGCGCCTGGCCTTCGGCGTCGTCTTGCTGCTGGCGATCGCCATCGCTGCGGTGGTGCTCGGGCGCCAGAGCGATTGGCGCGTGCTCTTCGCCAACCTGGGCGACAAGGATGGCGGCGCCATCGTCGCACAACTGGCGCAGATGAACGTGCCCTACAAATACACCGAGGGCGGCGGCGCCGTGATGGTGCCGGCCGACCGCGTGCACGACGTGCGTCTGCGCCTGGCTTCGCTGGGTCTGCCCAAGGGCTCGGTGGCCGGCTTCGAGATCATGGAGAACAACCGCTTTGGAATGACGCAGTTTCAGGAGAAGCTGAGCTTCCAGCGCGGCCTCGAAGGCGAGCTCGCGCGCACCATCCAGGGCTTGGCTGCCGTGCAGAGCGCGCGCGTGCACCTGGCGCTGCCCAACCAGAACGGCTTCTTTCGGGAGCAGCAAAAGCCATCGGCTTCGATCATGCTGACGCTGCATCACGGCCGCACGCTCGAGCGCGGCCAGATCGCCGGCATCGTGCATCTGGTGGCCTCCAGCGTGCCCGAACTGCTGCCGCCGGCGGTGAGCGTCGTCGATGACAGCGGCGCCCTGCTGTCGGCACAGGGCGACAAGGGCTCGGCTGACGCTCAGCAACTGCAATACAAGCAACAGCTCGAGCAGCAATACGCAAGGCGCATTCTCGACATCCTCGAGCCGGTTGTCGGGCGGCAGAACGTCAAGGCCACTGTCACCGCCGACGTCGACTTCTCGCAGAGCGAAGCCACATCCGAGGAGCACCGCCCGAATCTGGCCAACGATGCCAGCGCCGTGCGCAGCCAGCAGACGAGCGAGAGCACCGGCGCCATGGCGACGCCGGCGGGTGGCATACCGGGCGCCACCTCGAACACACCGCCGACGGCGCCGAGCGCGCCGATCAATGGTGCCGCGCCGCCCCTGGCCCCTGCTGGCGCTGCGGCCACAGCCGCGGCGGCGGCGCAAAGGCCGCCGACCAAACGCGAAACGACTGTCAACTACGAAGTCGACAAGACCGTGAAGACAGTGCGCCGGGCCTTCGGCGAGGTGCGACGGGTCAACGCGGCGGTGGTCGTCAATTTCACCAACACCACCGACGCCCAGGGCAAGACCACCGCAGCGGCGCTGCCGGCGGCGCAAATCGAGCAGATGACGGCGTTGGTGCGCGAGAGCATCGGCTTCAACAAGGAGCGCGGCGATTCGGTCAATCTGATGAACGCCGCCTTCATGGTCGACGCCAATACGACACCCGAACTGCCGATCTGGCAACGGCCCGAGATGCTGGAGCTGGCGCGCAACTTCGCCTGGCCCATCGGGCTGGTGCTGATCGGCGCTTTCGTGTTGCTGGGCATGGTGCGCCCAGGGTTGAAGGCCTGGGCCAAGGCGGCGCCGCAGCAGATGCAGCCGCTGTTGTCGGCGCCGGGAGGCCAGCTCAACGCCATCGAGAGCGAGGTGCCGATGCGTCCGGCCTTGCCGACCCCGGGGACCTCGGCGCTGGAGTCTCCCCGAGCGTCGTTGGCCGGCACGGGGGCCGAAGCAGCCGGATCGGGTGAAGGCGCAACCGAGCAGGCGCGCCTCGAAGGTGCGCGGCAGATGGCGCGCCAGAACCCGGTGGCCGTGGCCAATATCGTCAAGAGCTGGGTCAACGCCTGATCCCGGCCGACCGAATCAATCCGACACAAGTACTCGATGGACGAACAGGGACTCAACGACGCGGCGATCCTGCTGATGTCGCTCGGTGAACGGGAGGCCGGCCAGGTACTGCGCCACCTGTCGCCGCGCGAGGTGCAGAAGATCGGCGAGACCATCAACAAGACGCGCTCGGTCACACGCGAGCGCCTGGGCCAGGTGGCCGATCGCTTTGTCGCTGCGACCGAAGGGCAAAGCCTGTTCGCCGCCGATACCGGCGACTACGTTCGCGCGGTGCTCAAGCACGCACTGGGTGACGAGAAGGCGTCGATCCTGATCGACCGCATCCTGCAGACCGGCGACCTGGCGGGCATCGACAACCTCAAATGGATGGACGCACTGTCGGTGGCCGAGGTGCTCAAGGTCGAGCATCCGCAAATCGTCGCGGCCATCCTGGTGCATCTGGAGCCCGAACACGCGGCGGCCATCCTGATCGCGCTGCCGGAGGCGCAGCGCGCCGAAGTG
>JBDSEG010000362.1:0-5961 GCA_039920165.1 Burkholderiaceae bacterium
GGCACGGTCGACGGACGCGCCTCTGCTCGATGTACGCCACCTCTCGGTCGACATCGCGCAAGGTCGCACGATGTTGCGTGTGGTCAAAGACGTCTCGCTCAGCGTGCGCCGCGGCGAGGCCGTCGGCCTGGTCGGCGAATCGGGTTCGGGCAAGTCGATGACGGCCTTCGCCATCCTCAATCTCTTTCCCTCGCCGCTGGCACGGGTCGCCGAGGGACAAATCATGCTGGAGGGTCGCGATCTGGCGCAACTGCGGGGCAGCGAACTGCGCCGCGTGCGGGGCGCCCGCGTCGGCATGGTGTTCCAGGATCCGAGCAGCTACCTGGATCCGCTGATGCCGGTGGGCCGGCAGATCGGTGAGCCGCTGCGTGCCCATGGCAAGACCGATGGCATCGAGGCGCGCGTGCTCGAGTTGATCGATCTGATGGAGCTGCCCAGCGCCGCGCAGGTGGCGAAGAAGTACCCGCACGAGTTGTCCGGCGGCATGCGCCAGCGCATCCTCATCGCCGCCGCGCTGGCCCTCGGCCCCGCCCTGTTGGTGGCGGACGAGCCGACCACGGCCCTCGACGTGACAGTGCAGGCCGGCATCCTCAAGCTGCTGATGCGCCTGCGCAAGGACCTCGATCTCGGCATCCTGCTCATCACGCACGATTTGGCGGTCGTCGCCGAAACCTGCCAGCAGGTGAACGTCATGTATGCCGGAGAGATCGTCGAGTGCAATGCCACGGCGCCGCTGTTCGACGCGCCACGCCACCCCTACACGCAGGGGCTGCTGGCGAGCATACTGTCGCCGCGCTCGCGCGCCCACTCGTTGTTTTCAGTCCCCGGCGGCGTGCCGATCGCCGGCCATTGGCCAAACGGCTGCCGCTTTCATCCGCGCTGCCCGATCGCCCGGCCGGGTCTCTGTGATGCGATCGAGCCCGAGCTCCTGGCCCGGCACTCGGCCGGTGTCGACCGCTGCCATTTGAGCGACGAAGCGGTGGCGGCGGACGCCTGGGGCGTGCGCCCATGAGCGCGCCGGGCCGCTCCCAAGCGCTCATCTCGAAGCGCGCAAGCGCGCAGAGGAGTCCAGTGAGCGCGCCGGGCCGCTCCCAAGCGCTCATTTCGAAGCGCGTAGCGCGGAGGGTAGTCCAGTGAGCTTGCCGAGCCGTCTCGAGGCCGAATGCAGAAGTGCGGCGCACGGAGACGTCCGGTGAGCGATGTCCTGCTCGAAGCTCGCGACGTGAGCAAGTTGTTCCCGGTTCGCGGTAGCGGCGGCCTGTTTCGTGCCCGCACGATGCAGCGCGCCGTCGACGGCATCTCGGCGCAGTTGCGCGCCGGCGAAGTGCTGGCGCTGGTCGGTGAAAGCGGCAGCGGCAAGACGACGCTCGGGCGCATGTTGCTGGGGCTCACGGCGCCGAGCGCCGGCGCCATCTTTTACAAGGGGCAGGACATCGCTGCCCAGGCCGGCGCCGCGCGCAACACCTTTCGCCGCGAGGTGCAGGTGGTGTTCCAGGACACCGGCGGCTCGCTCAATCCGCGGCGCAGCATCGGCCAGAGCATCGCCTTGCCGCTCCTCTACAACCGCGGGCTCGATGGCGCTGCAGCGACGAAGGAAGTCGACGCCCTGCTCGATCAGGTCGGCCTGCCGCCAGCGCACTTTCGCCAGCGCCTGCCGCACGAGCTGTCCGGCGGTCAGCGTCAACGTGTCGGCATCGCCCGGGCGCTGGCCTCGCAGCCTTCGGTGATCATTGCCGACGAGCCGGTGTCGGCACTCGATGTCTCAATCCGGGCACAGATCCTGCGATTGATGGCCGACCTGCGCAGCGAAAAAAAGCTGGCCTATCTGTTCATCACGCACGACCTCGGCGTGGTGCGCGCCATGGCCGACCGGGTGATGGTGATGAAGGACGGCCGCGTGGTGGAAAGCGGCGATGCCGATGCGCTGCTGAACCAGCCGCAACACCCCTACACCCAACAATTGCTCGCCGCCACGCCCGTGCCCGACCCGTCGCGGCAATTGATGCTCCGCCAGCCGTCTTCAGTCCCTGTCTGCGAGGGACCCGCCTTGATCCCCTCTCCCTCCGGGAGAGAGTTACGGTGAGGGCGATCCCGACCTCGATGACCCCCCACTTCACCGAACCGACCACCGCCTATTGGCAACGCATCGTCTCCCCCGATAAGACGGCGATCGCAGACGGCCCCTGGCGCTTCGGCTATCCCGCGCCTCTGCCCGATGGCCGCGTGCTCGTGCTGCCGGTCCGTCAACTCGCGAGTGAGCCATCGCAAGCCGTGGCCTCGCTCATCCTCAACCAGGCGTCGCTCGAGGTGGTCGACACACTGGGTGCAATGCTGGCCGAGCGCCTCACAGCGCTGCAGCCCGAGGTCATCATCGCTTTGCCGACGCTGGGCCTGCCGCTCGCTTCGGTGGTGGCGCGTGCACTGGGGCATGCGCGCTACGTACCGATGGGTTATTCGCGCAAGTTCTGGTACGACGAAGCTTTGGCGGCGCCGGTGCAGTCGATCACCTCGCCGGTTCCCGGCAAGCGCATCTATCTCGACCCGAACCAGATGCCGCTATTGCAAGGCCGGCGCCTGGTCGTCGTTGACGACACCGTCAGCAGCGGCACGACATTGAAAGCCGCCTGGGACCTGATCGATTCGCTGGGCGGGCAAGTTGTCGGCTGCGGCGTGGCCATGCGCCAGGGAAGGCGCTGGGTCGACCTTCTGGGTTCCGATCGCGCCGGGCGCGTGGTGGGCGTCTTCGACAGCCCCTTGCTCAAAGCGGTCGATGGAGGGTGGGCGCTGCGCGATTGAAATCGGAAGTCGGATTGCCGGACGCGAAGGTCGCAAAGGAACCGCGAAGGTCGCGAATGCAAATCGAAGTCATGCTTTGACTGTTTCGCGCCCTTTGCGAACCCTTTGCGGCGTTCGCGTCCGGTCGTCCGATTTCTATTTCATCGTCCCCGCGCAGCGTCGAACTGCGTGTCGAAATCGACGTGCCACCCGCGTCGCGTCCCTTCATCGACCCAGGCGGCGTCGATGCCGTTGTGCATGAAGCCGCGCAGGTCTTCGATGCTGAAGCCGAAGTCGTCGACCATCTTCTGCCAGGCCTCGGTCGGCGTCACCCGATGCAGCGTCGGATCGTCGGTGTTGGGATGTATGCGCAGGCCGAGGCCCGGCATCTTGCGGATCGGATGATCCAGTGCCCAACGCTCGGGCGGCAGGGTACGCAGGTAATACGAGTTGGTCGGCACCACTGTGAAGACGATGCCGCGATCGGCCAGCCGACGCGCGTAATCAGGCGCGTTGATGATGGTGTAGCCGTGGTCAATGCGATCGACCTGCAGCAATTCGACGGCGGTTTTGACGTTGGTCCAGGGCATGCCGAACTCACCGGCATGTGCAGTAGTCTTCAGGCCACCGCGCCGGGCCGCGGCATAAGCGGCCGCAAACAACTCGGGCGGGCGATCGACCTCGCTGTAGTCGATGCCGATGCCCAGCACTTCGTCGCAACGCTGCGCCAGCACCCACTGCACCATCTCCAGCGCCGCGTCGGGTGACGCCTCGCGATCGATTGCCGCAATGAGCCGGCCAGTGATGCCGTGCTGCGCCTTCGCATCACCGATCGCGCGGACGATCGCCTGCTGCGCCGCTGCATAGGCAATGCCCGATTGCTGCGCCGTGCCCGTCGGGTTCCAAAAGAACTCGGCATAGCGCACGTTGTGCGCAGCGGCATCCTGCAAGTATTCGAGCGTGATGCGATGCAGGTCGTCGGACGAGCGGATCAGATGCGCGTCGAGCGCGCGCAAGGCCTTGAGCACGCCCACCGGCTTTTCGCCGCGGATGTAGAAGGCGTCGATGGCCTCGTCGGACAGCGGTGCTCGGGCGCGATGCGCCAGATCCTTGAAGGTGGCGTGACGCACCGTGCCGAGCAGGTGGCAATGCAGCTCGACTTTGGGGATCGCCTGGCAAAAGGCATGCAGATCGGAGACCGTGGGCGCGGCCAAATACGTATTGGGCGGCGTGGTGCGGGGCGTCGACATGCCACTATCCTAAGCGGCGCCAGCGCATCGGCACCTGTCGTCGCAGGATGCCTCGCAACGGCCCACACATGCGGACCTCGCGTTGGCCCCGGCGAAATTTTTATACTGCGCTCTGCGCCCTGCTCTTCTTGTTTACAACTTCAACCACACCGCCATCGTGCTGCTGGTCTTCGGCTCCATCAATCTCGATATCGCCTTCCATGCGACGCGCCTGCCCGGACCGGGGGAAACAGTGCTGGGCCGTGGCTACCTGGTGTCGCCCGGCGGCAAAGGCGCCAACCAGGCGCATGCGGCCGCTCGCTTCGGCATGCCGACGCAACTGGTCGGCGCCGTCGGCGACGACGCGTTTGCTGAAGCGGCATTGGACGGTCTTGGCGCTGCCGGCGTCGGCCTCGATCATTTGCGGCGCCTGCCCGGTGCCACCGGCTGCGCCAACATCGTGGTCGACGCCGCCGGTGAGAACCAGATCGTGGTTGCGCCTGGTGCCAATGCCAGCCTGCGGCATGGCGACGTGTCTGAAGCACTGCTGAGCGTGAGCGAGGCGCTGCTGGTGCAGATGGAATGCGATGTGCTGGAAACGCAAACCTTGCTCGCGCGCGCGCGGCAGCGGCGTTGCCTGACGGTGCTCAACAACGCGCCGGCGCAATTGCTGGACGAGACGACCCTTCGGAACATCGACGTGCTGATCGTCAACCAGGGCGAGCTGCGCCGCACTGGGGAAGGCATCGGCATCAAGGCCAAGACCGCGCCGCCGCAACAGCTGCAACAGCTGGCGAAGCGCTTCGGCCTGCGCGTCGTGCTGACGCTCGGTGGCCGCGGCGTGCTGGCCTGCGAGAGCGATGGGCAGTTGCTCCAGATGCCGGCGCTGGCCGTCGAGGTGCGCGACAGCACCGGGGCCGGCGACACCTTTGCCGGCGTGCTGACTGCAGCGCTGATCGAAGGCAAGCCGCTACGCAGCGCCCTCGCCTTCGCCTCGGTTGCCGCCGGGCTCGCCTGCCGGCACCCCGGCGCGCGGATCGCACAGCCCTCGCGTGACGATGTCGAGGCGGCACTGGGCCACTATTGGGCGACGCTGGGGCCGGCAGCGTAAAGGCACGCAAGCCTCGGCCACGTACCGTGAGCACGGCCGCTGCCAAGAGACCGACCCAGCCCCGGGTGCCTGCCCCTGGTTGCGATGAACACTGTCGCTGCGCAGACGAAGAGGGCTACGGCGATGGCCTGCGTGAGGAAGGATGGTGCGAGTGCAGTAGCCGTCGGAGCAGTGACAGACGCCGCCGAAGGAACTTGCCGAGACCGGTAACAGCAGCGCCGGCGATCGCAAGAGGGCTCTCTGGCTTCAGATGTTTTCGGCAAGAAGGTCGACGTATGCGCCTTCAACAAGCTGATGCGGCTCGACACTCAGCATCGACATGAGATGGTGTGTCTCCGAAACGCCGACCGCCAAGGACTCATTCTCGCCAAGCACAACCTCGAGTTCGAGGAAATGCCCGAGACCCTGCACTTTGTCGAGGTGCACCCTTGTTCGCCCGACAAGGAACAGCGTGCGCTGCTTGGTGACGCAACCCGCCACGCCATAGGCGAGCGACAACGATTCTTTGAGCAGCTCTGGCGTCGTGGTTGCCGAGCGAAGATAGAAAGACTCCTTGGGGCCTGATTGGTTGGCTCGCCGATAGAAGATCAGTTCACCGTTTCCGTTGTGAAAGTCGCGAAGCTTGAGGCGGCCATTTGGGCATTGAAAGAATGTGTCTTGCTGCGAGATCTCGATCGGGCCCTCGGTTGCCAAGCCAGCGACCGTCGGCAGGAGCGCCTCGACGCTCGCGATCCGGGCCTTGATTTCGACGTTTCGAGCCATCGTCAGGGTTCAGGCGCAATGTGCGAGCGAAGCACGGCTCATCGCATCCAGCACCACGGCGCGAATCGCAGCCTCGTCGGCAAC
>JBDSEG010000363.1:0-3574 GCA_039920165.1 Burkholderiaceae bacterium
GCTTGGCATGGTGCGCGCGCGCCTTGTCACGGTCCCCCGCGGCGTCCGCCGCCGCGGCGGCGCCGGCGTAGCCGCGAAGCCGGTTCGGTTCGCGGATCTGCGATTGCTCGTACTCCTTGAGCGCCGCCGCCGGCTGCTTCAGCTCCAGCAGCATGTCACCGAGCAGCTCGCGCGCCGGCAGCACGCGGCCCGGCGTCACGATGTGTTTTTCGCTGCGGTCCTCCGTATCGGCAGCAGCACGCATCAGGCGAAGCGCCTCGTCGTTCTGGCCCTTGGCCTTGGCGATCCAGGCCGCGGCCGCGATGCGCTGGACTTCTACTTCGGTGGCCCAGTAGTTGTTCTTCGCCTCGACGAGCGCCTTGTGCTGCGCCTCGAGCTTCGCCGCGTCCAGCTCGGCGGCGGCGGCATCGCCCTTGCGCGCGGCGCCGATTGCGCTCGAGAACGAGGTGATCGCCTCGCAATGCGCGAACGCCGTACCCTGCTGCGCGAGCTGCGACGCCGCGGCCCAGTCGCCGCGCTCGAGTGCGAGCCGCGCCGGCATCGCGACCGCGGCATAGGGGCCCGCGAAGAACGCCAACTTCGCTCCTTCGGCGCTCTTGAACTCTTCGAGCACCTTGCGCGCTTCCTGGTCGCGCCCGAGCTGCAGCTGGGCATAGATCATGTAGTCGGCAGCGTGATAGGCCTCGGCCATGCCTGCGCTGTCTTTCTTCGCGACGTCAGCCGAACGCCGGTTGCCCGCCACCGAATCCTCCCACGCGCCGACGCGGGTGAAGATGTGCGACGGCATGTGCAGTGCGTGTGGCGCATCGGGCGCGATCGCCGAATACTTGCGCGCCGCCGTGACGCCCTGCTTGGCAATCGGCGGCGCGTCATAGCTGTGGATCAAGTAATGCGCGACGCCGGGGTGGTCGGGGTACTTGGCGAACATTTTCTCCAGGACGCCGGCCGCCTTCAGGTACGCGGCGTAGGTCTGGTCGCCCTGCGCCTGCGTGCCCGCCGTGTAGAGCGCCGCGAAGATCTGCGCCTCGTCGTCGCCCGGGTACTTCGCGGCGAGCGCGTCGAAGGCTTGGGCACGCGACGCCTGGCGCGCGCGCTCGGGCCGAATCGCGAAGTCGGCGTAGTAGCTCGCCACACCCTCGATGTAGTCGCGCTCGCGCTCGGTCTTCGCGCCGATCTTGCGCCCCTGCTCGATCGCCGCGAGCGCGGTCTCGGCGGCCTTGGGCGACGCGCCCTGGCCGGCGAGCGGGTTGTTCATCAGCAGCGCGGCGATGCCGAAGGTCGCGATCGCGCACGACGGATCATCGGCAAGAACATGGCGAAACGTGGCTTCGCCGGCGCTGAACCAGAATGAGTGCAGCATCGCAACCGCGCGCTGCAGCTCCTTCTGCACCTTGGCGTCGCAGGAATTGGCGAACGAAACGGTGCCGAGCTGGCCAGAGGGCGAATCGCCTTCGTGAGCCGTGGCAGACAGGGGCGCGCCGAGGGCGGCCAGCAAGGACAACTTCAGCAGGGACAGCTTCATGCGAGACCTCCGGAAGATCGAACCCGACGCCGCCGACCGACGGTCGTCGTGGCCCGTGACACTGCGCCCGGAGGCCGAGACTTGTCAAGGGTCTGGCCACGCGCGTGCCGCGGCCAACCCTCGCGTCGGCGGCAGGCAATGCGGCGCCGTCGCAGGGTCAGCGTGGCCTCCTACGCCGGCCCCAGCGCGCTACATTGGATGAAACCCGCCCTCGACAACGCGACCGTTCCGCCTGCGAGAACCATGCTTCTGATCCGCAATGCCACCCTGCCCGACGGCCGTCTCGGCATCGACCTGCTGACCCGCGACGGTCGCATCGCCGAGGTCGGCCCGACGCTGTCGGTGCCCGACGGCGCGCGCGTGATCGAGGCCGACGGCTGGCTGCTCAGCCCGCCCTTCGTCGACCCGCACTTCCACATGGACGCGACGCTGAGCTACGGCCTGCCACGCGTCAATGCCAGCGGCACGCTACTGGAAGGCATCGCGCTGTGGGGCGAGCTCAAGCCCCAACTCGACGAGCAGGCGCTGGTCGAACGCGCGCTGGCTTATTGCGATTGGGCGGTGGCGAAAGGATTGCTGGCGATCCGCTCGCATGTCGACGTGTGCGACGGACGGCTGCTCGCGGTGCGCGCGCTGCTGCACGTCAAACAGCGCGTCGCGCCCTATCTCGATCTGCAGCTCGTCGCGTTTCCGCAGGACGGCGTGCTGCGCTCGCCCGAGGCGATGTCGAACCTGACCCGCGCGCTCGACCTCGGCGTCGACGTGGTCGGCGGCATTCCGCACTTCGAACGCACCATGGCCGACGGCGCCGAGAGCGTGCGGCTGCTGTGCGAGCTGGCGGCCGAGCGCGGCCTGCCGGTGGACATGCATTGCGACGAATCCGACGACCCGCTGTCGCGCCACATCGAGACGCTCGCCTTTCATACGCATCGGCTCGGGCTGCACGGCCGCGTCACCGGCTCGCACCTTACGTCGATGCATTCGATGGACAACTACTACGTGTCCAAGCTGCTGCCGCTGATCGCCGAGGCCGGGGTGCACGCGGTCGCCAACCCGCTCATCAACATCACGCTGCAGGGCCGCCACGATACCTACCCGAAGCGGCGCGGCATGACCCGCGTTCCCGAGCTGATGGCCGCCGGCGTCAATGTCGCTTTCGGCCACGACTGCGTGATGGACCCGTGGTACAGCCTCGGCACCGCCGACATGCTCGAGGTCGCATCGATGGGCCTGCATGTCGCACAGATGACCTCGCAGGCGCAGATGCGCGCGTGCTTCGATGCGGTGACGGTCAACGCCGCAGCGGTGATGGGCCTGCGCGACTACGGCCTGTCGGTCGGCTGCCACGCCGACTTCGTGCTGCTGCAGGCGCGCGACCCGGTCGAGGCCATCCGCCTGCGCTCGGCGCGGCTGCTGGTGGTGCGCCGCGGCGAGGTGATCGCGCGCAGCGCACCGGCGACGGCCTCGCTCTCGCTGCCAGGACGCCCTGGCACGGTCGACTGGACGTTGCGGCGCTGACGCCGTCCGCGCGCAAGCCGGGCCGGCCGCGTGGAAGGCCCTCGCTAGAATCGTTTGCAACCAGGGAAATCCAACAATGATGAAACTCATCGGCGCACTGACGAGTCCGTATGTGCGCAAGGTCCGCATCGTGATGGCCGAGAAAAAGCTCGACTACCAGTTCGAACTCGAAGAAGTCTGGACCAGCGATGCGATCCTGAAATCGAATCCGCTCGGCAAAGTGCCCTGCCTCGTCCTCGAGGGGGGCGAGGCGATCTTCGACTCGCGAGTCATCGTCGAATATGTCGATACGCGCTCACCGGTGAGCCGGCTCATTCCCGTCGGCAACCGCGAGCGCACCGAGGTGAGTACCTGGGAAGCGCTGGCCGACGGCCTGCTCGATGCTGCCATCCTCGCCCGGCTCGAACAGAGCTGGCCCGGCCGCACCGCCGAGCAACGCTCGCAGGCGTGGATCGACCGCCAACTCGGCAAGGTCGACGCTTCGCTGGCGGCGATGAGCACCGGCCTGGCCGACAAGCCCTGGTGCTCGGGCAA
>JBDSEG010000364.1:0-6557 GCA_039920165.1 Burkholderiaceae bacterium
AGCGTCATGAAGAAGAGCGCCTGGAACTGGCCCGTGTACCAGACCACCGCCTGGCCGGCGACGAGACCGAACAGCGCGATCAGCACCAGACGCTGGTTGGACCAGTGGCCGAAGGCTTCGCGCAGCGGCGCTCGCGACGTGCCGCCGCTGCGCTTGAGCCGCAGGAACAGCGGCGACTCGGCCAGGCTGAGGCGGACCCAGATGCCGATCGCCAGCAGGACGATCGACAGAAGGAACGGCACCCGCCAGCCCCAGGCGGCAAATTCGGCCTCGCCGAGCAGCGTGCGCACCGCGGCGATGACGAGCAGGGCGAGCAAAAGCCCGATGCTTGCGGTGGCCTGGATCCAGCCGGTATAGAAGCCGCGCCGCCCCGGGGGCGCGTGCTCGGCCACGTAGGTCACGACGCCGCCGTATTCGCCGCCGATCGCCAGACCCTGGAGCAGCCGCAAGAGCACCAGCGCGATCGGCGCGGCGACGCCGAGGGTGACGTAACCCGGGAGCACCCCGATCGCAAAAGTGGCCGCACCCATCAACAACAGCGTGACGAGAAAGGTGTATTTGCGCCCGATGAGGTCGCCGAGCCTGCCGAAGACGAGCGCCCCGACCGGCCGCACCACGAAGCCCGCGGCAAACGCCAGCAAGGTCGCGGCCAGAGCGACCCGCTCCCCGGGACCGGCGAAAAAGCGCTGCGCCAGCACCGGGGCGAGCGCGCCGTAGAGGTAGAAGTCGTACCACTCGAACATCGCGCCCAGGCTGGACGCGATGATCACCTTGCGGTGCTCGGCGGGGATGGCGGCGGGTTCGTCGTCAGTGGGCATTCACAATCTCGGTCGGCGATTCATGATGCACCATGCCCAACGCATTCGACTTCACCGCCTCGCCCTTCGATTGCCTTGACTCGGCCGAGCAGCAAATCGTCCGCGACAGCGTCGATATCGCCTATTTCCTCGAGGCCGCGACCATCCTCGAACCCGGCATCGAGCCGTCGCACCTGTTCGTCGTCATCAAGGGCCACGTTTCGCAGTTCGACGGCGACGAACTCGTGACCACGTTCGGTCCGAACGACTGCTTTGACGGCCGCTCGCTCGTCGCCGGCCGGGCGAGCAGCCGCTTCGTGGCGGCCGAGGAAGTGCTCGCCTACCAGCTCGCGAAGGCGGCCGTCAACGTGCTGATCGCGCGCAACGCGACCTTCGGCGCGCTGCTGTTCTCGGACTTGTCCAACAAGCTCGGCGCGCTGGCGCAGCGTCACAGTCAGCGCGAGATGCAGACGCTGACGATGGCGCGCGTCGCCGAGGCCTTCCTGCGTCCGGTGCACCTGGTCGACGGCGCGACCGATATCGTCGCCGTCGCCACGCTGATGCAGGCGCAGCGCACCAGCAGCGTCCTGGTTCGCGACGCCGGACGGCTCGGAATCTTCACCAACACCGGGCTGCAACGGGCGGTCGTCGACGGCCGGCGGCTCGACGCGCTGCCGGTGCGCGACTTCGCCAGCTTCACGCTCGTGACGATCGCGCCCGGCGCGCCGCTGTTCGACGCGCTCGCGCTGATGATCCAGCACCAGGTGCACCGACTGGTCGTCGCCGAGGGCGAGCGGATCGACGGTCTGCTCGAGCAGCTCGACCTGATGAGCTACCTGTCGAACCACTCGTACCTCATCACGGTCCAGATCGTCCAGGCGCGCGACCTCGTTGCCTTGCGCGAGGCGGCGGGCAAGATCACCCGCTTCGTCGCGCTGATGTACCGCGGCGGGTCGCGCGTCGGCCAGACCGCGAAGCTGGTGCAGGCGCTCAACGCCAAGCTGTTCGAACGAACCTGGAAGCTGGTGGCACCGCCCGAGCTGGTCTCGGCGAGCTGCCTGTTCGTGATGGGCAGCGAAGGCCGCGGCGAACAGCTGCTCAAGACCGACCAGGACAACGGCCTGATCTTTCGCGACGGCGCCGGGCTGGACCCGACCGCCATCGAAGCGGCGTGCCGTCGCTTCTCGGCGGCGCTGCGCGACTTTGGCTATCCCGACTGCCCGGGCGGGATCATGGTCGACAAACCGGCATGGCGGCGCAGCGCGAGCGACTTTGCAACCACCGTTCGCGCCTGGCTGCTGCGGCCCGCTCCCGACGGGCTGATGAAGCTGGCGATCTTCATCGACGCCCACGCCGTCGCGGGCGACGCATCGCTGCTGGCGCAGGTTCGCGCCGAGGTCGACCGGCTCGTCGCCGTCGACGATGCGCTGCTCGGCAGGTTCGCCGCTGCGATCGACTCGTTTCCCGATGCGTCCTCAGGCTGGTGGAACCGCTTGCTGCTGATCGGCGAGCACGACAAGCACATGCTCGACCTCAAGAAGGCCGGCATCTTTCCCATCGTCCACGGCGTTCGCAGCCTCGCGCTGCGCGACCGCATCGATGCCGTCGGCACGGTGGCGCGGCTCGACGCGCTGGTGGCCGCGGGGCGCATCGGCGCCGAATTCGCAACCGACCTCGCCGAGAGCCTGCACTTCATGATGGGCCTGAAGCTCAAGGCGGGTCTGGCGGAGATCGATACCGGGCGCACCGTGAGCGGCGCGGTCCAGAGCGATCGCTTGAGCAGCCTCGAGCGCGACCTGCTCAAGGATGCCCTGGCCGTCGTCAAGCGTTTCAAGGCGCTGGTGCGGCACCAATTCCATCTGGAATCGGGATGAGCCCGCACGGTCGCCCGAGGGGCTCATGCTCCCGCTCGGCGGGACTGGGCCCGGACGCCGACCGTCCCTGCGGATGGGCTGCGCCTGGCGAAGGCCTTGCGTCTGCGTGGGCCAAGCCGCGCGCAGCGCGTAGGGGCGCGGCGGGGCTTTCGAGCCGCACGCGGCGACCCCGCCGAGCGGCAACGGCTCGCAAGCCGCTGCGCGCACCGCAGGTGCACCCATGATGGTCGGGTCGGGCTGGTTGGAGAGGATTCGGCGCCGCTGGCTGCTGTACCACCTGGCCGATCCCGACTTCGCATTCATGTACGACACGCCGCCCGCAGACGAATGGGTCACCCTCGACTGCGAGACGACCGGGCTGGATATCCACCGCGACCAGATCATCTCGATCGGCGCGGTCCGCATCGTCGGCGACCGGCTGATGACGAGCCAGCGCCTGGAGCTGCTGGTGCGCCCCGATCGCGCGCTCAAGGAAGCGAGCGTTCGGGTCCATCTTCTGCGCGAGAGCGATGTCGCGCACGGCATCGACCCGGCGCAGGCGATGCGCCGGCTGCTCGATTTCATCGGCAGCCGTCCGCTCGTCGGCTACTACCTCGAGTTCGACGTGGCGATGCTCAATCGGGAGATCTGGCCGCTGCTCGGCGTTCGACTGCCCCAGCCCAAGCACGAAGTCTCGGCGATGTACTACGACTTCAAGAACCGCGCGCTGGCCCCACACCTGCGCGGCGGCGCGATCGACTTGCGCTTCGCGACCCTGATGAACGACCTGGAACTGCCGCTTCTCGATGCGCACGATGCAATCAACGACGCGGTGATGGCCGGGCTGGCCTTCGTCAAGCTCAGGCATCTGCTGCAACGGCCGGCGTCCCCGGCGACCTGAGCCCCGGCACACGGCGGCGGCATCGATTCCTGGCTACTTGACCCGGCGCGCCACAAACGCCACCGCGGCATGCGGTGTGCTCGCGCTTTCGGTCTGCATCGTGAAGTGCAGCTCGTCGTCGCCGACCAGGCGCCCTGCATACCGATGCAGCGTCTCGCGGCGGGTCTCGCCCATCGCTTCGGCGGTGCGCGTGACGAACACCATCCCGCCGGCATCGACACGGCCTTCCTCGAGACCTCGCGCCACGCCCAGAAAACTCGCGCTGCCGTGCAGCGAAGTGGCATCGCCGCCGAATTCGAAGCGTTCGGTATAGCGCGCGTTCGGCCAGTCGTAGACAACCTCGGCCTGCCAGGTGCCGTTGACGGCGAGGCGCGCCGTCAGGGCGGAAGCTGGCTCGGGCGTAAAGACAGCCGGCACGCCGTCTCGGCGCAACCACCACCAGGCTCCGGAGCCAGTCACGAGCACGGCACCGGCGAGCGCTGCGAACAACCATCGGCGATCGATCGCGCGGCTCGTCGCGAAGCCGCCGGCGGTGAAGGCACCGTCGACCGCGCCGAGCAAGCGCTGCATATCGGCTTCGAAGCGGGTGTTGCCGAGCTCGACCGCCTGCCGGGTGGCCAGGCCTTGCAAGGGCGGCGGCAAGCTCTGCCAATCGGGCATGGACGTGCCGTCGAGCAGCACCGGGATGACGCGGGCCTTGCCGGCGAGCGCGGTCGCGACCTCGTGCCGGACCCGGTCATCGGCATCGTCGATGCGCGCCGGTCGACCTTCACGCTCGCCGCGCCAGCGCTTGCCGATGAGCACCAGAGCGACGTCGGCGACGCTCAGCGCGCCTTCGATGACCGCATCGAAGCACTCTCCGGCGACGATATCGTCGACATCGACGAAGACCCGATCGGCGCCATAGCGGCGCGCGAGACGGTCACCGAGGGCGCGCGCGTAGCCGGCCGCATCGTCGCGCCGGTAGCTGACGAAGATCGTTCCCGGCATCGGCCCGCGCGGTCAGAGCTGCAGCGTCGCGCTGCCGATGCCCGCAAATTCGACCTCGACCGCATCGCCGGCCGCGGCGGGCAGGATGCCGCACCAGCTGCCGGTGGTGACGACCGTGCCGCGCGCCAGCACCGCGCCGTCGCGCGTCGCGTGGCGCAGCCAGGCCGGCAGGACCGCGACCGGGTCGCCGAGCGAGTGAGTGCCCTGGAAATGGTGCGGCGGCTGCGCGCCGATGATGATCCGGCACGCCTGCTGCGACCAGGGGCGCGGCGCATAGGCAAGCCAGGGACCGAGGACCAGCGCGCCGTGCGATTGCAGGTCGGCGAGCTTGCACAACTGCGGCGCGCCGAAGCCCTGCGACCAGCGCGAATCGACGACCTCGATCGAGACCGTCATCGCATCGACGAGGCCGGCCGCGCCGGGTTCATCGAGCCCCGCGCACAGCGCGGAATCCACATCGCGCGCGAGGCGCAGCGCGATCTCGACCTCGATGCCGCGCAGGTTGAACTGCCACGCGCCGGCGCTTGCCGGGCTGGCCCATACGCCGGCCGGCGGCAACGGCGCGTGGGTTGCCGTCTCGCGCGTCGCGCCGCCCGATTTCCAGTGCAGCGGCACGCCACCGTCGAACCAGCGCAGTTCGCGCGCGACCTCGTCCTGCACCGCATACGCTGTCGCCGCGTCGGGCAGTTCGGCCGCCGGGTCGGCGGCGTCGACCGGGGCGCGATCGCGGCGCGCGCGAACCAGCGCCTGCGCGACCGGATGGAGTTGGGAAGCGGTCATGCGGGTTTCTCGCTGCTGGTTGGAAGGGGGATCTCGGGCGTGATTGTCGGGCGCGCCGGCTTCGCCTCACTTCGCGCCGGCGCGCTCGAGCATCGCGACCATCGCCGCATAAGTGCGCGAGCGAGCCAGTTGCAGCGGCGTGCGGCCCTCCCGATCGGCCAGCCGGTGATCGGCGCCGGCATCGAGCAGCGCCTGCAGCGTGGCCTGGTGGCGCGACCCGCCGTCACCGAGCACGACGGCTTCGATCAGCGCGGTCCAGTGCAGGTTGTTGACATGGTCGAGCGGCGCGCCGGCTTGGATGAGCTGGCGCACGACGCCGGCGTGGCCCAGGTGCGCAGCGGCGATCAACGCCGTGCCGTCGTAGCGGCTCGTGACAAGGCGCGCGCTTGCACCGCCGGTCAACAGCACGCGCAGCGTTGCCTCGTCGTCGGCCACCGCGGCGATCGTCACCGCGTCGTAGCGGTCGGCGTCGAGCGCGGCGGGATCGGCGCCGGCCGCAAGCAGCGCCACGACCGCCTCGCCTCGCCGCGCGAACGTGGCGACGTGCAGCGGCGTGCGGCCGTGCGAGTCGCGCGCATCGAGACTGGCGCGCGGCGCGGCGGCGGCGATCGCGCGCAGGTCGCCGCCCTGCGCCGCGCGATGCAGGCCGGTGTAGGCCCGAAGTTCGGCCGGCGACGGCGCGACCTGCGGCCAAGCGGCTTGCACGAACAGCAGCAGCGCGGCCGCTGCGACGGCGCGCGCGATGGCGTCTCCGATATCGACCATGCGGTGCGCTCCTTTCGTCCTTGACGCGAATGTTTCGAGCGGCCGATCGCGACCCTGCGGCGCGATTGTGCCGATCAGCGCGCAAACCCTTCCCTAGTTCGAAGGATGCCGCGACGGCGTTGCGAAACACAGCATGCAGGCCTTCGCGCCGGGATGCCAGGCAATGGCGCGAACGGAGGATTCCGCCTGGTTTGCGACACAACTGGAGACATCCATCCATTGCAGTACTTTGTTCCAAATTCATTGCGCGCGGCGGCGCGTCGTATCCGCGGCCGCGTTGACGGCGCTCGGCCTGACCGCGGGCGCTGCGCTGGCCGACATCAGCCAGAGCGGCGAGCAGCGCAACATGCGCCGGGTCGGCCACACCGACCTGCAGGGCCGAGCGGCCTACCAGCCCAACGTCATCGTCTATCCCGATGGCCGGACCATCGCTTTCGTGGGCACCCACGGCGGATCGAAGCCGAATCCGCT
>JBDSEG010000365.1:0-5291 GCA_039920165.1 Burkholderiaceae bacterium
GGTAGCTGCGCTTCCCAGCGCCCCGCCTTTCGGTGGCGCGTTCGCGAAGTTCGTCGCGCACCTCACGGCGGAACATGGGAATGCGGCCGACGCAGCGAACGCGCACCGGGGGTTGACGCGGCGACTCCTTTGCAGGACCCGCTGCGGGCGCGCTGCGCAGCCGTGACGCTGGTGGAGCCGATCGAAGGCTGTTGGCGCGTACGCCAGGGCTTCCCGCTCACCGCCCCGGCGAGCTGAGCCGCCGCGAGGCGTGGTTCAGACGTGCAGCGCCGCCGCGGCGCCCAGCGCGATGCCCACGCTGGCCACGCCGAGCATGCCCCAGGTGAGCCAGCCGCGGCGCGTCAGCAGCGCGATGGCCGCCAGCGCGATCGACACCTGCAACGCGGTCGTCGCCTGGGCCCAGCGGTGGTGCTGGTGCATCAGCGCGTCCGACGTTTCGTCCCAGGATTTGGATTCGGCCTCGAGCTTGTCGGCGTCGGCCTTGATATCGTTTTTCTCGACCTTGTAGCGATCCACTTCCTTGGCGTAGCCGGCCTTGCGGTCCTCGGGGACCAGCGCCATCGCCAGTTCCGACAGGTTTTGCTTGCTGCTTTTGGCCTGGTAGTAGTTCCATTGGTTCGAGGCCGCGGTCTTCTTGATCGCAGCGTTGTTCTTGGCCAGGCCGGCATTCGCCTGGGTCGCGCCGCCCATGTACGAGAAGAGAGCGCCGACGGTCGCGAGCACCGCGGTCGCAACCGCGACCCGGCCGGAGAAGGCGTCCTTGTTGCCGTGTTCCGCCGCGTGCTCGATCGCGTGATCGTGCGGACCATGGACGTGAAAGGCGTTTCCTGACATGGGGCGCTCGCAAGTAGTGTTGGCCCGGGATGGCCGCGCGCAGGATAGCCGAAGCCTGCACGAAGAGGCGTCACTCCGGCGTGATGTTGTGCGTGCGGATGAACGTGCCCCACATCTGCTGCTCGTCCTTGAGCGAGGCGGCGAACTGTTCGGGCGTATCGGCGACCGGCAGCAGCGCGAGCTGTTCCAGGCGCGCGAGAACCGCCGGATTCTTCGCCGCCTTGGCGATCTCGCTTGCGAGCCGGCGAACGATCGCCGGTGGCGTCTTCGCCGGCACCAGCACCGAGAACGCGGTGAAGGCCTTGATGGCGCCGAAGCCGGCCTCGGCAAAGGTCGGCGCGGCCGGCAGCAGCGCGCTCTTGTCGGTGATCGCCAGCGCCACCAGCTTGCCGGTATCGATGTACTGGCGAACGCTCGCGAGGTCGGTCAGCATGAACTGCAGCCGCCCGGCCAGCAAGTCGGTATAGGCCGGGCCGACTCCTTTGTAAGGCACGTGGTTGAACTGCGCGCCGCTGGCGGCCTCGATCATTCGCACGCCGATATAGAGCGGGCTGCCCACGCCGGCGGTGCCGTAGAAGACCGCGCCCGGTTCGCGCTTGCCGCGTTCGACCAGCTCGGCCAGCGTCTTGACCTTGGCATCGGGATGCGCGACGACCACCATCGGCGCGATCACACCGCGTGTCACCGGCGCGAAGTCACGCGCCACGTCGTACTGCAGCGTCTTGTAGAGCACCGGGTTGATGCCCAGCGACGAGTTGGACGCGACCAGCATCGTGTAGCCGTCGGGCTCGGCCTTGGCGACAGCGGTGGCACCGATCGCGCCGCTCGCCCCGGGCTTGTTTTCGACCACGAAGCTCTGCTTGAGCTGCTCGGTCAGCGCCTGAGCGATGAGCCGGCCGTAGGCGTCGGTGCCGCCGCCCGGCGACGACGGCACGACCACGGTCACCGGCCGGACCGGCCAGTCCGACTGAGCGAACGCCAAAGCGCCGACGGTGCAGCCGACGAGCACACAAGCCAGGTTCCTGATCGCACGCATGCACAACTCCTGTGCGGTGCAAGGTTGCACCGGCGCGGATGGTAGCGAGTGGCTTGCGCGCGCGTCGGCACTCAGCGCAGCGCGGTGTCCGGCCGGTCGGCGCCGCTGGCCGGGTCGGCGGGCATCGGCAAGGTGTCCGGCAGCAGGTCGAAGTCGACCGGCCGCGCCATCATCATCGACGGCAGCAGGGTGGACATGCCGGCATAGATCAGCAGGCCACCGTACAGGGCGTCGCCGAGCTGGAAGCGCTCGCGCAGGATGCTCGCCAGCACCAGCGTGAAGATCAGCGTGGGTGTGAGCGCGGCGGCCACGCGCAGACTCTCGCCCGAGCTTTCGCCCTTGATGAATCGGCGCTGCGCCCACACCAGCCCGATGCGCAGCGGCAGCGCCACCGTCGTCAGCGTCAGCCCCACGCCCAGTGCCTGCAGCGTGAGTGCCCCCGAAGGCACGCCCATGCCGCGATGGAAAAAATAGAACGGTACGAAGAACGACGCGAACATGCGGATCGCGTGCAGGTTTTGCGGCGACGCGAACGTGGGCACGCGCCGGTGCAGCAGCTTGGCGATGAAGCCGGCCAGAAAGGCGCCGACGAGGTAGTACACGCCAAGCTTGTAGGTGAGAAAGGCGGCGATCACGCCGACCATCACGAGCAGCGAGAACTCCGACCCGCGTGCGTGCGGAATCACCGCCCGACCCAGGCCGATATAGATCAGCGGCAATGCGACGATCATCGCCGCCAGTGCCGCGGTCGACCAGGCCAGGTTCGCGATCGAGCCCGACTGCAGCACCACGAACAGCAGCCCCAGGGCGAACAGCTCGCCGGTGACCGCCTTCATGCGCACCCAGTAGCGTTCGCTCTCGCTGATGTCGAGCATCGGCAGGGTGTCGAGGATGAAGCCGGCCGACGGGGTCAGCACCGCCAGCGCGAGCAGCACGCCGACTTGCCAGCGCGGGTCGAGCCACTGCATCGACAGCCAGGTCAGCGCGGCCAGCGCGACCGCGCGCATTGCCAGATGGTGGATCAGCGGCCAGCGCCCGCGCCGGAAGTCGTCGAGTTCGATCTCGAGCCCGGCGAAGAGGAACAGCGACGAGATGCCGAGCGTCGCGAGCAGCGACAGCGTCGGCTCGGCGGCGTAGCTGCCCAGCATGAGCGTGGCCGCGAGGCCGAGCGCGAAGCTCGTGAGCGGCGACGGGATGCGCAGGCGCTGGACCAGCCGCGGCACCACCATCAGCGCAAAGATCAACAGCAGGAAGGCAATTTCTTGGGTGACGACGGGCATGCGCGGATTGTCGCGGCGGATCGCGCGACGCCGCCCGGCCGGCGCGGTTGGGCTAACCTGCCGGAATGAGCGTCCCCACCGTCCACGAGCAGCGCGCCGACCTGGTCGATGCGAACCACATCCTTTTCCACCAGGGCATCGTCGATGCATTCGGACACGTGAGCGTTCGCAGCGCCGCCGACCCCGCCCGATTCCTGATGGCGCGCAATGTCGCCCCGGGCAACGTCGTCGAGGCCGACCTGCTGGAATATGCGGTCGCGACCGGCGAGGCCGTCGATCCCGAGCCGCCGCGCCTGTACCTCGAGCGCTATATCCACAGCGAGCTGTACAAGGCGCGGCCCGACGTGATGGCGGTGGTGCACAACCACTCGCCGGCGGTGCTGCCGTTCACGGTCGCGCGCGGTGCGCGGCTGCGCGCGGCCTGCCACATGTGCGGCTTTCTCGGCGCCGACGGCCCGCCGCTGTTCGAGATCCGCGACCACGCGGGCGTCGCGAGCGACCTGCTGATCCGCAACCGCGAGCTGGGCGCCGCACTCGCCGCATCGCTGGCGCAGGAGCGCGTCGTTCTGATGCGCGGGCACGGCTGCACGGTGGTCGCCGAGTCGCTCAAGGTGGCGATCTACCGCGCCGTCTATACCGAGGTGAATGCGAAGCTGCTGCTGCAGGCGCTGCCGCTCGGCACGGTCGACTTCCTCACGCCGGGCGAGGCCGACGCGACCCGTATCACCAACGAAGGCCAGGCCGAGCGACCGTGGAACCTGTGGAAGCAGCAGGCGCGGGCGGCGCGCGCGAGCGTCGACGGTTGAGCTTTCTTACTCGAGGGTGAAGCCGACCTTCAGCGTCACCTGCCAATGCGCGATCTTGCCGTCGGCCACATGGCCGCGTGTTTCGGTGACTTTGAACCAATGGATGTTGCGCACGCTCTGGCTCGCTTTGGCGATCGCCGTGCTGACCGCATCCTCGATGCTGGTGGGCGACGATCCGGTAAGTTCGAGCATCTTGTAGACATGGTTGCTCATGATCATTCCTTTGGAAATCGCAACGCGGTGCAGGGCGCGCCAGCTTACTCCGGGCCGGCGACATGGCCGGGGTCGGCAGCTTGATTGCGGGCTCATAAAAGCGCAGGCTAGACCCCGCCGCAATCGCAGGGGAGGGGACCATGATGACGAACCGAATCCGCGCTGCGCTCGCCCTGATCCTGGCACTCGCCGCGGGCCATGCGGCGTGCCAGGAGCGCCCGGCTCGGGTGGGCTGGCTGATGCTGGAGTCGAGCGGGATGTACAGCGAGATCACGACCCGCGGCTTCGTCAAGGGGCTGCGCGAAGCCGGGTATGTGGAAGGCAAGAACCTCGAATTCGTCAGCCGCTCGGCACAGGGCGACCTGCGCAAGCTGCGCCAGCTGGCACGCGACATCGTCGCCGAAAAGGTCGATGTCTTCTTCGCTCCTGCCAAGCCGATGGCCGATGCCGCCTGGTATGCGAGCCGGCGCGTCCCGACCGTGATCGCGACCGTCACCGACCCGGTCGTCGTCGACTATGCCGTTTCGCTGGCCCGGCCGGGAAAGCACATCACCGGGGTCACGACGGCGAACGCCGAGCTGATCGGCAAACGCATGCAACTGCTCACCGAACTGATACCGGGGATCAAGCGGATAGGCACCTTCATCGACCCCGATCTGCTTGCAAGCTGTGAGGAGGAGATGCGCCTCATGGACCAGTCGGCTGCGAAGCTACGCCTGACACTGGTACGTCTCAGCGTCGATGCCGGCAAGATCGACCTCGAGCCTGGGTTCGCGCAGGCGCGCAGTCAGGGCGTCCAGGCGATCATCACCGCGCCGATGACAAGCAACCAGGACATCATCGGCAAGCTGGCGCCGCTGGCCCTGCGAAATGGCATTCCGTTCATGCACGACGTACCGCAGCTCGCCGACCAGGCAGTGGCGGTCTACGGGCCGGATTTCGAGGACATCTACCGCCGCGCCGCGCACTATGTGGCGCGCATCCTCAAGGGCGAGAAGCCGGCCGAGATGGCGATCGAGGAGCCGCGCGAGTTCAAGCTCATCGTCAACGCCAAGGTGGCGCGCCAGCTCGGCCTCACGGTGCCGCAAGCGATGCTGCTGCGCGCCGACCAGGTGATCGAGT
>JBDSEG010000366.1:0-3329 GCA_039920165.1 Burkholderiaceae bacterium
CCGACACCAGCGTCGTCATCACCGCCGCTTCGAGTGGGGCGCCGTCGCGCGCTCGCTCATGCGGGTGTGGCCGGCGCTGCTTGGCCCGGTAATCATCGTCGGCGGCATCCTGTCGGGCATCTTCACCGCCACCGAGGCCGGCGCCATCGCCTGCCTCTACGCGCTGCTGCTCGGCATGCTGTACTACCGCAAGATCAAGTTGCGCGACCTGCCCGGCATCCTGCTCGAAGCGGCGGTGATGACGACGCTGGTGTCGGGCGTGATCGCGGTGGCGGGCGCCTCGGGCTGGTTGCTCGCGTATCTCGAATTCAACGTCGGCGCGGTCAAGTTCGTCACCTCGTTCTCGCAGGACCCGACCGCGGTGCTGCTTATCGTCGCGGTCGTGATGATCGTGCTCGGCACCTTTGTCGATTCGCTTGCGGTGCTGCTGATCTTCGCGCCGGTCGCGATCCAGCTCGGCAAGACCTATGGCATCGACCCGTTCCAGATGGGCCTGGTCATGGTGATGTGCAACCAGATCGGAGCCGTCTCGCCGCCGACCGCCCCGCTGCTGTTCGTCACCACCAGCATCGCGCAGTGTTCGTATGCCGAAGTGAACCGCCATGTCTGGTGGTTCATGCTGGCCGAGGTGCTGGTGCTGCTGCTCGTGATCTTCATCCCCGGCCTCGCGGGCTGGATTCCGCATTACTTCCTGGGCTGATCTGCCCCCACCACGATGACGACCGTCCTGCTCACCCACGGCCCGAGCGCGCTGGCCAACTACTACGGCGAGCGCGCGCTGTCGGGGCTGCGCGCGGTCGCGAGCGTTCGACTTAATCCAAGCGAGCAACCCTGGACCCACCACACGCTGGCGCTGGCCGCGCAGGGCTGCGACATCGTCGTCAGCTACCGGCTGTCGGGCGCCGACGCGGCGTTGTTCGACCGCCTGCCAAACCTGCTCGCATGGTGCCGCTGCGCGGTGGATATCCGCAATATCGACGTCGATGCGGCAAGCGCGCGCGGCATCCTCGTCACCCGCGCGAGCCCGGGCTTCGTCGTTTCGGTGGCCGAGTGGGTGATCGGTGCGATGGTCGATCTGGCGCGCGGCATCAGCGACGCGGTGCTTGACTACCGAAGCGGCCGGGTTCCAGTGGCGCGCCTGGGCCGCGAACTGCGCGGCGCGACGCTGGGCATTGTCGGCTATGGCCTGATCGGCCGCCGGGTCGCCGAGATCGGCGCCGCGCTAGGCATGCGCGTGCTGGTCAGCGATCCGTACGCGCGCGCCACCGATCCGTCCGTGCAGCAGGTCGAGTTCGCCGCGTTGCTCGCGCAGGCCGACCACGTGGTGTGCCTCGCGGTCGCGAATGCGGCGACAGAGAACCTGTTCGATGCCGCGGCCTTCGCCGCCATGCGTCCGGGTGCGTGCTTCGTCAATGCCTCGCGCGGCAATCTCGTCGACGAGGCGGCGCTGCTCGTCGCGCTCGACCGCGGGCGGCTGGCCGGCTGCGCGCTCGATGTGGGGCGCGAGCCCGATCAGATGCCGAGCGTCGCGCTGGCGCGCCACCCGCGTGTCGTCGCCACGCCGCACATCGGCGGGCTCACGCCGCAGGCGATCGAGCACCAGGCGCTCGAGACGGTCGCGCAGGTCGCCGAGATCGTGCGGGGCCGCATCCCGCCCGGCGCGGTCAATGCGGGCCAGGCGAGCCGGCTCGCCGCCTACGCCGCAAGGCAGGGCCGCACCGGCGGGGGCGAATAGCGCACCTTCGCGGGGTCTTATCCGCCGATCGCGACGCGCGCCGCGACACCAGACTGGCGCCTTGGGGGAGAGCCAATGTCGACGCTGGTCATGATGCAGCTGCTGTTGTTCGCCTTGGCGCTGGTAATGGCCGGCCTCGGGCTGTCGTTGGAAATGGCCGATTTCCGCCGCCTGCTGACCCGCAAGCGAGCAGTTGCGGTCGCTCTCGGTCTTCAGATGGTCGTACTGCCACTGGTCGCGCTCGCCCTGGCGCACACGCTCGAACTGTCCGCGCCGTTCGCGGTCGGGTTGATGCTGCTCGCGGCGACGCCGGGCAGCATTTCGGCCAACCTGTACAGCCACCTGTTCGGCGGCTCGGTCGCGCTCAACCTTTCGCTCACCGGGCTGAATACGCTGCTGTGCGCGATCTCGCTGCCGCTGGTGGCCGGCTGGTCGCTCGAGCATTTCGCCGATGCCAGCCACAGCGTGCCGTCGCTGTTCGGCAAGGTGGCCGAGATCATCGCCGTCATCGTCGTGCCGGTGACCGTCGGCATGGCGGTGCGCATGCTTGCGCCGGCATTCGCACGGCGCGCCGAAAAGCCGATGCGCCTCGTCAGCGCGTCGGTGCTGGTGATTTTCGTGGTCGCAGCCATCGCCAAGGAATGGGAGGCGCTGGTGCTCGGCTTCGGCCAGGTCGGCGGCGCCGTCATGGCATTCAATGTGGCCTGCTTGTCGATCGGCTACGTGGTCTGCCGTGCGTTCGCGTTCGACCGGCCGACGGCCATCACCATCACCTTCCAGGTCTCGATCCACAACGCCGTGACTGCCATCTATATCGCGATGTCGATTCTCGGCAATCCGCTCATCGCGCTGCCGGCGGCGGTGTATTCGGTGACCATGAACCTGCTGGCCGGCGCGTTTGGCTTCTGGGTCGCACGCCGCGCGGCGCCGCGCGGCATCCCGGCGTTGTAGTCGCTCAGGCCGTTCCGCCGACCGTCATGCGGTCGATCCGCAGCGTCGGCTGGCCGACGCCGACCGGCACGCTCTGCCCTTCCTTGCCGCACACGCCGACCCCGGTGTCCAGGCGCATATCGTTGCCGATCATGCTGACGCGGGTCAGCGCGTCGGGGCCGTTGCCGACGAGGGTCGCACCCTTGACCGGATACTGGATTCTGCCGTTCTCGACCCAGAACGCCTCGCTCGTCGAGAAGACGAATTTGCCGCTCGTGATATCGACCTGACCGCCGCCAAAGTTGGTGGCATACAGGCCGCGCTTGAGGCCGGCGACGATCTCTTCCTTGCTCTTGTCGCCGCCCAGCATGTAGGTGTTGGTCATGCGCGGCATCGGCACCGCGGCATAGCTTTCGCGTCGGCCGTTGCCGGTCGGCTTGACGCCCATCAGGCGCGCATTCATCGAGTCCTGGATATAGCCGCGCAGGATGCCGTCCTCGATCAGCACGTTGCGCTGCGTGGGGTTGCCTTCGTCGTCGACATTCAGCGAGCCGCGCCGGTCGGGCAACGTGCCGTCGTCGAGCACAGTGACGCCGGGCGCGGCGACGCGCTGGCCGATGCGGCCGGCGAAGGCGCTGCTGCCCTTGCGGTTGAAGTCGCCTTC
>JBDSEG010000367.1:0-8084 GCA_039920165.1 Burkholderiaceae bacterium
TGGGTCGACAGCCGTCTTCTCCTCCGTCACCGCACGAAGCGCTCCACGTAGCCGCTGCCGAGGCCGAGCCGCTCGTCGTGGGCGCGGCAGCGTTCAAGCCGCGTGAAGACGTCGTGGTGGCCGGTCACCTTGCGTCGGGATCGATATAGACCATCGCACCATTGACCTGGAACAGCGTGATTATCTCGGCTACGTGCGGGTCCACCACCAACTTGTGGGTCTCGCCGGGCGGCTCGTAGACATAGCGCATTCGGTCGCGATCCAGTGGTGCCCGAGGTAGCGCCACTCGTCCTTGATCTCGAAGCCGTTCACCGGTTGCACGTGATGGTGGCGCGACAGCACGCCGGAGCGCCGCACCCGCAGACGCTTGACCCCGCAGCCGGTCGAGAGCTGACACAGCGGCCGGAACCAGACGTGGTCGTCGACCGGCAGCCAGACCCATTCGTCGGGCCGGTGGCGAAAGCGACCGCGGGCGAGCACAGGAAGAGCACCGGTCCGGCGACATCGTCCGGCGTGCCCCAGCGGCCGAGTGGGGTGCGCGCCAGCACGGCGGCGCTGCGCGCCGGGTCGTCCTGCAACGCCTGCGTCAGCGGGGTCGCGATCCAGCTCGGCGCCAATGCATTCACGCGCACGCCGTGGGGCGCCCAGGCGATCGCCAGGCTCTTGGTGAGCTGCGCAATGCCGCCCTTGCTTGCGCTGCAGGCCGGCACAAGGCCGCCTTCGAAGAAGCTCAGCATCGAGGCCATGTTAACGACGCAGCCGCGGCTCGCCGCGAGCAGCGGCCGGGCCGCGGTGGCGACCCGCATTGCGCCGTTCAGGCTGATGTCGACGACGCGCGCGAAGACATTCGGGTCGTGCTCGTCGCCGCGCCGGATCACGTCGGCCGCGCTGACCGGCACGTCGAGCCGGTCCATGCCGCCGACGACTGCGCCGACCTGCGTCGCGTCGGTGACGTCGAGTGTTTCGAAGCGCGGGCCCGATTCGGCGACCGGCATCGAACCGGCGACCCCGGCGCCGACGACCTGCGCACCGGCGCGCGCGAAGGCCCTCGCGATGGCAAGGCCGATGCCGCTCGTGCCAGCGGTGACGAGGTCCTGTCGATCGCCTAAATCGTGGGCCATGAAGCGCGGTGCCGATGAACTGCGGGCCGGATCGGGCCACAGCGAAGCGCCACCCGGCGCCCTCACAGACCGCGCAAAGCCCGCTTCAGCAGCTTCCCATTCGCATTGCGCGGCAACGGGCTTTCACTCCAGGAAATGGTCTCGGGCACCTTGTAGTCGGCGAGTTGCGTGCGGCAATGGCGGCGCACGGCTTCGTCCTCGAGGGCCGCGCCCGGTGCGTGGATGACGGCGTGCACGCGCTCGCCGAGCACCGGGCAGGGCCGGCCGACGATCGCGGCTTCGACGACGCCGGGCAACGCCATCAGCACGTTCTCGACCTCGACCGAATAGATCTTGAAGCCGCCGCGGTTGAGCATGTCCTTCTTGCGGTCGAAGATCCGCACGAAGCCGTCGCGGTCGACCGAGCCGAAGTCGCCCGAACGCCAGTGGCCGGCGGTGAACGCATCGCGCGTCGCCTGCGGGTTGTCCCAGTAGCCGGGGACGACCATGGGCCCGCCGATCCACAGCTCGCCGGTCTCGCCAGGCGGCAGCTCGACGCCGTTCTCGTCCATCACGCGGATGTCCGCGGCGGGCAGTGCAACGCCGACGGTATCGGCATGCTCGCGCGTCATTCCGGCCGGCATCATGGTGGCGGGCGAGGTGGTCTCGGTCGCGCCGTAGGCGTTGAGCAGGGCGAGCGCCGGCAGCTGCTGCGCGAGCGCGTCGATGGTGGCGACCGGCATCGGCGCGCCGCCGTAGCCGCCGACCCGCCACGCGCGCAGGTCGTGTTCGACGAGCTCGGGCGCGAGCAGGCACAGCTTGTACATGGCCGGCACCATGAGGGTATGGGTGACACGCTCGCGCGCCGCCAGCGCAATGAAATCTGCGGCCTTGAAGGCGGGGACGACAACGATGGCGCCGCCCACGTGGACCATCGCCGCGATGATCGCGATGAGGCCGGTGACGTGGCTGGACGGCACGGCGAGCGCGGAGCGGTCGTCGGGCTGCAGGCCCATGCAGGCCTGGAAGTGGATCACCGAGTGAGCGATGTTCAGATGCGTCAACATCGCGCCCTTGGGCTTGCCGGTGGTGCCCGAGGTGTACAGGATGACGGCGACATCGTTCTCGCTCGCAGCGGCAGCCGCAACCGCGCCTGAGGCGGGCCAGCCGCCGAGCGATTCAGTGGTCAGGCGCAGGTGCGTTGCCGGCGCTTCGGCGGCATCGGGAATGCGGTCGGCCAGGGCGGAGTCGTAAACGATGGCGCAGGCGCCGCACTGCCCGAGCATGTAGGCGAGGCCAGGCCGTTGCTCGCGCACGCCGATCGGCACCGCGATGGCGGCCAGGCGCTGCAGCGCAAACAGCACGAAGACGAACTCAGGCCGGTTGTCGATGAAGAGCACGACGCGGTCGCCGCGCGCCACGCCTCGCCCGACCAGTCCCGCGGCGATCCGGGCCACCTCCGCCTCGGCCTCGCGATAGGTCCAGCGCCGGCCTTCGAAGACGATCGCTTCGCTCGCGCCGCGCTGTTCGACGGCGCGCTCGAAGATCGCGTACAGGCTGGCCGGCCGACCTTCGAAGCAGCGCACGACACGGTCGCCGAACAGCGCTTCGAAGCGCATCGCCGGAACCGGGTAGCTGTGCCAGGGGTCCATCGAGCGCACCGTATCACGCGGCGGTCGCGAGCGCCTTCACGCCGCGCTCGATCACGAATTCGGCATCGACCACGCCGTGCAACTGGGTCAGGTCCGACCGGGTCGGCCCGCCGCGCAGCCCGGCGATGACGTCCGGCAAGGCGCATCGACAGCGTCGGCGTTTCAGGTGATGAGCACCGCCCGGAAATCGTTCACGTTGGTAAAAGTCGGGCCGGGCACGAGCAGATCACCGAGGCCGTGGAGAAGGTGTAGGCGTCGTGCCGGTCGAGCATCGCCTGCGGGTCGAGGCCGGCGGCGCGCGCGCCAGCGTGCCGGGGGGTGACGATGGCACCGCGTTGTCTTCGATGCCGTCGATGCCTTGTAGCGCGCGAGGATCGCCAGCGCATCGGCACAGCTCGTGGGATCGGGCATGGTCGGCCCGCTCGCGATGACCTCGGGCGCATCTCCGGGAACGTCGCTGATAAGAAGCGCCACCACACGCGCCGGCGCGCATTGCGCGGCCAGCCGCCCGCCCTTGATGGCCGAAAGGGGCTTGCGCACGCAGTTCATTTCGTCGATCGCCGAGCCGCTGCGCAGCGAGGCCTGGTTGACGGCTGCTTGTCGACCAGGGTGAGACCTGGCGCGGGCACGCTCAGCAAGGACGAGCCGCCGCCCGAGATCAGGCAGATCACGAGGTCGTCGGCCATGAGGCCTAGCACCTGCTCGGCGATCCGCTGCGCCGCCTTGCGCCCGGCTGCATCGGGAACCGGATGCGCCGCCTCGACGACCTCGATGCGTCGCGCAGCCTCGCGGTAGCCGGACGGCACGTGCTCTTGGCGGTGATGACGAGGCCGGAGAGCGCCGTGCCGCGCGGCCACAGTGCATCGACCGCGGCGGCCATCGCGCCGCCCGCCTTGCCGGCGCCGACGACGACGACCGTGCGGCCACGCGGCGGCGCCGGAAGGTGCGCCGCGATCGTGTACTCCGGCAGGGCGCGCTGCACCGCGGCGTCGAACAGCGCGCACAGAAAGCCGCGCGGGTCGGACTGAAACGGCGGCGGTGGGCGCGCCGCGGCAGCCGAGGACGCGGGCAGCGAAGGTGGCGAAGGAGGTGCGAACGAGGACTGCTCGATTGTCGAACTGGCCTGCGCGAAGCCGGCTCGACCCGGTCTGCCGCGGCGCGGGGCTGCCGAGGGTTCAAACGGGTGTCGCTCGCCGCATGGGTGAGCACAGAATTTGCTCGTGCACCGCTTTGCGCCGACCGGCCCCGGCCGTGCAATCGGTTCTTCTGTTTCGCCGGCCTGTCCTTTACCTTCCCATTCGCTCCGGAGCCTCCCGAATGTCGCCATACCTCACCTCTTCCACGTCCCTGCGGTCGCGCTTGCCCGTCTTCTCGCAGGCTCGCCGCGTCTTGCTGGGGATCGGCCTCGCGGCGGCGCTGCCGCTGGTCGCGTCCGCACAGGAAACACCGATCAAATTCCAGCTCGACTGGCGCTTCGAAGGTCCGGCGGCGATGTTCCTGGTGCCGGTCACGAACGGCCACTTCAAGGCCGAGAAGCTCAATGTCACGGTCGATGCCGGCAATGGCTCCGGCGGCACCGTCACGCGAGTGGCTTCGGGCACCTACGACATCGGCTTTGCCGACCTGGCGGCGCTGATGGAATTCCACGCCAACAACCCGACCGCGCCGAACAAGCCCGTGGCGGTGATGATGGTCTACAACAACACGCCGGCGGCGGTGCTCGCGCTCAAGAAGAGCGGCATCAAGACGCCGGCCGACCTGAACGGCAAGAAGCTGGGTGCGCCGGTGTTCGACGCCGGCCGCAAGGCCTGGCCGATCTTCGCCAAGGCCAACAACATCACCAACGTCACATGGACCGCGATGGACCCACCGCTTCGCGAGACCATGCTGGTGCGCGGCGATGTCGATGCCATCACCGGCTTCTCGTTCACCTCGCTGCTCAATATCGAGGCGCGCGGCGTCAAGGCCGAGGACGTGGTGGTGCTGCCCTACCCGAGCTACGGCGTGAAGCTGTACGGCAACGTGATCATCGTGTCCGAGGAGTTCCTGAAGAAGAATCCCGAGGCGGTGAAAGCCTTCCTGCGCGCCTTCTCGAAGGGCATGAAGGACGTGATCGCCGATCCCAAGGCCGCCATCGCGGCCGTCAAGGCGCGCGACGGCATCATCAACGAGGCGCTCGAGCTGCGCCGCCTGCAGCTCGCCCTCGACGCCACCGTGCTGACGCCCGATGCGCGCAGCGAGGGCTTCGGCAATGCGCTCGCGCCGCGCCTGGCGCTGATGGCGAGCCAGGTCTCGGACGCCTTCGGCACCAAGGACCGGGTCACGCCGGAAGCGGTCTGGAACGGCGGCTTCCTGCCGAGTGCGGCCGAGCGCGACATTTTCAAGGCGGCGAAGAAGTAGGCGGCGCCGCCATGTCGGCGCCTCTATTCGTCGACTTCGACCAGGTCTGGCTTGCCTACAACGACGAACTGCTGGCGCAAGAACAGTTCGCCGTCGAGGATATTTCGCTCAAGATCACGCAGGGCGAGTTCATCGCCATCGTCGGGCCGTCGGGCTGCGGCAAGTCGACTTTCATGAAGCTCGCGACGGGCTTGCGCCGGCCGAGCCGCGGCTCGATCCGCATCGACGGTGCGCCCGTGACCGGGCCGCTCAAGATCAGCGGCATGGCCTTCCAGGCACCGTCGCTGCTGCCCTGGCGAACCACGGTCGACAACGTGCTGCTGCCGCTCGAGATCGTCGAGCCGTACCGCTCGCAGTTCAAGCAGCGCCGCGCCGAGTACCGCGAGCGCGCGTCGAAGCTGCTGCAAAGCGTCGGCCTGGGCGGCTACGAGGACAAGTTCCCGTGGCAGCTGTCGGGCGGCATGCAGCAGCGCGCCTCGATCTGCCGGGCGCTCATCCACGAGCCCAAGATGCTGTTGCTCGACGAGCCGTTCGGCGCGCTGGACGCCTTCACCCGCGAAGAGCTGTGGTGCATCCTGCGCGACCTGTGGAGCGCACAGCGCTTCAACGTCATCCTCGTCACGCACGATCTGCGCGAGTCGGTGTTCCTGGCCGACACGGTGTACGTGATGAGCCGCAGCCCCGGACGCTTCGTCGTGCGACGCGAGATCGACCTGCCGCGCCCGCGCGATATCGAAGTGACCTACACCCCGGCTTTCACCGAGATCGTGCACGAGCTGCGTGGGCATATCGGTGCGATCCGCAAGCCCGTCGCACCGGTCGCCACACCATGATGTCGCGCCGGCAATTCGAACGCTGGGCGCCGTTCGCGGCACTCGCCGTCATCCTCGCGCTGTGGCAGGCGGTGTGCACGCTTTTCGCGATCCCCGACTACATCTTCCCGAGCCCGTGGCAGATCGCGCAGGCGATGGCCGAGTTCATGGCGCCGATCGCGCAGGCGGCGTGGAAGACCTTCTGGGTGACGATGCTCGGCTTCGCCATCTCGATCGTCGTCGGCGTCATGCTCGGCTTCCTGGTCGGCTCGTCGCGCATGGCGTATGCGGCGCTCTACCCGCTGCTCGTCGCCTTCAATGCGGTGCCCAAAGCGGCGATCGTGCCGATCCTCATCGTCTGGTTCGGCATCGGCATCGGCCCCGGCATCCTGACGGCGTTCCTGATCTCCTTCTTTCCGATCACCGTGAATATCGCGACCGGCCTGGCCACGCTCGAACCCGAACTCGAGGACGTGCTGCGCGTGCTCGGCGCCAAGCGCTGGGACGTGCTCGTCAAGGTCGGCCTGCCGCGCTCGATGCCGTATTTCTACGGTTCGCTCAAGGTCGCGATCACGCTCGCCTTCGTCGGCACCGTGCTTGCCGAGATGACCGCCGGCGACTCGGGTATCGGCTACCTGATGCAGACCGCAGGTTCGCAGCAGCGCATGCCGCTCGCCTTCGCAGGGCTGGTCGTGATCGGCGTGATGGCGATGGCGATGTACGAACTCTTCTCGCTGGTCGAAAAACGCACCACCGGCTGGGCGCACCGCGGCTCGCAGGGCGAGTGACGCGGGCTCGCCTGCGCGGAAACTGATCAGCCGAACACCCGCTTGAGCAGCGCGCTGCCAGCGCCCACCGGGTCGCGCCGGATTTTGCGTTCCTCCTCGCCGATCATCGTGTACAGGCCGTCGAGCGCCTTGCCGGTGACGTAGTGCTCCACGTTCGCATCCTCGCGCTTGACGAGGCCCATGCCCGATACCTTGCCGGCAACGGCGTTGTACTTCGAGGCGAGCGCCACCCGCTCGGTTGAACGGGTGACAATCGGCAGGAACTGCACCGACAGCGGCTCGCGGGTCTTGCCGGCGAAGAAATCGGTCACCGCGGTGTCGCCGCCGCGCACGATGCGCAGCGCGTCTTCCACGCTCATCGACTTGACCGCATTGCGCAGCAGCGGCGCAGCCTGCGGTACCGCCGACTCGGCGGCCCGGTTCATGGCGGTGACGAGTTCGTCGAGCCGCCCGCCCTGCCCGCTCATGCGCAGCAACTTCGCGCCGCTTTCCAGAAAGCCGGGCAGCGGGATCCGCACTTTGGGGTTGCCGAGGAAGCCGTCGGGCCGCCCGAGCAGCGCCACCGCCGCGGTGGCACCCCGGTCGAGCGCGGCCCGCACGCCGCCTGCGGCGTCCGATTCGGACAGGCCGGCGGCACGCGCGTGTGCCGCCCAGGTCAGGGCGAACAGCGCCGAAAGGCCGATCGATACATCACGACGTCGCATGGCAACTCCTTCAAGAGGCGGCGCAACCAGGACATCCGGCGGTCCGGCGCGCAGGCCGATCGTAGCCGCGGCCACGATGCCGCGATGCCTGCTCGCACACGCGCCCGACGCCGCCTTCGACGCCTGCGAATCCTCGCAAGCCTGTACCCCGAGGGCGACACGTCTGCCACAACGTGCTCGTGCACCCGCCCGGTGGCGTCGGCGGCGGCGACAGCCTGAAGGTCGACATCGAGGTCGGTGCCGGTGCGCATGCGCTCGTCACCAGCGCCGGGGCCACGCGCTTCTATTGCAGCACCGGTGAGCCGGCGAGCCAGACCGTGCGCGCGCATATCGCCGACGGCGCGCGCCTCGAATGGCTGCCGCTCGAGACCCCCGCCTACAGCGGCTGCGAGGTCGAGGACCGGGCGACCTTCGAGCTCGCGCCTACCGCGTAGGCCATCAGCTGGGACGTACTCGCGCTCGGCCTGCCCGCGTCCGACGCCGCCTTCGCGCTCGGACGCTACGTCCAGCACCTCGAACTGCCCGGTCGCTGGATCGAACGCGGCGTCATCGCCGCCGCCGACCGCCGCCTGCTCGACTCGCCACTGGGTTGGGCCGGCCAGCGCGTGCTCGGCACGCGGTGGATCGC
>JBDSEG010000368.1:0-3752 GCA_039920165.1 Burkholderiaceae bacterium
TCCGCGCGCTCGAATACGGCATGCCACCTACCGGCGGCTGCGGCATCGGCCTGGACCGGCTGGTCATGCTGCTGACCGACAGCCCGAGCATCCGCGACGTTATTTTGTTTCCGTCGCTGCGCGGCGAAGGCTGACGCTTCGACTCGGCCGGTGCGCCGCACACGGTGCGGTTCGCCGGTCAGCCAGTGCCGGTGGTCCGACCGATGGCATAGCGCGGCAGCGGGGCGCCGCAGTCGCGGCAAAAGCGCGCCGTCGCCTCGTGGCCTTCCGACAGGCAGGCTTGGCAGGTCCGGGTGGTCGGCAGACTGCCGTCCGGTCCGCGCATGCGCAGCGCGGTCAGCTCCGCGCTGACGATGCCGGTCGGCACAGCGAGCGTGCCCCATCCGATCAGCATCATCACCGAGGCGATGAATCGGCCGAGGCCGGTCTTCGGCGTGATATCGCCGAAGCCGACCGTCGTCATCGTCGAAATCGCCCAGTACACCGAGACAGGCACATTGGCAAAGCCGTTGTCCGGCCCTTCGACCACGTACATCACGGTGCCGAGCACGATCACGATGACCAGGACGAAGCTGAGGAATACGAGAATCTTGCGCCGGCTCGCCAGCAGGGCGCGCGCCAATGCGCCGTACTCGTCGACGTACGCGGCGAGCTTCAGGATTCGGAACAGGCGCAGCAGCCGCAGCAGCCGCACGTCGATCAGGGCGTGCAGCCCAGGAACGAAAAGCGCCGCCCAGGTCGGGAGCACCGCCAGCACGTCGACGATGCCGAACCCGCTGCGGGCGTACCGGCCGGGGCGTCGCACGCATGCCAGGCGCGCGATGTACTCGGCGGTGAAGAGCAGGGTGAAACACCACTCCAGCAGCGTGAAGAGCGTGCCCCAGCGCGCATGAAGAGCCTGGAAGCTGTCCAGCATGACGACCCCGACGCTGGCCAGGATGAGCCAGATCAACAACAGGTCGAAGCGGCGGCCGGCCGGCGTATCGGCCTCGAAGATCACCGTGAACAGTTTCAGTCGCCAGCCGCCGAGCGGGCGGCCGTAGCGAACCGCGGGGGCGTCCGCGGGAAGCGCGGGGCCTGCGGCGGCGGTGGAGGCGGGGGTGGTGATCGGGGACGGGGCGGTCATGGGTTGGAGTGTCGGGCCACTTCACAAGCCATCACCGCCGCATGGGCGGCGTCCCCAGACGTGACAAGGCGCGCGCGCGACACCCGTAGCGGCCCATTACCGATCCCGGAACCCGGCCTTGCGCTTGGCGACAAACGTCGCCATTCCTTCCTTCTGGTCCTCGGTCGCGAAGAGCGAATGGAAGGCACGGCGCTCGAACAGCACGCCTTCGGCGAGCGGCGCCTGTATGCAACGTTGGTGCATTCCCTGGCCCTCATCACACGCGGCGCGCCGGCCCCCGGTTGCTGCGCGCCAAGTACGGCGGCAGCGGCGCGCACACCTTTCGGTTCAGCCCGTACGGTGCGTGGTGACCGTCAGCGCGATTTCATGGCGGTCGGCCGCCGCGTACAGCTCGCTCGCAAAACTCGGGTCGGTGCTTTGGTAGCGGTGGGCCAGGGCGCGGACCGCGGCAGCTTCGCGCTCTTGCACGCTCACCTGCCTGCTCGGTGCCGCCGGCCGGGACCGGCTAGCGACGGCCTTGCCTCCTATGTGGCACCAGGCGAATAAGCGGGTCAGCGTCCTCGAGCCCGGGCGGGCGTCGCCGCGCGAGGTGATGCCGATTGTGTTCATGGGCTGAGTCTCAGTCTGTTCGGTTGAAGAGGCTCGCGGCGTGAAGCTCGCGGGCGAGCGCTGGATCGGTAGATTCGAAGCGCCATGCGCAGCGGCGCAGTTCGACTGCGGCGCGCCTTCTTCCAGAGCTCTCCAATGCGCGCCAGACCGTGCGCCCGAAGCCCGACAGCACCGCTGCGGCACGGGCCGCCCACGCCGCGCCCCGCGGTGGCATTACCAGCGGCGGGATCATGACCGGAAGGTTTTGAGTCGACATCGCTTGGACCTTTCATCGAGGCAGGCCAGGATTGGCCGTCCGGTACATACTAGGGTTTGTACCTAGGTTAGGGAAGTTTCGTTTCGTGACCCGGGTATCACGTCCGCGAATACCGGCCGCAAAAAGCCACGAAAGCCTATGAATTTCCGCACCCTCGACCTGAATTTGCTGCGGGTGTTCGATCTGGTGATGGTCGAACGCAACGTCACGCGCGCCGCTGAGCGCCTGGCGATGACGCAGCCGGCGGTGAGCAACGCGCTGCGCCGGCTGCGCGAAGCGATCGGTGAAGAGTTGTTCTTGCCCGGCGCATCCGGCGTGCTGCCGACGCCGCACGCTGTCGCGCTCTGGCCGGTCGTGCGGCAATCGCTGGCCGGGCTGCGCGAGGTCTTCGATCCGCAGGCTTTCGATCCGGCGCACGACGAGCACAGCTTCACGCTCGCCATGGCCGATGCCACCGCCACCGTCCTGGTGCCGCCGCTGACCGCGGAACTGCTGCGCGATGGTTCGCGGGTCGCCTTGCGAATCGAGCCGCTGACCACGCGCGACCCTGGCGCCTCGCTCGCGCGCGGCGCGGTAGACGCCGCGATCGGCTTTTTTCCAGACGTTGCGCGCACCCTCGCCGCTGCGGGTGGGCAGGGCGAGCTGGCGCTCGAGCCGCTGTACGAGTGCGAATATGTCTGCGTGCTCAGCCGGGCGAATCCGTTGGCCCGCAGACCCACGCTGTCGCTCGACGACTATTGCGCGGCCCTGCACGCACGGGTGAGCTTCGCCGGGCGCGCGCATGGCTTTGTCGACGAGGCGCTGGCTCGCATCGGGCGCGTGCGTCGGGTGGCGCTGACAGTCAACCAGTTCGCCACCGCCGCGCAGGCGGTCCAGCAGTCCGACCTGCTGTCGGTCTTTCCGCGCAGCTATGTGCGGGTCAGCGGCGCTGCCGACGCGCTGACGATTCGTCCGCTGCCGTTCCAGATGCCGCGGATCGAGATTGGCCTCCTGTGGCACCGCCGCCACGAGGGCGATCCAGCCCACGGCTGGCTGCGTCGCACGCTCGCGAACCGGTCCGCCGAGGTGGTCCTTGCGCTGCAAGCGGGGATGCCAGGCGGGCGCGAGGGCGCTGCGCCGAGCGACGGGTGACGGCGTTCACCCATGCCACCGCGTCGTCTTCGTGGCCGAAGGTTAGGGACGGATCCCCGGGGCTCAGCGCCCGCTGAAAGCCGGCTTGCGCTTGGCCAGAAAGGCCGCCATGCCTTCCTTCTGATCCTCGGTGGCAAAGAGAGAATGGAAAGCGCGGCGCTCGAACAGGATGCCTTCGGCGAGTGGCGCTTCGTAGGCGCGGTTCACGCATTCCTTCGCCATCCTGACGCTCGGCGCGCTCAGTTCGCAGATGGCCTGCGCGGCGGCCAGCGCCACGTCCATCAATTCGGCGGCGGGAACGACGCGCGAGACCAGGCCTGCGCGCTCGGCTTCGGCGGCGTCCATCATGCGGCCGGTCAACACCATATCCATCGCCTTCGCCTTGCCCACCGCGCGCGGGAGGCGCTGGGTACCGCCGGCGCCGGGGACGATGCCGAGCTTGATCTCGGGCTGGCCGAATTTCGCGTTGTCGGCCGCGATGATGAAATCGGCCATCATTGCCAGCTCGCACCCGCCGCCGAGCGCATAGCCCGCGACCGCCGCGAGCCACGGCTTACGCGTCGCGGTCACGCGATCGTAGCCCGCGAACAGCCCGCCGCCATAGACGTCGGCGAAGCCTTTGCCCGACAT
>JBDSEG010000369.1:0-8479 GCA_039920165.1 Burkholderiaceae bacterium
GGAACTGCAGCGCTGCGCCGCGGTGGCCGATCGACCAGTCGCTGCGCTTGTAGGTCTGGCGCTGCGCGGCGCAGGCCTGCAGCTCGCTCTTGAGCGGGCTGTCGGTCATGTCGTTGACGAGGAAGAACGGGCGCGGCCCCAGCTGCACCGTGAGGTTTCGGCCGGCACCACGCGCGGCGTCGTCGGCATCGTCGGCGGAATGCGCCACAGCGAGCGCGGGAAGCAACGCCGCTCCGGCGGCCAGGGCGAATCGAATCAGGCAAGGGTACATGCAAGTCTCCGGTCTTGTTGAGGGCGTTCCCATTCTGGACCCGCCCGGTGACATCGCCGTGACCCGCCTCGCCGCATCACTCCAGGCTGATATCGGCCTTCTTGACGAGCTGCTCGTAGACCTTCGACTTGGCTTCGGCGGCGCGCGTCATCTCCTCGGGCGACCAGCTGATCGGCTCGAAGGCGAAGGTATCGAAGCGCGACCGAAGCTCCGGGTCGGTCAGCACTTTCGCCACACCGGCGTTGATCTTCGCCTTCAGCGCCGGTGCCATGCCCTTGGGCGAGGCCAGCACGACGAAGGCATTGACGTCGAAGTCCTTCGGCCCGCCGGCCTCGGCCGCGGTCGGCACCTCGGGCTGCTGCGGCAGCCGCTTGCCCGAGGCGACCGCGATATAGCGCAGCTTGCCGGCCTTGAATGCGCCCGAACTGGACGGCAGCGTGCCCAGGCTCCAGGCCACGTCGCCCGCGCCCACCGAGGTGAACAGCTGGCTCACTTCCTTGTACGGGATGTGCTGCATCTCGATGCCGGTCTGCAGTTCGAGCAGCGTCGCGCCGAGGTGTCCAGGGCTGCCCACACCCCACGAGCCGTAGGTCACCTTGCCGGGAGCGGCCTTGGCCGCGGCGACGATATCGCCGAGGGTCTTGAATTTCGAATCGGCCGGCACCGCGACCAGAAAGGTGGTGCGGAAGATCGACGCGACCGGTTCGAAATTTTTCACCGCCTCGGCGCCGCGCGCCTTGTACAGATGCGGCGTGACGGCGAGGTGGTCGCTGTCGAGTTGCAGCAGCGTGTAGCCGTCGGGCGTGGCGCGCTTGGCCGCGTCCATCGCGATCAGGCCGCCGCCGCCGGGCCGGTTCTCGACCAGCACGCGCTGGTTCCAGATCTTGCCGAGCTTCTCGGCCACCAGGCGCAACGTGGCATCCGGGCCGCTGCCGGGCGCGAAGGCGGTCATCAGCGTGACCGGCTTGTTCGGGTAGTCGGCCTGGGCGAAGGCCGGGGCATGGCCCAGGCCGATGCCGGCGGCGAGCGTGGCGAGGAGGGTTCTGCGGTGCATGGGAAGTGTCTCCGGGGTTGACTGATCGAGCGATTCAGGCGGCGAGCCGCTGTTCGCGAAACAGGCCGAGCTTTTCCTGCGCAGCGCGGTCCGAATAAGAGAACAGCACGAGATCGTCGCCCGCGTGCAGCGTGTACGACATCCAGCCCGGCACCACGACGATGTCGTGCGGCGTGAGCGCATGGCGCTGACCGCCCACGCGCAATTCGCCGTGGCCCTCGACGACGATGAACACCGCGCTGTCGGTCGAGCGGTAGGGCAGGGTGGCCAAGCCGGCCGGCAGCAAGCGGATCAGGGTCGCCATCGTGGGCATCGCCCAGCCGCCGTCCACCGGGTTCACGTAGCGCATCAGGTGGCCGAGGTGGGCGTCGGGCGCAGCACCGCGGGCCAGCGCGTGCAGCGCTTCGCGGGTACGGGCATACGGGTAGTTGAAGACCGGCGAGTTGAGCGTGCTCGCCCGGTGACCCACCGGCAGCAGCCCGCTGCCGTAGCGCGCCAGCGCATCGCCTTCCGGACGCGTGAGGGGCGCTTCGTCGGCTTCGTGGTCGTCGCGGAAGGTGCTGTTGAAGAAGGCCGCGATCGGGATGTCCAGGCCGTCGAGCCAGACCATCGGCACGTCGGTCTCGTTGCCGTGGTGGTGCCAGGTCCAGCTCGGCGTGATGACGAAATCGCCCGGCTGCATGCTCGTCTTCTCGCCCTCCACGGCCGTATAGGCGCCGCTGCCTTCGACGATGAAGCGCAGCGCACTTTGCGTGTGCCGATGCGCCGGCGCGACCTCGCCCGGCATGATGAGCTGCAGCCCCGCATAGAGCGTGTTGGTGATGCGCGACTCGCCCGGCCACGCCGGGTTCTCGAGGATCAGCACCCGGCGCTCGGCCTCCATCGCGCTGATGTGGCTCGCCGATTCGAGCACCTGCGGGCGCACGTCGGGGTAGCCCCAACGGTGCGCCGCGCCGGCCGGCGTGGGCGCGGGCGGCACCAGTGATTTGAGGCGTGTCCACAGCGGCGCCATGTGCTGCGGGGCGATGCGCTCGTAATACGCTTCGCGGTCGGTTGCGGGCAGCGTCGGCGTCGGCGTCGCTGTCGTCGGCGTTGTCGTTGTCTTGGCTGTCGGGATCGTCTGCATCTCACACCACCTTGACTCGAAGTTCACCCAGGCCGTCGATCCCGCCGATCATGGTCTCGCCGCGCTGCACGGCGCCGACACCTTCGGGCGTGCCGGTATAGATCAGATCGCCCGAGCGCAGCTCGAAAAAGGTCGACAGGTGCGCGATGACCTCGGGCACCGACCAGATCAGGTTGCCGATGTCGCTGCGCTGGCGTTCGGTGCCGTCGACCTGGACCCAGATCGCGCCGCTTGTCGGATGGCCCAACTGCCGGGCCGGCGCGAGCGGGCCGATCGGCGCCGAGCGGTCGAAGGCTTTGCCGAGCTCCCACGGCCGGCCCTTGTCACGCGCCGCGAGCTGCAGGTCGCGCCGCGTCATGTCCAGGCCCACCGCATAACCGAAGACGTGCTCGTTGGCGTGTTCGACGCCAATGTCGCACCCGGCCTTGCCGATCGCGACGACGAGTTCGATCTCGTGGTGGTATTCGTTCGTCCGCGAGGGGTAGGCAATGTCCACGGTGTGTCCGGGCGGCACGACGACGGCCGCATTGTCCGGTTTGCAGAAGAAGAAGGGCGGCTCGCGGTCTGGGTCGAAGCCCATCTCGCGCGCATGCGCCGCATAGTTGCGGCCGACGCAGTAGACGCGACGCACCGGAAAGACGGCGTCGCTGCCGGCGACCGGAATGGTGACGCGGGATTCGGGTTCGAAGACGAAATTCAAGGTCGATCCGATCGAAGAGGATTGATGCGAATGTCAGGCCGGCGCCAGGCAGTTATCGACGCGCCAGCCGTACAGCCATTCGAGCGCGTCGTAGAAGCGTTCGGGTGTGCGGTCGCGCCACAGGTCGTTTCGCACCAGTCGCTCGACGCCCTTGGCGTGAAAGATGCGCCCCATTTCGCGCGCCGAGAGCACGACGCGCGCAGTGCGCGCGATACGCGAGCGCGCGTAGTGCGCGAAGGCCGCTTCGAAGTCGCCCGCATGAATGCGCAGCGCCTCGCCCAGCGTGACCGCATCCTCGAGCGCCATGCAAGCGCCCTGCGCCAGGTACTGCAGGGTCGGATGTGCGGCGTCGCCGAGCAGCGTCGCGCGGCCGAAGGTCCACTGCCCGATCGGCTCGCGGTCGGCGGTGGCCCAGCGCTTCCAGCTCTTCGGCAGATCGATCAGCTGGCGTGCGCGCGGGCACACGCCTTCGAAATAGCTCTGCACCTCGGCCGCGCTGCCTTCGGTGACGCTCCATTCCTCGACCTCGCGGCTGTGGAAGGTGACGACGACGTTGTACTGCTCGCCGCCGCGCAAGGGGTAGTGGACCAGGTGGCAGTTCGGCCCGACCCAGATGCTTGCCGCATTCCATTGGAGGTTTGCCGGAAAGTCCTTGCGGTCGACCACGGCGCGGTACACCACGTGGCCGGAAACGCGCGCCGGATCGTCCACATACTGCGCCCGCACCGCCGACTTGACGCCATCGGCGCCGATGAGCGCCAGACCGCGGTGGGTGGCACCGCGAGCATCGATGGCAGCGACGCCGTTGGCGTCCTGTTCGATGCGTCGCACCTGCGTCGACGTGACGAATTCGATCGGTCCGCGTTCGCCGGCGCCGTCGCGCGCGGCCTCGAACAGGGTGCGGTGCAGGTCGGCGCGGTGGATCACCGCATACGGGTTGCCGAAGTGGGATCGAAACGCAACGCCGACCGGAATCCGGCCGACCAGGGCCTCGTCGATCGCATCGTGCATGACGAGTTCGTCCGTATAGACGGCGATGGCGCGCATCGGCTCGCCGACGCCGAGCGCATCGAAAGCGGCGAAGGCATTCGGGCCAAGCTGGATGCCGGCGCCGATTTCGCCGATCGCCGGCGCCTGCTCGAGCACCTGCACCGCGAAGCCCTGTTGCGCGAGCGCGAGCGCCGCCGCCAGACCGCCGATGCCGCCGCCGGCCACCAGGACCGGCGCAGAACGGGAACGGCTTGCGAGGGCAGCGACCATGGCGATCTCCGTTAAGGGTGCACTGAACATCAGCACACTGACGATAAGTATAGTGATAACATCGTTGCGCCGCTGGGTGAAAACCCTGAGCCCGTCTGACTTGCTGCGAGGCCCATGAAAACCCGCTCTGCGCCCGTTCCCGTGGTGGACCTCGATGCCCTGCCGGGCCACTACATCCGCCGGTTGCAGCAGATCGCGGTCGCGATCTTCCTGCAGGAAACCGAAGGCCACGGCGTGACGCCGGTGCAGTACGCGGCGCTGCAGTGCGTCGCGAACTCGCCCGGCATCGACCAGCGCCGGCTGGCGCGCGCGATCGGCTTCGACACCTCGACCATCGCCGGCGTGTTGGACCGGCTCGAGGCCGGCGGCCAACTCCAGCGCAGTGCCGCGCCAGAGGACCGCCGGGTGCGGCGTCTCACGCTCACCCCTGCCGGACACGGCACGCTCGCCGCCGTGGTGCCGGCCATGCTGCGCGCCCAGGACCGCATGCTCGCGCCGCTGCCCAAGGCCGAGCGCGCCGAGTTCATGCGGATGCTGCGCGCGCTGGTGGGCGCGAACAACGAATTGAGTCGGGCCCCGCGCGGCGCGGACTGAACCGGGATCGCGCGCTCAGCGCGGCGCGACCGCGCGGTAGGTCGCGAAGCTGTACTCGAAGCCCTGCTCGCTGCGGTGCCTCTCGCGCGCGACCGGCGTGAAGGCGCTGGCGTCGAAGGCAGGAAAGAAGACATCGGCGTCGAAGACCGCATCGATCTCCGTCAGAACCAGTTCATCGGCGTGCGCCAGCGCCTGCGCATAGACCTCGGCGCCGCCGATCACGAAGACCTTGGCTGAATCGCCGGCCAGCGCCAGCGCAGCGTCGAGCGACGCGGCCGGCTCGGCGCCTTCGGCACGCCACGAAGGGTCGCGCGTCAGCACGATATTGCGCCGCCCGGGCAGTGGTTTTCCTATCGAGTCCCAGGTCTTGCGGCCCATCACGATCGGGCAGCCGAGGGTCGAACGCTTGAAGTGGCGCAGATCCTCGGACAGGTGGACGAGCAGCCGGTTGTCCTTGCCGATGCCGCGCAGGCGGTCGACCACGGCGATGAGGCTGACGAGGGGGCGGGTCATGGCGCGATTGTCGGGCGTGCGCCGCGCCGCTGAACGAATCTCGCGGTCTGGGATGATGCGCGGTCAAATGCCAGTGTGCAAAGCCGCGTCGAGGAGTCCCCATGTCCGTCCCGCCCCCATCGAAGGCCGCGTCGCTCGCCGACTGGACCGCGGCCGCCGCGAAATCGGCGCCGGGCGGCGACGTGAGCGCGCTGAACTGGGTCACGCCCGAAGGCATCGTCGTCAAGCCGCTCTATACCGCGACCGATCTCGAAGGGCTGGCGAGCGCCGATACGCTGCCCGGCTTGGCGCCCTATCTGCGCGGCCCACAGGCGACCATGTATGCGGCGCGGCCGTGGACGATCCGCCAGTACGCAGGCTTCTCCACCGCCGAGGCGTCGAACGCCTTCTATCGCCAGGGCCTGGACGGCGGCGGGCAGGGCGTGAGCGTCGCCTTCGACCTGGCGACGCACCGCGGCTACGACAGCGACCATCCGCGCGTGACCGGCGATGTCGGCAAGGCCGGCGTCGCGATCGACAGCGTCGAGGATATGAAGATCCTGTTCGACGGCATCGCGCTCGACAAGGTGAGCGTCAGCATGACCATGAACGGCGCGGTGCTGCCGGTGCTGGCCGGCTATATCGTCGCCGCCGAGGAACAGGGCGTGGCGCAGACGCAGCTCTCGGGGACGATCCAAAACGACATCCTCAAGGAGTTCATGGTCCGCAACACCTACATCTATCCGCCCGAGCCGAGCATGCGCATCGTCGGCGACATCATCGCGTATACCGCCGAGCACATGCCGCGGTTCAACTCGATCTCGATCTCGGGCTACCACATGCAGGAGGCGGGCGCCAACCAGGCGCTCGAACTCGCCTTCACGCTGGCCGACGGCAAGGAGTACGTGAAAACGGCGCTGGCCAAGGGCCTGGATGTCGATGCCTTCGCGCCGCGCCTGAGCTTCTTCTGGGCGATCGGCATGAATTTCTATCTCGAGATCGCCAAGATGCGTGCCGCGCGCCTGTTGTGGTTCAGGATCATGAGCGGCTTCGATGCGAAGAACCCGAAGAGCCTGCAGCTTCGCACCCACTGCCAGACCTCGGGTTGGAGCCTGGCTGCGCAGGACCCGTACAACAACGTCGTCCGCACCACCATCGAGGCGATGGCCGCGGTGTTCGGTGGTACGCAAAGCCTGCACACCAACGCGCTCGACGAGGCGATCGCGCTGCCGACCGAGTTCAGCGCCCGCATCGCGCGCAACACCCAGCTCGTGATCCAGGAAGAGACCCACATCACGAGCGTGGTCGACCCGTGGGCCGGCAGCTATCTGATGGAAAGGCTGACCCAGGATATGGCCGACACGGCGTGGAAGATCATCGAGGAAGTCGATGCCATGGGCGGCATGGTGAAGGCGGTGGCGAGCGGCTGGGCCAAGCTCAAGATCGAGGCGAGCGCGGCCGAGAAGCAGGCGCGCATCGACTCGGGCCACGACGTGATCGTCGGCGTCAACAAATACCGCCTGCCGACCGAGGATGCGATCGAGACGCGCGATATCGACAACGTGATGGTGCGCGACAGCCAGATCGCGCGGCTGCAGCGGGTGCGGGCGAACCGCGATGCCGCGGCGGCGCAGGCCGCGCTCGACGCGCTGACCGCCTGCGCCAACGGCGCGAACGGCAACCTGCTCGGCCTGGCCATCGACGCGATGCGTGCGCGCGCATCGGTGGGCGAAGTGTCGGACGCGCTCGAAAGGGCGTGGGGCCGGCACCGCGCCGATACCCACAAGGTCAGCGGCGTCTACGCCGCCGCCTACGACAGCGCCGAGGGCTGGGAGGCGCTCAAGTCGGAAATCGCCGAATTCGCCGGAGCGCAGGGTCGCCGGCCGCGCGTGCTGATCGCCAAGCTTGGCCAGGACGGCCACGACCGTGGCGCCAAGGTGGTGGCGAGCGCCTTCGCCGACCTCGGTTTCGATGTCGACATCGGGCCGCTATTTCAGACCGCCGAGGAATGTGCGCGCCAGGCGATCGAGAACGACGTCCACGCGGTCGGCGTGAGCACGCTCGCAGCCGGCCACAAGACGCTGGTGCCGGCGATCATCGATTCGCTGAAGCAGCAGGGCGCCGACGATATCGTCGTCTTCGTCGGCGGCGTGATCCCGCGCCAGGACTACGAAATGCTGTACGACGCAGGCGTGAAAGGCATTTACGGACCCGGCACGCCAATTCCGGCAAGCGCCAAGGACGTGCTCGAGCAGATTCGCAAGGCGGTCGCTGCCTGAGCGCATGTCGGCACCGATGAGCCCGAGCGACGAATCGCTGTGCGCGGCGCTGGCGGGTGACGACGCCGGGGCTCGGCGTCGTGCCCTGGCCAAGGCCATCACACTGCTCGAGTCGACCCTCGACGAGCATCGATCGCGCGCCGACGTGCTGCTGAATGCGCTGCTGCCGCGCACCGGCCATGCGGTGCGTATCGGCATCTCGGGCGTTCCCGGGGTGGGCAAGTCGACCTTCATCGAGGCGCTCGGGCTGCGCCTGATCGAACGCGGGCACCGCGTCGCCGTGCTCGCGGTCGACCCGTCGTCCAGCGTGTCGGGCGGATCGATCCTCGGCGACAAGACGCGCATGGAGCGGCTCTCGGTGCATCCGGCCGCCTTCATCCGGCCGAGCCCGGCGTCGGGAACGCTTGGCGGCGTGGCCGAGAAGACGCGCGAGGCGATGCTGGTGTGCGAGGCCGCGGGGTTCGACGTCATCGTCGTCGAAACGGTCGGCGTCGGTCAGAGCGAGACCGCAGTCGCCGCAATGACCGACGTATTTGTGCTGCTGCAACTGCCCAATGCAGGCGACGACCTGCAGGCGATGAAGAAGGGCGTCATGGAGCTGGCGGACCTGATCGTCGTCCACAAGGCCGACCTCGATAACGACGCGGCGATGCGCGCTCAGGCGCAGATGAACGGCTCGACCCGTCACCCGACGGTGCTGCTG
>JBDSEG010000370.1:0-5465 GCA_039920165.1 Burkholderiaceae bacterium
GCACCAGCGCCTCGGGCGCGAGGCCTGTGCGCTGCGCGGCGTGGGCACGCGCCGCGGCGACGACGGATTCGAGCGTGCCGTTCACCGGTCGAGGGTCGGCACCGCTGGTCGGTGGTTGGGCACAACCCGCCGCCGCAAAAAAAGGCAACGCTAGCGCCAGCCGATGCCAGCCGCTCAGGCGAACTCCTGCCGCACCCGCGCCGACATCAGCCGGCCGATGATCCACGCCAGCAGCGCGCAGCCACCCAGCGTGACGAGCGCCGCCATGACCTGCGAAGCGGTGACGAAGCCGCCGAACACGCCGAGCAGTTGCGCCGGCACCGGTGCGCTGCCGAGTGACGAGCCGAGGGTCTGCGCGACGACCGACTGCACCACCTCGTGCTGCAACCACAGCCCCATCAGATTGGCGACGATCGCCACCGCCAGCAGCCCGATGAAGGCGCGCCGGGCCCAGTCCAGGCGAAGCAGCAGGCCGATCGCCGAGGCCAGCGTGGCGAGCGACATCACGAGGCCGGTTCCCACCACCCACGGCAGATAGCCGATCAGGAAGCCGGTGAGCAGCGGAAGCGAAGCTGAAGCGCCCTCGCCGGCAGGTGGGAACCCAGGCATGAGCGAAGTCATCGCCGCGTTCTGCACCAGCGCCGAGGCGCTGGCCAGAGCGGCCATGAAGATGAACACCCAGGCGGTCCAGGTGACGAAGAGGGAACGGGCTCCGACGCTGTAGGTTTGCGGCATGTTGGACTCCTGACCGGTCGAAGAACCCCTCGGTCCTTCAACGCGGCATGCACGACAACCCGGCACCTTGAAAGGCCATCGCATGTCCGATTTTGTGTCTCGGAATGTGACAGGAGAGTCCCTCAACTGAGGGACGAAAGCGTCCCTACAACAGTTTTTTCCTGCCTCGCGCTGCGAATTCGCAAGAGCCGTGACATCTGCACTGAGCCACAGGCAGCACGCGGCCTGTCGATGTCCGGATCACTGGCACGCGCAGCCCGCCTACTCGAGCGCGGCTGGGTCGAGCGCGGCTGGGTCGAGCGCGTGCTCAGCCACCACGACCGGCGCGCGATGCACATTCACCTGACGGTGGCCGGCACCGAGCAGGCGCTGCTGATCGAATTGCTGATGAGGTGGCGGCCGGCCCCGCCGGTCAGACCGCTGGGTCCGTTTCGTCGAAGCGCAACGCATAGATTGGCGGCAGCCGCGCGGCCAGCGCCGACCAGCGGTCGCCGCCATCCTCGCTGGTCCACACCTGTCCCGTCGTGCTGCCCATGATGAGCGAGCGCCCGTCGGCGCCGACCGCGAGGCCGTGCCGGTAGACGAGGTCATAGGCCTGCGACTGCGGCAGCCCCGTGCGCAAGGTCTCGAAGCTGCGCCCTGCGTCGCGTGTGCGGTTGACGACGATCGCGGCATCGACCGGCACGCGTCGCTGGTCGGCGGCGGCCGGGACGAACCAGGCGCAGTCCGGGTCGGTCGGATGCACCGCGACCGCAAAGCCGAAATTCGCGACCGGCACGTCGCGCACCTCGTGCCACGAGGCGGCGTTGTCGGTCGAGCGCCAGATGCCGTTGTGATGCTGGCACCAGAGCATCTCGGGCCGCGCCGCACAGCGCACGATGCGGTGCGAGTCCTGCGTGTTCGGATCGCCGGCCTGTTCGGGCGGCATGTAGTCGGCGCGCAGGCCGTCGGCGCGCAGATTCCAGGTCGCGCCATCGTCTCGCGTGACCCACACGCCGCCGCAGCTCACGCCGAGCAGCAGTTCGCCCGGCAGTTTCGGATGCGGGCAGATCGAGTGGATGCCCGGCGCGTCGTAGCCGCCGCCGAACCAGCCGAGTCGCTCGGGTCGGTTCCACAGCGACTCGACCAGTTGCCACGAATCGCCGCCGTCGGCCGAGCGGAACAAGCCACCCGGCAGCGTCCCGGCCCACAGGGTCCCGTGGGCCGCTTCCAGCGACCAGATCTGCATCAGCTTCCAGGGCGGCCCTTCGGCGCCTTCGGGCTGCGCCGGATAGGCCGGCGTCGCGACCTCGTGCCAGTGCGCGCCGGCGTCGTCGCTCGCATGCAGCTTGACCCCGAAATGGCCGAGGTTGAGTGCGGCCAGCATGCGACCCGAGGGCTGCGGCGGCAGCAACATGCTCACCGGTTCGCCGAGAAAATGGACCCGCGCCACGGCCCAGCCGCCGGCGCCGCGTTGCAGTTCGAACAGGCCTTTGCGGGTCGCGACCCAGGCGCGTGATGGCATGGTGGGCTCCTTCGGTTTGTCAGCCGCCGGACAAGGCCTGCAGCACATGGACCTGGCTGTCGGGCCGCAGCGCATCGCTCTGCGCTTGCCGGTCGCGGCTGCGATGCCCGTCGATGAACACGACGACGTGCTCGCGCAGATGGCCTTGCTCGTCGAGCACGTAGCCGCGCAGCCGCGGGTTGACGATGAACGCGGCGCCCAGCGCATCTCGCAGGCACGCCGCGGCGGTCTGCAGCTCGGGCGTTTCGGTGAAGCGGCGCAACTGCTGGGTGAAGACGATGCGGGCCATGGCGCGATGATGCCGCGCGGCCCGGCCGCAGCGCATCGGGTGCGCTCCGGATGATCCGGCTGCGACGACAATTGCGGCCCCATGCACCGAGGAATCGCCAGCGCCGCCGCCGCCTACGTGCTTTGGGGACTGTTCCCGCTCTATTTCCGCCAGCTCGCGATGGTGGCGCCGGCCGAAGTGCTGGTGCATCGCGTGCTGTGGTCGGCGCTGTTCGTGCTCATGATCCTCGCGTGGCGCGGGCAGTGGCGCTGGATCGCCGCGGTCGCGCGCCAGCCGCGCGTGCTCGCGGCCTTCGCGGCGACCGCGCTGCTGCTCTCGGCCAACTGGCTGACCTACATCTGGGCCGTCAACAACGGCCATGTGGTCGATGCGAGCCTGGGTTATTTCATCACCCCGCTCGTCAATGTGCTGCTCGGCTATACGGTGCTGCACGAACGCCCGCGACGCGCGCAGTGGACCGCCCTCGGCTTGGCCGGCGCCGGCGTCGCCTGGCTCACCTGGCAGGTCGGCAGCCTGCCGTGGATCGCGCTCGTGCTCGCGGCGAGCTTCGGCTGCTACGGCCTCTTGCGCAAGATCGCCGTCCTCGGCGCGCTCGAAGGCCTGGCGCTCGAGACGCTGTGGCTCACGCCGTTCGCGCTGCTCGCCGCCGCGCTGTGGTGGGGCGCGGGCAGCGCGAGCCTGCCGCCGCCCGACCTCGGCACCGCCCTGTGGCTGGTTGGCATCGGTCCCGTGACAGCCGTGCCGCTGCTGCTGTTCGCGGCCGGGGCGCGGCGCATCTCGATGACGACGCTCGGCCTCTTGCAATACCTCGGACCGACGATTCAGTTCGTCCTCGGCGTCTGGGTCTTCCACGAGCCTTTCGCGGCGAACCGCCTGGTCGGCTTCGGCCTGATCTGGGCGGCGCTTGCGCTGTACAGCGCTGACGGCTGGCGTTCGATGCGCGCGACGCGCGCCGCGGTACCGGCTTGAGCCGAAGAGGCGGCGAACACCCAGTGTTCGCGCACCGTCATACTTGGCGCCGATGCCGGGCTTCTCGCCAGCAACGCGACGGACGCGCCAAAGTTAGCGGCACAGCGCCAAGCGGACTTTGACCCGAATTGCCATGCTCAACTTCGCGTTGGCAGGGACCGCATGAGTTCCTCGATCGTCACGTACTTGCCCCTGTCGATTTCCGCCATGGCGGCGAGGAGTTCGTTCTCTTGCGCCTCGGTGAGCGAGAAGCGCTCGTCGGCTCCACGTGTCACGACGGCGGCAACGGCGCGCTCCGTCAGAGGCACGCCTTCGAGAACGATCTTGCCGTTGACGGTTCCAGTGGCGACTTGCATGGCGGGATGGTACTTCGGCGCGGTGAAGTGGTCGTAGTCGACGTCTGGAGCCGGGCTCAGCTTCCCAGATCGCCCGCCAGGCTCGCCAGCGTATCCGCCGCGATGGCCGTGTGGGCCGGGTAGTTGGTGTGGTCGCAGCCTAGCTTGACCGCGGCGCCGGCTCGCACCGCCTCGCGCGCCGGCTTCGGAAATTCGAAGCGCACGAAATGCACCGCCGAGGTCTTCTCGGCGTTCTCGCGGTCCATGTCCTCGTCGGCGATGGCGTAGATGCGCGGCTGGCCCTCGACCTCGACGAACATGCGGTCCTCGACACCGATGAGGCGCGCGAGTTCGCGCTTGCGCTCGTGCGGGTCGGGGTATTCGATCAGCATCGTCGCCTTCCAGTTGCGCCCGTCGGGAACCAGCGCGGCATAGGCGTCGATCTCGGACTGGATGCCGTCCTCGTCGAAGATCTTCTCGATGTTCAGCATCTCCTGGATCTGGCGGCGGATCGTCTGCTCGTCCTCGAACTGCAGGTTCACGTGCTCGCCCAGGCTCACGCTGCGCAGGCGCCGGTGCGCGATCGCGGCCGGCTTGCTGCTGCTGCGAATCCTGGCGTAGGCCTCGAGCGTGAGCAGGCTCGCGTGGTCGATGCGGGTCATGGTCGGTTCACTCCAGTCCGTAGGCATGGCGCACCAGGGTCAGCGGATGCGCGAGCGCCGGCAGCGCGGTCTGCGCCTCAGCGCCCTCCCGCTCCCGGTCTTGCTGCATTCCCTGCGCGATATGGTGCCCGGCAAGCGCGCAGTCCGAGCTGATGAAATCGGGCGCTCCGCGCGCCATCGCCTTGAAGACAGCTTGCCGATCTTCATTGCGATCCCTTGCCCAGTGCCTGCTTGAAATCGGTCTTGAGCAGACCATCCTTGTGGCGCGCCATCAGATATTCGAACGGGTCGAACATCGCATCGCGCACCACGGCGACGTCAGCGTCATCGGGAAACAGCAGCGGCAGTTCCTGCTTGAACATGAGCGTGCACGACGGGATCGCCGTGACGATGGCGAAACCGTCGCGCGCATATTTGGCGAGCACGGGAATATTGGCTTCCTTGTGCTTGGCCACGCCGTCCAGATCGCCAAGTTCGAGCTTGGGCATGCCGCAGCAGCTTTCTTTCTCGACAACGGTATAGGGAATCTCGTTGTGCTCGAGCAGCTTGACGAGGTCGAAGCCGATTCCCGGCTCGTTGTAGTTGACGTAGCAAGTCGAGAAGATCGCGACCTTACCGGGGCTGCGCTGGCCGTTGTGAACGACGATCGCCTCGCCCGTGTTCTTGGCGCTCCAGCGAAAGCGATGCGTGGCGAGCTTGGGCAGCATCCGGGTGCACGCCGATCGTCGCATCGAGCAGCTTGCGCATCGGCTTGGTCTTGTTCAGGCCGTTGACGATCTGCACTACGACCGGAATGCCGGCGATCTGGATGTGCACGTCGGTCGAGGCGAGCAGCTGTTCGCCCCGGCCGATGCCGCCCGCTTTGTGTTTGATCGCCTTGGCACGCAGCATGAGGTGCGGAAAGTCGACATTCCACGGGTGCGGTGGCACATACGGACACTTGGTCATGTAGCACAGGTCGCACAGATAGC
>JBDSEG010000371.1:0-27439 GCA_039920165.1 Burkholderiaceae bacterium
CGTTCGCCGGTGAGCGTGCCGTCGGGCGCGACCAGCTTCTTCGGCACGATGAAGAGCGAGATGCCGCGCGCGCCCTGAACGAGCTTGCCGTCCGGCCCCGGGATCTTAGCCAGCACCAGATGGATGATGTTCTCGGACAGCTCGTGCTCGCCGTTGCTGATCCACATCTTGTTGCCGCGCAGGCGGTAGCGCGGGCCGAGCGGTTCGGCCTCGAAGTCCGGGCCGTCGGGCTCGGCCCGGGTGACGATATCTGACAGGCTCGAGCCGGCCTGTGGCTCGGACAGGCACATGGTCCCGGAGAACCGGCCCGCGAATTCATTGCGCGCAAACACCGCCTGCTGCATCGCCGTGCCGTGCGCCATCAGAAGGTTGGCGTTGCCACTCGTCAGCATGCCGCCGCCGCCGATCCCGATGCCGGCGCGCGAGAAGAAGCTGTTGGCCGCCATTTCGACCACGCACGGCAGCTGCATGCCGCCGATCGCGTAATCCTGCGCGGCGGCGAGCATGCCCGACTCGGCATAGGCTCGCGCCGCGACATGGCTCGCTTCGGGAAGGTGGACCTTCTCGCCGTCGAACCACGGTTCCTCGGTATCGGCCAGCCGGTTGAAGGGCGCGAATTTTTCGCGCGCGAGGCGCTCGCAGGTATCGAGCACCGAGTCGAAGGTTTCGCGGCCGTGGTCGGCAAAGCGCTCGCGCGCCTTGAGCGCGCCGACATCGAGCCAGTCGTGCAGGAGAAAGTCGACCGTCGCGCGATAGCTCATTTGAGACCTTCGTGCTGTGCACTCCGGAATTCGACCTTCGGGCGGCCGGGCGAGCTCACGCACTCTCCTTGCCGAGGCCGAACCGGACCAGTGCCTCGCGCGCGATCCCGGCGCCCCACTCGGGAACGAAATGGCCGGCCTGCGCGACCTCGATCGGCGTCGGGCAGCCGCGGATCGTCTTGGCGAGCGCGCGCATCGGCATTTCACCGAGCACCGGATCCTGCATGCCGATCGCCATCAGGCTAGCGCCGTCCCAGCTTTCGCGCCAGAACATTCCGGCCTCGCGGCTCAGCGCCGCGCCCGGCGCGTCGGCGCCATCGGGCACGAGGTTCGGAAAGGCACGCAGCGCGGCCTTGTGGTTCGGGTCGGGAAACGGCGCGTCGTAAGCCGCGACCTCGGCCGCGCTGAGGTCGGGCTTGCCGCGCTGGATCAAGCGCCCGACCGGCAGATCGGCCTGGCCGTTGGAATAGGTGCGCCACTGGCGAAAGCCCTCGGTCACCTGTCCGGTGCCGAGGCCCGTATTCATCACGAGCAGCCGCGTGAAGCGCTCGGGCATCGCCATCGGCAGCGTCAGACCGAGCAGCCCGCCCCAGTCCTGCACGACCAGCATGACGTTGCGCAGGTCGAGCCGCTCGACAAATGCAAGCAGCAGCTCGCGATGGCGCACGAAGGTGTGCCACGCGGCATCGACCGGCTTGTCGGAGCGGCCGAAGCCGATCAGGTCGGGAACGACGACGCGCAGCCCGGCCGCGCGGAATACCGGCAGCATGTGGCGATACAGGTAGCCCCACGTCGGGTTGCCGTGCAGGCACAGCGCGGTGGCGGGCGCATCGGCCGCCTCGCCCTCGTCGACGTAATGCAGACGCAGTCCGTCGGCACCGGCGAGGTCGTCCACGTAGTGCGGCTCGCAGGTCCAGTCCGGCAGGTTCGCAAACCGCTCGTCGGGCGTGCGCAGCGCATTCATCGTGCAGCGCTCACAGCACCTCGAACACCCCGGCCGCGCCCATGCCGCCGCCGACGCACATCGTCACCACCACCCGCTTGGCGCCGCGGCGCCTGCCTTCGATGAGCGCATGGCCGGTCAGCCGCTGGCCGCTCACGCCATACGGGTGGCCCACCGCGATGGCGCCTCCATCGACGTTCAACCGGTCCATCGGAATGCCGAGCGTATCGGCGCAATACAGCACCTGCACCGCGAACGCCTCGTTCAGTTCCCACAGGTCAATATCGGCCACCGTGAGGCCCAGGCGCTTGAGCACCTTCGGAATGGCGAAGACCGGCCCGATGCCCATCTCGTCGGGCTCGCAGCCGGCGACCGAGAAGCCGAGGAAGCGGCCGAGCGGCTTCATGCCGCGCCGCTCGGCCATCGCCTCGCTCATCACGACGCAGGCGCCGCCGCCGTCGCTGAACTGGCTCGCATTGCCGGCCGAGATCACGCCGCCCGGAATCGCCGGCTTGATATCCTTGATTCCGTCGTAGGTGGTGCCCGGGCGGATGCCTTCGTCGACGCTCAGCGTGACCTCTTTCGTACGCAGCCCCAGCACCGCATCGGCGACGCCTGCCGTCACGGTGATGGGCGCGATCTCGGCCTCGAACCTGCCGGCGTCGCGCGCCGCAGTCGCGCGCTGCTGGCTTGCCGCGCCGTACTGGTCCATGCGCTCGCGGTCGATCTTGTAACGCTTGGCCACCTGCTCGGCGGTCTGCAGCATGTTCCAGTAGATCTCGGGCTTGTGCTCGACCAGCCAGGGGTCGGCGAGCATGTGCTTGTTCGCCTCGTTCTGAACGCACGAGATGCTCTCGACGCCGCCGGCCACATACACCTCGCCCTCGCCCGCGATGATGCGTTGCGCGGCCAGCGCGATCGTCTGCAGGCCGCTCGAGCAGAAGCGGTTCACGGTCATGCCGCTGGCGGTGATCGGCAGCCCGGCGCGCAGAGCGATCTGGCGCGCGATATTCGAACCGGTCGCGCCCTCGGGGTTGGCGCAACCCATGATGACGTCGTCGACCTCACCCGGATCGATGCCGGCGCGTGCCACCGCGGCCTGCACGGCGTGTCCGCCGAGCGTCGCGCCGTGCGTCATGTTGAAGGCGCCCTTCCAGCTCTTGGCGAGGGGGGTGCGGGCGGTGGAAACGATCACGGCGGTGGTCATGCTGGGCTCCTTGGGATGGACGGGACGGTGCTACGGCGCGGGCACCGAGTTGACTAGCAACTGGCGGTAGAACTGGATCAACTCAACATAGTTGGCGATCGAGATGCGCTCGTTGGTGCCGTGGAAGCGCTTCAGATCTTCGCTCGTCGCACGCACCGGCGAGAATTTGTAGATCGCATCGGCCACGGCCTCGAAATGCCGCGAGTCGGTGCCGCCGAGCATCATGCCCGGCGCGACGATCACGTCGGGATGCAACTGGCGGATCGTCCTGTGAATCAGCCGGTAGCCGTTGGCTTCGGTCGATGCGACTCGCGACGCCTCCGAGACCCACGGCGCCTTCTCGATCGTGATGGCCGGGTTGTCGATCACGCGCTTCACGTGGGCGACGACGGTATCGCTCGAATCGCCCGGCGCCATGCGGAAATTGACGCTCGCCTTGGCCTTGCCGGGCAGCACGTTCTCGGCCACGCCGGCATTGAAGAGCGTCAGCGCGGTGGTGGTGCGCAGCATCGCGGCGGTGCTCGGCGCCTTCAGCAATTCGTGCCCGATGACGGGTTCGAGCAGCCACAGGTTGGCCAGGAGGACACGGTTCAGACCGTCCATCTCGGGTGCGAGGGTTTCGAACATCTCGCGCGGCACACCGTCGATCGAGGCCGCCATCGGATGGCGTTCGAGCCGCGCCAGAGCCGCACTCAGCATGCCGATCGCCGACTGCTCGGCCACGGCCGGCGGCATCGACGAATGCCCCGGCGTTGCGGTCGCGGTGAGCTGCAGCGTGACGAAGCCCTTCTCGGCGACGCCGACCAGCGCGGCCGGGCGCGACAGGCCCTTGAGCACGCCTTCGATGATGAGCAGGCCTTCGTCGATCACGAATTCGAGCCGGATGCCGCGCTCCTTGAACAGCCGCGCGACCTCCATCGCACCCCGCGGGCCGCCCACTTCCTCGTCGTGACCGAAGACCAGATAAACGGTCTGGCGCGGCCGGAAGCCCGTCGCGAGCAGACCTTCGACCGCCTCGAACATCGACATCAGGTTGCCCTTGTCGTCCCAGGCGCCGCGGCCCCAGACGAAGCCGCCGGTGACGGCGCCGGAGAACGGCGGCTGCTGCCAGTCGGGCTCGGTGCCGGGCGCGATCGGCGCGACATCCTGGTGTGCCAGCAATCCGATGCCGGGCGCTTTCGGATCGCTGCCCGGCCAGGTGTAGACGAGCGTGAGGCCGCCGACGACTTCGCGCGTAAGCGCCGCGTGGGCACGCGGAAAGCTCGCCTTCAGGTGCGAATGCAAGCCTTCGAACTCGACCGCCGCCGGCTGCGCAGCATCGAGCGTCGACAGCGTCTTGAAGCGCACCGCGCCGGCCAGCCGCTGCGCCGCCGCATCGGCATCGACGGCGGATGCCGGAACTGGCGCAACCACGAGCTGGCGCGACGGCGTCAGCTCGGTCTTGATGCCCACCGCCACCGCCAGGACCACCAGCAGGCCAACCAGCAGTTTGAAAAAAGTGCGCATCGAACCCGCGGATCAGGTGAAGGTCTTGCCCTCGGCCGCGAGTCGGGCCAGCAGCGGCGCCGGGTTCCAGAACGCGGCATCGTCACGCGGGTTGGCGGCGAAGCGGCGCATCGCCGCGACCACGTTGTACAGGCCCACCGTATCGGCATAGCACATCGGTCCACCACGCTGCAGCGGAAAGCCGTAGCCGGTGAGGTAGACCATATCGATATCCGACGCCCGAAGGGCGATGCCTTCGTCGACGATCTTGGCGCCCTCGTTGACCAGCGCGTAAACAAGTCGGTGAACAATCTCCTCGTCGTCGATCCTGCGCGCCGGCGCGCCGAGCGAGGCGCGGTGCGCCTCCAGCATCTGCGCGACGACCGGACTGGGTATCGCAGCGCGCTTGCCGGGTTGGTAGTCGTACCAGCCGGCGCCCGTCTTCTGGCCGTAGCGGCCGAGTTCGCACAGCAGATCGGCGGTCTTGCTGTAGCGCATTTCGGGCTGCTCGACATAGCGGCGCTTGCGGATATACCAGCCGATATCGTTGCCGGCCAGATCGCCCATCCGGAACGGCCCCATCGCAAAGCCGAATTTCTCCATCGCCCGGTCGACCTGCTGCGGGCTGCAGCCTTCGTCGAGCAGGAAGCCGGCTTGGCGCGAGTACTGTTCGATCATGCGGTTGCCGATGAAGCCGTCGCACACGCCCGAGACGACGCAGGTCTTACGGATCTTCTTTCCGAGCGCCATCACAGTCGCGAGCACGTCATTCGCCGTCTTCTCGCCGCGCACGACCTCGAGCAGCTTCATCACATTGGCCGGGCTGAAGAAGTGCGTGCCGATCACATCCTGCGGCCGCTCGGTGAAGGCGGCAATGCGGTCGAGATCGAGTGTGGAGGTGTTGCTGGCCAGGATGGCGCCGGGTTTCATCACCGCGTCGAGCTTCTCGAACACCTGCTGCTTGACGGCCATATCCTCGAACACGGCCTCGATCACCATGTCGGCGTCCTTCAGGTCCGCGTAGTCCAGTGTCGTCGTGAGCATTGCCATGCGCGCGTCGAGCTTGTCCTGCGCGAGCTTGCCCTTCTTGACCTGTGCATCGTAGTTCTTGCGGATCACGGCCACGCCCTTGTCGAGCGCTTCCTGCTTGGTTTCCAGCATGACGACCGGCACCCCGGCGTTCAGGAAATTCATCGCGATCCCGCCGCCCATGGTGCCGGCGCCGATCACCGCGAGCTGCTTCACGTCGCGCAGCTTTGTATCGGCCGGCACGTCGGGGATCTTGGTCGTCGCGCGCTCGGCCAGGAAGGCGTGGCGCAGCGCCTTCGATTCGGGCGTCAGCATCAGCGCGGTGAACAGCTCGCGCTCGAGCTTCATGCCGTCGTCGAATTTGAGCTTGACGGAAGCGGCGACCGCCTCGACGCACTTCAGCGGCGCCGGGAAGTTTTTCGCCATCGCGCCCACGGTATTGCGCGCGAACTGGAAATAGGCATCGGGACTCGGATGGGTCGCCTTCAGGTCGCGCACCCGCGGCAGCGGGCGCACGTCGGCGACCTTGGCGGCCAAGGCCAGCGCAGCGGCCATCAGATCGCCGTCGGCGATCTGATCGAAGAGCTTCTGCTCCGGCGCCCTCGCGAGAGCCTCGCTCTTGACCGGCTCGCCGCTCACGATCATGTTGAGCGCGTTCTCGACCCCGAGCACGCGCGGCAGTCGCTGCGTGCCGCCGGCGCCGGGGATGAGGCCGATCTTCACCTCGGGGAGTGCGACCTGGGTGCCTGACGCGGCGATGCGGTAATGGCAGCCGAGCGCGAGTTCGAGGCCACCGCCCATGCACACCGAGTGAACGGCCGCAACGACCGGCTTAGCGCTCGCGTCGAGCGCCGCAATCAGCGTCAGCAGGTTCGGCTCGGCGATCGCTTTCGGCGAGCCGAACTCGCGGATATCGGCACCGCCAGAAAAGGCCTTGCCGCCGCCGGTGATGACGATGGCCTTGACGGCGACGTCTTCCTGCGCGCGCTGCAAGCCCTTCGCGATCCCGCTGCGCGTCTCGTAGGCCAGGCCGTTCACCGGCGGGTTGTTCAGTGTGATGACGGCGATATCGCCGCGAAGCTCGTAGCTGGCGCTCATGGTTGACCTCGATGCTGGGTTCGGCGACGCGGAGGTTCGCCGGGTTGACGATTCTAGGAGTCCGCGGCGGACCCGTCGTTCTCAGACTTCGAGCCACTCCTTGCGCACCGCCTCGTTCGCTTTCAGGTCGTCGGCGGTACCCTCGAAGACGATGCGGCCGTGCCCCATCACGTACAGGCGCTTGCAGATGCGCAGTGCGATCGTGAGCTTCTGCTCGACCAGAAGGATCGCCACGCCGCGGCTCGCGATTCGCTCGAGCAGATCGGCGACAAGCTCGACCATCTTGGGCGCCAGGCCTTCGGTGGGCTCGTCGATCATCATCAGGTCGGGGTCGCCCATCAGTGTGCGACAGATGGTCAGCATCTGCTGTTCGCCGCCGGACAACACGCCGCCAGGCGTATCGGCGCGCTCGCGCAGGCGGGGAAACAGCTCGAACATGTCGTCCATGCTCCAGCGCCCGCCGGCGCGGGTCGATTTCATGCCCAGGTTCAGGTTCTCGCGCACCGTCAGTTGCGGAAAGATGTCGCGGCTCTCGGGCACATAACCGAGGCCGCAGCGCGCGACCTGGTGCGATTTCAGGGCGATGATTTCGCGTCCCTTGAAGGTGACCGACCCGGTCCGCACGACGTCGCCCATGATGGCCTTGATCATGGTCGAGCGCCCGACGCCGTTGCGCCCGAGTAGCGCGACGATCTCGCCGTCGCCGACGCGGAAATCAACACCCTGCAGGATGTGACTCTTGCCGTAATAGGCGTGCAGGTCGCGAACCTCAAGCATGCGCATCTTCCTGCGTCGCCGTGCCCAGGTAAGCCTCCTGCACCGCCGCGTTGGCGCGAATGCGCGCCGGCGTGTCGGTGGCGATGATCTGGCCGTAGACCAGCACCGAAATGCGGTCGGCCAGGTCGAAGACGACGCCCATGTCGTGCTCGACGATCACCAGCGTCTTGCCTTCGGTCACGCGGCGGATCAGGTCGACCGCGTGGTCGGTCTCGGAGTGGCTCATTCCGGCGGTGGGCTCGTCGAGCATGATGACTTCGGCGCCGCCGGCAATGGTGATGCCGATCTCCAGCGCACGCTGCTCGGCGTACGAGAGGACGCCGGCGGGAATCTCGCGCCGCGACGCCAGGTTGATCTGCTCGAGGATGGCCTCGGTGCGCTCGGTCGCGTCGCGTGCCCGGTTGACCATATTCCAGAACGAATAGCGATAGCCCAGAGACCAGAGTACGCCGCAGCGGATGTTCTCGAACACGGTGAGCCGCGGGAAGATATTCGTCACCTGGAAGCTGCGCGACAAGCCGCGCCGGTTGATCATGTACGGCGCCAACCCGGTAATGTTCTCGCCGTTCAGCCGCACCTCGCCCGACGTCACCGGAAAGCGCCCGCTGATGAGGTGGAAGAGCGTCGATTTGCCGGCGCCGTTCGGGCCGATGATCGCGTGGCGCTCGCCCTGCTTCACGTCGAGCTGCACGCCCCGAATGATCGGCGTGGCGCCGAAGCGCTTGTGCAGATCGACCAGCTGCAGCGCGGAAGACGGATTGCTCATGCGGAGCGCCTGCGCAGGGCTTCCATCGACGCGGCGTGGAACGCCTCGGCCAGCTTCGGAACCACCCAGCGGATGCCGAGCGCGCCCGCGACCAGCAACACCACGATGGCAATCCACACGGTCGGCGAATTGGCGTTGTAGCCGATCCACAGCGCGCGCATGGCCGGTCCTTCGGTCGAGTTGACCATCAGGTGAAACGATGTCTCGACCAGCAGCACGAGTCCGGCGCCGAGCATGAGCAGGAACGGCGTGGCCAGGGCATACGTCGGCAGCACGCGCGGCAGGGTTCCCGCCGTCAGTAGCGGGCGGTGGATCAGCAGCAGCCCGCCCAGTCCCCAGGGCACGAACATCACGACGACGACGAACATCAGGCCGACGTAAAGCAGCCAAGCGCCGGTGTAGTCGGACAGCGAAATCTGCAGCGCAGTCATGAGCACCGCGCCGAAGATCGGCCCGACGAAGAAGCCGACGCCGCCGATGTAGGTCATCAGCAGCACGAAGCCGGAAGGCACGGCGCCCACCACGCTCGCCGTGACGATCTCGTAGTGGATCGCCGCCAGCCCGCCGGCCACCCCGGCGAAGAAGCCCGAGACGCAGAAGGCGATGAAGCGTACGGTCTGCGTGCTGTAGCCGATGAACTCGGCGCGCTCGGGGTTTTCGCGCACCGCGTTGCACATGCGCCCGAGCGGCGTGCGGGTGAAGAGGTACATCGCCAGGACGCACACCAGGCACCAGGCGGCGATGAGGTAGTAGACCTGAATCTGCGGCCCGAAGCTGATGTCGAACAGGCGCAGCGCCTTGGTACGGTTGGTCGAGATGCCGCCCTCGCCGCCGAAGAACTCGCGCAGGATGAGGGAGCACGCCGCCACCAGTTCGCCGATGCCCAGCGAGATCATCGCGAAGGCGGTGCCACTGCGCTTGGTGGAAACCCAGCCGAAGATGATCGCGAATGCCAGGCCCGCCAGGCCGCCCACCAGCGGCAATACTGGCAGCGGAATCGGCAACTGGTTGCGGCCGACGACGTTGAGAGCGTGCGCCGTGAGAAAGCCGCCGAGGCCGTAGTACACCGCGTGGCCGAACGACAGCATGCCGGTCTGGCCCAGCAACATGTTGTACGACAGCGCGAAGATGATGGCGAAGCCCATCAGGCTCATCATCGTGAGCGACGAGCCGCTGGAGAAAACCAGCGGAAGGATCGGCACGACCACCAGGGCGACCAGCCAGGGCAGGAACGGCCAGCGCGGCCCGGCGCGGGAAGTCGATGTCGACGTCATGTGTCGCGGTCCCCCATCAACCCCTTGGGCCGGAAGATCAGCACCAGCACCAGCAGCAGATACGGGATGATCGGCGCGACCTGCGCCACCGTGGCCATCCACAGGTCGCCGCCGATCGACGCGCGGGTGAGATGGATGCCCAGCGGCGCCAGCATGTCGGCCACCGAGACATTGATGGCCACCGCGAAGGTCTGGATCAGCCCGATCAGCAGCGACGCGACGAAGGCGCCGGGCAGCGAGCCCAGCCCGCCCACGACGACCACCACGAAGAGGATCGGCCCGAGCGATGCGGCCATGGCCGGCTGGGTGATGAGCGCCGGTCCGGCGATCACGCCCGCCAGCGCGGCCAGCGCGCAGCCGACACCGAACACCATCATGAATACCAGCGGCACGTTGTGGCCGAGCGCGCCCACCATGCTGGTGTGCGTGAGTGCGGCGCGGATGATGAGCCCGACCCGTGTGCGCGTGAGCAGCAGCAGCAAGCCGATGAACACGACCACCGACGTGAGCAGCATGAACATGCGAAACGCCGGGTACGTGGTGTCGAACAGCGTAAAGGCAGAGAAGTCGAGCGCGTTCGGAACGCGGTAGTCGACCGGGATCTTGCCCCAGATCATCTGCACCAGTTCCTCGATGATGAACGCGAGACCGAAGGTGAACAGCAGTTCGGCGACGTGGCCGTATTTGTGCACGGTGCGCAGGCCATAGCGCTCGACCAGCGCACCGACTACGCCGACGAGCAGCGGTGCGAGGACGAGCCCGGGCCAGTAGCCCACGTAGCGGCTGATCTGGTAACCGAAATAGGCGCCGAGCATGTAGAAGCTGGCATGCGCGAAATTGAGCACGCCCATCATGCTGAAGATCAGCGTGAGCCCGCTGGCCAGCAGGAACAGCAGCATGCCGTAAAGCAGGCCGTTGAGCGTCGAGAAGATGATGAGCTCAAGCATCAGACGCGCGCCGCAGGCTCAGCAGGAAGGAAATCAGACAGACCGGGCGCGAAGCCCGGTCCGGTTTTGCCCGCCTCGCACGGCAGGCCATGGCCGATCAGCTCGGCACGTTCATCTTGCACGTGGTCGGGATCACGGTGTCCTGCGCCTTCACGACGCCCACCGTCTTCCAGCCCCACCCGGTCTTCTCTTCGTCGTGCTTGGTACCCGAGCCGAAGGACGAGACGTACATGTCCTGGAACAACTGGTGGTCGCTGGCGCGCATCTCCACCTCGACCCCCAGCGCATTCCTGTACTTCATGCCGGCCAGGGTCATCGCGACCTTCTTGGGGTCGGTCGACTTCGCCTTGTTCATCGCCTCGGCGAGCATTTCCATCTCGTTCTTGGCGCGCAGGTACCACAAGCCCTGGGCGCCCGGGCCGCCGTACTTCTTCAGATACTCGTCGGCGTACGTTTCCATGTCCGGCGCGGGCACGTTGGTATGCCATTCGGTGATCTGGAAGACGCGGTGGTCGAGGCCGGTCTGCTTGATGGCGGTTGGCGCGCCGGCACCGCCCGCGTAATAGGTGTACCAGTTCACCTGCAGGCCGGCATCGGCAGCAGCCTTGAGCAGGAGCGCGATGTCGTTGCCCCAGTTGCCGGTGATGACCGTATCGGCGCCCGAGGCCTTGATCTTCGCGATATACGGCGCGAAGTCGGTGATCTTGAGCAACGGATGCAACTCGTCGCCGACGATCTGGATATCGGGCCGCTTGGCCTTGATCATGCTTTGAGCCGCGGTGCGCACGGCATGCCCGAACGAGTAGTCCTGGCCGATGATGTAGACCTTCTTGATCTCCTTCTGCTCCTTCATGTAGTTGGTCAGCGCGGCCATCTTGATGTCGGAGTTGGCGTCCCAGCGGTAGTGCCAGAAGCTGCACTTGTCGTTCGTCAGCACCGGGTCGACCGCCGCATAGTTGAGGAACAGGACCTCCTTGCCGGGGTTGCGGTCGTTGTACTTGGCGATGAACTCCGAGATCGCGATCGCCGCGCCCGAGCCGTTGCCCTGGGTGATATAGCGGATGCCGGCGTCGATCGCCTTCTGCACCTGCACCAGGCTTTCCTGCGGGCTTCCCTTGTTGTCGTAGGGTGCCATCTCGAGCTTCTGCCCGTTGACGCCGCCCTTGGCATTGATCTTCTCGGACGCGAACTCGAACTCTTTCAGGCCATGCTCGCCGACGGTGGCACCGCCGCCCGACAGCGGATCGACATAGGCGATCTTGACCTGCGCGTGCGCGGCCATCGCACCCATCGCGAGCGCCGCGACGAGCGGCAGGGGAAGCAAGGTTTTCTTCATATTCACGTGCGGACTCCAGACGAATGGCAACGCTTCACGATACCCAACTCGGCCCGTATCAGACTCAGGGACTACCCCGAACCGCGGGCGCGGTCGGCCCTGCCGGCGCGGTTCAGATCCCGGGCAGCCGGTGGCCTTTGAACTGCTCGCGCAGCTTGAGTTTCTGGATCTTTCCAGTGGCGGTGTGCGGAAGCTCAGGCACGAACACCACGTCGTCGGGAATTTGCCATTTGGCGATACGCCCTTCAAAGTAGCCGAGGATGTCCTCGCGCGTCGCCTGCACACCGGGTTTGGTGACCACCACGAGCATCGGGCGTTCGTCCCACTTCGGGTGGGCGCAGGCGATGGCGGCGGCCTCGTGCACCGCCGGGTGGCCCATGGCGATATTTTCGAGGTCGATCGAGCTGATCCATTCGCCACCGGACTTGATAACGTCCTTGGATCGATCGGTAATCTGCATGAAGCCGTCGGGGTCGATGGTGGCGACGTCGCCGGTCGGAAACCACTCTCCCGCCAGGCCTTTTGCGCGAACGAGCGGCGAGGCCTCGATGCCGAAATATCGGGAAATCACCCACGGGCCGCGCACCACCAGATTGCCCGAAGCGACACCGTCCCAGGGCAGCACTTCATCGTCGTCCGAGAGGATCGCCATGTCCACGCCGTAGACCGCGCGACCCTGGGTCTCGAGCAGGCGGTGGCGCGCGTTGTGTTCGAGCGCCTGGTGCTTGCCCTTGAGCTTGGCCAGGGTGCCGAGCGGCGACATCTCGGTCATGCCCCAGGCGTGGATGACCTCGACGCCGAACTCGTCTTCCAGCGTCTTCATCATCGACGGCGGGCAGGCCGAGCCGCCGATCACGGTGCGGCGGAAGCTGCTGAACTTCAGCTTGTTCTCCAGCGCGTAGTTGATGAGGCCGAGCCACACCGTGGGAACGCCGGCACTGAAGGTGACCTGCTCGGACTCGAACAGGTCGTAGAGCGATTTGCCGTCCATGTGCGGCCCCGGCATCACGAGCTTGGCGCCGGTGAGCGCAGCGCCGTAGGGAATGCCCCAGGCATTGACGTGGAACATCGGCACCACCGGAAGCACCACCTCGGCGGCGCCCAGACCGAGCGCATCCGGCAGCGCGCTCGCATAAGCGTGCAGCACGGTCGAGCGGTGGCTGTAGACGGCGCCTTTCGGATGGCCCGTCGTTCCTGAGGTGTAGCAGATGCTCGACGCCGTGTTCTCGTCGAATTCGGGCCACACATAGACGCCGTCCTCAGCCTCGACCAGTTCCTCGTAGCACAGCAGGTCGGGGATCGCGCTCGCCGCCGGCATGTGGGCGCGATCTGTCATCAGGACGAAATGCTGCACGCTCGACAGTGCCGGCGCCAGCTTCTCGACCAGCGGCAGGAAGGTCGCATCGAAGCACAGCACGCGGTCGGCGGCATCGTTGGCGATCCACGCGATCTGCTCCGGAAACAGGCGTGGGTTGATGGTGTGGCAGACGAGCTCCGAACCGGCGCTTGCGTAATAGATCTCGACATGGCGATAGCCGTTCCAGGCCAGCGTCGCGACCCGGTCGCCGGGTTCGCAACCCAGGCGCGCGAATGCCTGCGCCAGCTTGCGCGAGCGCAACTCGACTTCGCTCCAGGTGGTGCGGTGTAGGTCGCCCTCGACCCGGCGCGAGACGATCTCCGTATCGGCCGCGTGGCGCGCCGCGTGCACGGCAAGCGACGAGATCAGGAGCGGCATCTGCATCATCTGGCCCATCAGGCGTGGCATGGTTGTCTCTCCGGGTCGAAGTTGGGTGGAAGTGCGTGGGCAGTCTAACGAGGCGCGGCCGATGCTTGGCCGATAGCCCCGCGCCGGGCGGGTCGGCCCCGTCTTACTACACTCTCGCCTGCTCAATTCGCCCGACCCGACCCTGCGCCGATGAAACTTCTGTTCGATTTCCTGCCGATCTTGCTGTTCTTCGGCAGCTTCAAATACGGTGAGGCGCACAAGGACTGGGCCGCCTCGTTCGCAACCGAGCACCTCGGCTTTCTGGTCTCGGGCGGCGTGGTCGGTACGACCGAGGCGCCGGTGCTGCTCGCCACCGTGGTCGTGATCGTCGCCACCTTCGCGCAGGTCACCTTCCTGCTTGCGCGCGGCAAGAAGATCGACCTCATGCTGTGGGTCAGCCTGGCACTCGTCACCGTCATGGGCGGGGCGACGATCTGGTTCCACAGCGAGACCTTCATCAAGTGGAAGCCGACCGCGCTGTACTGGTTCATGGCGCTTGCGTTGCTCGCGAGCCAGCTCGTCTTTCGCAAGAACCTGCTGCAGGTGCTGCTCGGCGGGCAGCTCGAACTTCCAGTCCCGGTGTGGCGCCGGCTCTCGCTCGCATGGATCGGATTTTTCGTGCTGATGGGCGTGCTGAACCTGTATGTCGCGTTTAACTTCGACACGGCGACCTGGGTCAATTTCAAGCTCTTCGGTGGGACCGGGCTGATGTTCGCCTTCTTCCTGGCCCAGGGCCTGTATCTGAGCCGGCACTTGCGCAGCGACGATGCGCTCGACGCACCGCGCCAGCAATGAGCGCGCCGGGCCGCCCCAAGGGCGAGGACCGGAGTGCGCAGCACGAAGGTACTCCAGTGAGTGTCAAGGCGAGCGAGATCGAAGCGGCGCTGAGCGCCGCCCTCGATCCGAGCGAATTGCAGGTTCGCGACGACAGCCATCTGCATGCCGGCCACGCCGGCGCCCTCGAAGGACGGCACTTCAGCGTGCGCATCGTCACGGAGCGCTGCGCCGGCCTGAACCGCGTGGCGCGCCACCGGCTCGTCTATGATGCTTTGCAGACCCTCATCCCGCGCGGCATCCACGCCATCGCTATCGACGCCCGCGCGCCCGGCGAACCCTGAACCAGACGCTTCGCGGCGAACGGATCTGCACGGCCGGCGCCCGCTGTACCGCTTCTCCCTTTCTTCCACATCCACCTCCAGATCGACCATGAAACAGCTTCGCATCGCCATTTCCCTTCCCGCTCTCGCGCTGTGCGCGGCGCTATTCGCTCCGGGCGCAGTGCTGGCACAGAACATCGCCCTCGTGAACGGCAAGGCGGTTCCCAAGTCGCGTGCCGATGCGTTGATGGCGCAGGCGCTCAAGAGTGGCCAGCCGGCCTCGCCCGACCTCGAGAAGCAGGTCCGCGACGAGGTCGTGCTGCGCGAGATGTTCCAGCAGGAAGCCGAGCGCCGCGGCCTGGCCGCGTCGGCCGACTTCAAGACCCAGATGGAGTTCGCGCGACAGACGCTGCTGATCCGCGAACTGTTCGCCGACTACACCAAGAAGAACCCGACCAGCGACGCCGAGATCCAGGCCGAATACGACAAGTTCAAGGCGCAGGCGGGCGGCACCGAAATGCGCGCGCGCCATATCCTGGTCGAGAAGGAAGACGAGGCCAAGGCGCTGATTGCGCAGATCAAGGGCGGCGCCAAGTTCGAGGATCTGGCGAAGAAGAATTCCAAGGATCCCGGCTCGGGTGAAAAAGGCGGCGACCTCGATTTCGCCAGCCCGGGTTCGTACGTTCCCGAATTTGCCGGCGCGCTGACCAAGCTGAAGAAGGGCGAGATGACCGACGTGCCGGTCAAGTCGCAGTTCGGCTACCACATCATCCGGCTTGAAGATACGCGCGAGGCGCAGTTGCCGCCGCTGGCCGAGATCAAGCCGCAGATCGAGCAGCGCCTGACGCAGATCAAGATGGCGGCGTTCCGGGACGAGATTCGCGGCAAGGCGAAGACCGACTACAAATTTAGCAACTAAAGAGACCGCTACGCTCTTTCTCAGCGGGCACCTTCGGCGCCCTTTCCTTTGATGCGCTGCGCGCCGGGTTCAGCTTGGCGTGACGAGCCGCCCGGCTTCGATGTGCAGTTGGCGGTCGCAGCGGGTGGCGATGGCGGGGTCGTGGGTGACGAGGACGAGGGTCGTGCCGGCTTCGCGGTTCAGGTCGAACATCAGCGCCATCACCTTCTCGCCGGTCGCGAAATCGAGGCTGCCGGTGGGCTCGTCCGCCAGCAGCACGGCGGGTTCGACGACGAAGGCGCGGGCCAGCGCGACGCGCTGCTGCTCGCCGCCCGAGAGCACCTTCGGATAGTGGCGCAGCCGCTCGGCCAGGCCGACCCGGCGCAGCATCTCGGTGGCCATCGCGCGGGCGTCGTTGCGACCCTGCAGCTCGAGCGGCAGCATGACGTTTTCGAGCGCATTGAGATTGCCCAGCAGTTGGAAGCTCTGGAATACGAATCCGAGCTTGGCGGCCCGCACCGCCGCGCGCGCATCTTCGTCGATGCTGAACAGATCGACACCGGCCAGGCGCACGCTGCCGCTCGTCGGACGGTCGAGCCCGGCGATGATGGCGAGCAAGGTGCTCTTGCCTGAACCGGAGGCGCCGACGATGGCCGCCGACTGTCGCGGCGCGAGGGTGAAGGCGATCCGGTCGAGAATCGTCAGCGGGCCGCTGGCATCCTCGACCACCTTGCTGACCTGCTGGACTTCGATGACGGCTTCGACCATGGATGGATGCGATGTTTGAATGGGAAGGGACGAACCGCGCGGGAATTGCCGGGCCGGCGCTGCCGGGGCGGCGTGCATGGCTGGCGCACTGTAGCGGGCTCATCCTCGCCAGCGCGGCGTGGGCGGCAAGCCGCCAACGCATCCTCGTCGTGGGCGACAGCCTGTCGGCCGAATACGGCCTCGTGCGCGGCACCGGCTGGGTCGCGTTGCTGACCGCACGGCTGCTGCAGCGCAAGATCGACGCAACAGTCGTGAACGCCAGCATCAGCGGCGATACCACCGCCGGCGGCCGATCGCGGTTGCCGGCCCTGTTGAACCAGCACAAGCCGACGCTCGTCATCCTGGAACTCGGCGGCAACGATGCGCTGCGCGGTCTGCCGATCGAGCAGACGCAAGCCAATCTGCTTGCAATGGCGCGCGCCGCGCGCGCCGCCGGCGCCAAGGTGCTGGTGGTCGGAATGCAGGTACCGCCCAACTACGGAAGGCGCTACAGCGACGACTTCGCAGGCGTGTTCGCGAGCGTCGCGCGCACCGAGCAGTCGGCGCTGGTGCCCTTCCTGCTCGCCGGCGTGGCCGACGGTCCGCAGGCGGTGGACATGTTCCAGAACGACCGCATCCATCCCAAGCAGGCAGCGCACCCGCGCATGCTCGACAACGTCTGGGCGGTGCTGGAGCCGCTGCTGCTGCGCTGAGACGCTACGTCAGTTCTCGTTGCGGCCGCGGCCACGGCCTTCACGCGGGCCGCGGTCTTCGCGTGGGGCGCGATCTTCCGGTGCGGCTTCGTGACGGTTCGGGCCACGGCCACGCCGGCCTTCCGCGGCCGGTGCGGGCTCGGCCGCGGCAGCCGCCGGGGGCGCAGCGCGTGGTGCGGCAGGCGCGGCGGGCGCTGGCGGCGCCGCCTGAGGCTGGGCTTGTGCCCTCGCCTGCGCCGCTTGCGCCCGAGCTTGCGCTGCCTGCGCCTGCCCCTGCTCACGCGCCTGCGCGCGGGCCTGCTCCTGCTGCGCGCGCGCGGCCTGGCGGGCCTGGACCTGGGCCTGCTGCTGGGCCTGGGCCTGGGCATGCTGTGCCTGTGCTTGCTGCTGCGCCTGCTGCTGTGCCTGCGCTTGCTGCGCTTGTGCTGCCTGCTGGGCCTGCGCGGCCTGCTGCTGAGCTTGGCGGGCTCGCTGCTGTTCGTCGGCTTGGCGCCGTTGATCGGCTTCAGCGCGCGCGGGCGGCGCTGGTGGCGCGGGCTGGGCGACCGCCGGAGGCGCTTCGCGCTGAACGCGCTGGCGATCGACCGGAGACACCGGCACGCCGGTTTCACGCGCGGCATTGGCGCGGTCAACCGGGGATATCGGCCCGCCGCTTTCGCGCTGGGCGTTCGCGCGATCGACCGGGGAGAGGGGCGCGCCGGACTCGCGCTGTGCATTGGCACGATCGATGGGCGAGAGCGGCGAGGTCGCTGCTGCGGGAGCGACCGGAACCACCGCGGCCGGGACCGGCGCGGACTGGGCCGGCCGGTCGGCACGCCGATCGAACTCGCGGCCACGGCCATCGCGCCGCTCTTCGGCGCGCGCGCTGCCCCTGAAATCGCCCCGCCCTTCGCCACGGTTGAAGCGCTCGCCGCGATCGACCGGCTGCACCGCGGCGACGGCCGGCGCGCCGACCACTGGTGGGCGGATCAGGCGCGGGTCTGCGTTGCTGCGCTGCGCGGGCGCAGCCAGCGGCATCGCGACCAGCGCGGCCGCCGCGGCGGCCGGCGCGAGCGCCTCGACCGCGCGGCCCGATTCACGCCACTGGCGTGCCGCCGGACCGACCGGCTGACGCGAGGTGACGACACTCGCCGGCACCACGGTCACGGCGTGCGGGAAGCGCCGGTTGTCGTAGTCGCGGCGGTGGTCGCGCGGTCGGTTGATCGCCTCGTTGATCACGGTCACGTTGGTGACATGGGTGACATTGACCTCGCGCACATAGCGCGGTGTATGCCGGTACGACGGCACATACACCTCACGCGGCGACAGCGGGAACCAGCCGACCGCCGGAGCGCGGCTGCCGCCCGAGATCGACAGGCTCAGTCCGTTGCCGCCGACCCAGGCGACCAGCGCCGGTGCATACACCGGCCGCTGCACGCGCGTGCCCGGCGCCCAGCACCAGACATTGCGCACATTGACCCAGCGGCCATAGTGGAAAGGTGCGAAGCCCCACGGCGCATCGTCGACCCAGGTCCATCCCCACGGCTGCACCCAGGCCCAGTGGCCAGTGCTGTAGGGCGCCCAGTTGGCCGCCACGCCGCGCGGAATCCACAGCGCGCCGTACTCGGGGTTCTGCTCCCAGCGGCCGTAGCGGTCGAGGTCCTCGACCCCGGTCATCTCCGGCGAGACATAGCGCGCCGAAGCGCTGCGGTCGTCGCGCTGGTCGCGCTCGTAGGCCCAGCTCGCGAAGCTGTCGCGTTCGCGCTCGACCAGGCGGTATTCGAGTCGATCGGCGCCGCCGAGCCAGAACTCGGCGCGCTGCCCGGGGCCGAGGGTGAGCGCGCTGCCGTTGCCTTCGAAGATGCCCTGCCCGTTGTCGACGGTGACGAAGCTGGTCTCGTCGTTGCGGTCGATTCGGTAGCGGCCGGCGCGCGTCGCCCGAAAGCGGCCTTCGTCGGTGAGAAGCTCGAACTCGTCGGCCGATTCGCGCGTGCGCAGCCGCGCCGCGGCGGTGCCGCTGTGCAGTCGCAGCGAGATCTGCCGGTCGTCCAGGCGCAGGACCTCGACCTCGCTACCGCCGTCCAGGCGCAACGTGGTCGAGCCGATGGTCACTTCGGCGCGCGAATCGGCGTCGGTCGCGATCCGGTCGCCGGTGGTCAGCGGCCGGTTGCGCTGCGCGCCGATCCATTCGCCGCTGTCCGGGCTCCACAGCCACACGTGCCCAGTCAGATCGGCCAGCCGGCCGACGCGCGCCGGCGGGTCGATGCGGTTTTCGTTCTGGGCCCGGGCGTCGATCGGGCGCTGCTGGATCTGCCCCTGCACCGGCGCGCCGAAGGCGATGCCCAGGGCGGCAGCAACCGCCAGTTGGACGGCGAGCTTGCGGGATGGGAAGGTGCTCATGGTCGGGCCCTCATGGTTCGTTGTGGGTTCAACGCCGATGGGACACCGGATGCCGACCCGAGGTCCGTAGGAGGCGACGCGCTTTACAACCCTGAAACATCCACGCCCGGCTAATCGTCCCCTGCATCCCCCAGATCGGGGAACAGAACGCTCGTAAATCCGAAGCGGCTGAAATCGCGCACCCGCATCGGGTAAAGCTTACCGATGAGGTGATCGCACTCGTGCTGAACGACGCGCGCATGAAAGCCTTCGGCGTCACGCTCGATCGGCCGGCCCTGAATGTCGAAGCCGCGGTAGCGGATTCGCGCAAAGCGCGGAACGACTCCGCGCAGTCCCGGCACCGAGAGACAGCCTTCCCAGCCCTCTTCCACGGCGGCGTCGAGGGGCTCGAGGGTCGGGTTGAGCAGCACGGTTTCAGGCACCGGCGGCGCATCCGGATAGCGCTCGGTGCGCGTGAGGCCGAAGATCACAAGCTGCAAGCCAACCCCGATCTGTGGTGCCGCCAGGCCGGCGCCATTCGCCGCGTGCATGGTGTCGAACATATCGGCCACCAGCGCGTGCAACTCCGGCGTATCGAAGGCCTCGATCCCGGCTGCCACGCGCAGCAGGCGCGGGTCGCCCATCTTCAAAATCTCGCGCACCGTCATGCCGACTCCTTGCGTGCCGAGAGAGCGCGCACGACCTCGGGCGGCGCCTGCACGAGTTCGATCAGCACGCCTTCGCCGCCGAGCGGAAATTCGTCGTTGCCGCGCGGATGGACGAAGCAAATATCGTGGCCCGCCGCGCCCGTGCGGATGCCGCCCGGCGCGAAGCGCAGGCCCTGCGCCGACAGCCACTGCACGGCCGCGGGCAGATCGTCAATCCACAGGCCGACGTGGTTGAGCGGCGTCGCGTGCACCGCCGGTTTGCGGTCGATCGCGATCGGCTGCATCAGGTCGACCTCGACCGCCGCCGCTCCGTGGCCGAGGCTGCAGATATCTTCGTCGACGTTCTCGCGTTCGGAGCGAAATGTACCGGTCACCGGCAACCCGAGCAGGTCGACCCACAGGCTCCTGAGGCGTCGCTTATCGCGACCGCCGATGGCGATCTGCTGAAGGCCGAGTACACGAAAGGGTTTGTCATTCATCCGGCTCGGTCCTAGTCGATGGGTTGCGGGAACGGCGCCGAAATCGCGGTCGACCGCGTGATATCCCAGCCAGCCCGAAACCCGTGGCCGGCTCCGGCAGCGCGCAGGCGTGCCAGAAGATCGTCGACCACCGGCAGGGTCTGCCAGGCCGCATCCATCGGATTGCCGCGGCCCAAGGCTTCGACTGCGCCGCGCAGTGGATAGGTCAGGAAAGCATAGCGCTTGCGGAGTTCAGGGTCATCGAGGAGTTCCAAAAAGCGCAGATGAATATGCAGCGCCAGGAGGTTCTTCGTATGATGGCTGCCAATGCTGGTACCGCCAACGTGAAACACCGGCTGCCCTTCTGGCTGCGGCTCGAAGCGCACCTTCAAACCATCGACCAACGCCACGGCCAACAGCACATGCAGCGTGTCGTGGAAAGTCTGATAGTCTTTGAAATGATCGTCTCGACCCAGTCCGATCCGACGGAGTGCCGCAGCAGCCGCAGCCGGCGGCTGGCGGTACGAACGCGCGTCGATACCGTGAGCGTGCATCAGGCGGCGCAGCGGCTCTGCCTGGAAAGCGAGCACGTGCGTTAGGGGATAGGCGATGCCTGCGCGCTGGCTCGATTGAGCGAAGACCGCGACCATGCACTCGTCGGCAGCGGGTTGGAGTCGTCCTGGCAGCGTCGCGTCGAAAATATAGGCGTCATGGTCGACGATGCCGAAGTCGCCGCGGTGGTGATCAATCATCAAACTGATTGCGTCACCGTGCGGAAGGCTGGAAAGCGGCAAGGTTCGCAATGTGAACATCGGCAGCTCCGGCAACCGCCGCCGCAACATCGCCCGTTCCCACCGCCGGGCACCATTCGCGACCAGCACCAAGGGTGCCCGGCCATGCAAAAGAGCGAGGCAGGGCAACAGGAAGTGCAGCGTGTGCGGCATCACGATGACGTACAGAGGCATACCGGCGGCGGGCCGCAGCGCCTGCTGAAAGGCGGCAAAGCGCGCTGCGTTGAACCACGGCTTGAGTAGCCGCGCGTTAAGCGGCCCGGCTAACGCGCGCCAGGCCCGCAACGCCATCGCCAAGGGCAACCACACAAGTGCCGCGCGCAGACCGAGCCCGCGTTCACGCATCGGCCGCAGCGCCGCACGGACATTGCCCAGGTTGACACGGAGTCGACTGGTCAGGCCCATCAGCGGCACTGCAAGTCACCGCGCCCGAGCCAGTCCCGGAGAGATGATTTTGTCGGCGCCATCAGCTGAAGCTAAGGATCGGCTGGTCGACCGACAGGCTCTCGCCCTTGACGACCATCACGTCCATGACCACCGCGTCGCGCGAGGCGACCAAGATGTTCTCCATTTTCATCGCCTCGATCACGGCCAGCCGCTCGCCCGCGCGTACCGCCTGGCCGGGCACGACCGACACCTCGGCCAGCAGGCCGGGCATCGGCGAAAGCAGAAAGCGCGACATATCGGGCGGCGCCTTGAATGGCATCAGCGCCTGCAGCTCGGCGGCGCGCGGCGACAGCACGCGCAGGTCGATCGACGCGCCCTGGTGGCTCACGCGGTAGGCCAGCATCAGCCGCTCGACCTGGGCCTGGAACGGTTTGCCGTCGACCTCGCCCCGTACCCGCGGGTCGCGCAGCGGGCTGTCGAAGCGCAAGCGATAGGTCTGGCCGGCGATCCCCACCTCGAACAGATCACCGGCCACCGCGACCCGCGCCGGGGTGGCGCGGCGAACGCCCTGGTCCGAAGTCTGGACCAGGACGAATTTCTCACCGACCTTCACCCCATGTCCGGGCAACTGGCCGGTGATGCCGGCCGAGCGTTCGAGCACGCGGCGGTCGGTTGCCAGCGCCAGTGCGAGCAGGAAGTGCGGATCGGCATGCGTCACCGCGTCGCGCGTGAAGCCTTCCGGAAACTGTTGGGCGATGAAGCCGGTATCGAAATCGCCGGCGGTGAATTTCGGGTGTGCGAGCAAGGCGGCCTGGAAAGCGATGTTGCTCGCGACGCCGCGGATCACGAAACCGTCGAGCGCGTCGCGCATCCGGGCGATCGCATCGGCACGGTCAGCGCCGTGCACGATCAGCTTGGCGATCATCGAGTCGTAGTGGATGGGTATCGTGCCGCCTTCGACGACCCCGGTGTCGACCCGCGCGCCGTCGGCCGGCGGCCGGAAGGCCACCAGCCGTCCGGTGCTCGGCAGAAAGCCGCGCAGCGGATCCTCGGCATTGATGCGGCACTCGATCGCCCAGCCGTCGCGCCGCACATCTTGCTGCGTGAAGGCGAGCGGCTCGCCCGCGGCAACGCGGATCATCTGCTCGACCAGATCGAGCCCGGTGATCGCCTCGGTGACCGGGTGCTCGACCTGCAGCCGTGTATTCATCTCGAGAAAATAGAAGCTGCGGTCGCGCCCCACGACGAATTCGACCGTGCCGGCCGACTGGTAGTCGACCGCGCGCGCCAGCGCCACCGCCTGCTCGCCCATCGCCTTGCGCGTCGCCTCGTCCAGGAACGGGCTTGGCGCTTCTTCGATCACCTTCTGATGCCGGCGCTGGATCGAGCATTCACGTTCATTCAGATAGACACAGTGGCCGTGCGCATCGCCGAGCACCTGGATCTCGATGTGGCGTGGCTGCTCGACGAATTTCTCGACGAAGACGCGGTCGTCGCCGAAACTCGCGCGCGCCTCGTTGCGGCACGCCGTATAGCCCTCGAAGGCCTGCGTATCGTCGTGCGCGACGCGCAAGCCCTTGCCGCCGCCGCCCGCGCTCGCCTTGATCATCACTGGGTAGCCGATATCGCGCGCGATCGCCACCGCGTGCTCGGCCGTATCGATCGCGGCGTTGTGGCCGGGGATCGTATTGACCTTCGCCTTCGCGGCCAGCTTCTTCGATTCGATCTTGTCGCCCATCGCGGCGATGGACGCGTGCTTGGGGCCGATGAAGACGATTCCCTCTTCCTCGACCCGCTTCGCGAAGCCGGCGTTCTCGGACAGGAAGCCGTAGCCCGGATGAACTGCCTGCGCGCCGGTCTGCTTGCAGGCCGCGATGATCCTGTCGATCGACAGGTACGACTCGCGACTCGGCGCCGCGCCGATATGCACCGCCTCGTCGGCCAGCGCGACATGCAGCGCCTCGCGGTCGGCATCGGAATAGACCGCGACCGTCGCGATGCCCATCGTCTTCGCCGTCTTGATGATCCGGCAGGCGATCTCGCCGCGGTTGGCGATCAGGATCTTGGTGAACACGCTCACTCCTCTGCCTTAAGTTTTGATTCCGGACGGACCAGCCGGATCTGCTTCAGCAGCGTGATCGTGTCGGCGGGCGGAGGCACGCCGCGCGCTTGCCACAGCGCCAGCAGGCGCGCCCAGATCCGGCCGACCGCGAGATCGACGCCATCGCACGCGTCGGCCACGTTGTCGAAGTAGGCGAAGTGATCGCAATGCACCGACAGGGCGATCTCGGGCGTGACGCGCGTCGCCAGGCTCGATCGCTGTTCGACGACGAGGTCGTGTTCGTCGTCGCCACCGAGCTTGCGCGTAACGAAGGCGAAGGCGGCACGTCGCGGCACCGCCCCCATTGCCTGGCCTTTCAGCGAGCCGCCCACCGCGAGCACCGGCACGCGGCGCCGGCCGTCGGCCCCTCGCTGCGTCGCCTCGAGCGCATACAGCCGGTGCAGGTACGCGGTCTCGCGCGACTCGGTCGTGCGCTCGGCGGGGCTCAGGTTTTCGATGCCTTCGGCCGTGCGTTCGAGGTAGGCGAGCACGCTGGACAGGCTCGCCAGCTTGCGCGTCGACGCGAAGCCGAGCAGGTAGGTCGCGAGGTCGCGCGCCGACGTCGTCTCGGCGAGAGCGGCACCGTCGTGCGGCGTGCCGAAGGTGATCACGTCGCTGACCAGCCCGGCCCAGTCGCGGTTCGGCGTCGACAGCTCGATCAGCCGCGCCACCGCAGCGCGCGCAACGAGGCCGCCGCGCGAGTGGCAGACGAAGATGAGCCGCGGGCCGTCGAGAGCGAAGGTATGCGTGATACGTTCCGCCAGTTCGTGCGCGTTCTGTTCGATTCCGGTCAGGCTGTTGTGCGGGTAGCCGACGAAGCCCACCGCCGTCCCGATGAACTGCTGCACGTCGACACCGCTGGCGGTTGGAAGGTACACACCGGCCTGCCCGTTCGCGGCGGCAAGGTCGGCGGCGATGTGCTCCAGATGGGTATCGCGTCGGCGCTCCGGCTGCCCGGTCAGGCGCGCGGCGATACCGCCCGCCTTCAGCGCGCCAAGGTTGGTGGTTTGCAGGCGGCTGATCAGGCCGTCGAAGGTGCCGAGGTCGGTGCCGAACAGGCCGTGCACAAACACCAGCACCACATCACGCCCCTGCAAGGCGGTGCGCTCGACCGGCAGCAGATCGTCCAGCCGGGCGAAGGCCGGATGTCGGCTTGCCGCCTGGCCGCGCTGGCGGGCGCTCTCTACAAGCCCCGACGGCCCGCGTGCGGCCGCCTCGGGCGAAACGCGCGAGACGATAGCGATCCAGCGCGCCGCCTTGATCGCCGTCTTGAAGACGAAAGACGCGATCACCGACCCAGGCCATACGGCAAGCCGCGCCTGAGCGTTGCGGAAGCGGATCGCGATCGCTTGATCGTTTCGCTCGCCGGGCGCGGCGACGCCGAGCAGCAGGCGCAGCGGCGCGTCGCCTGCGCCCTGCTCGTCGGCCGGCGCAGGGTTTGCATCGGGCCAGGCCCCATGCAGGGCCTCCAGGGTGACCAGCAGGCCGTCAAGCGCGTGGCCGACGCCCTTGCTCGCGATTGCCGCTAGCAGCGCGCCGGCGCGGTCGAATCCCGGCGGCGGCGGCACCGCCCAGCCCTCGGCCTCGGCGACAACGAGCCGGCCGTAGAGCGCGCGCAGCAGCCGCGCCTCGCGCGGCTCGCTCGTCTGCGGCAACTCGAACGGCGTGGTCTGCAGCACCGTCACGACCAGGTCGGCAAGGCGGAGCAGGTCGACCCGGTCGTCGGCACTCACCATCAGCCCACCGCGCGCGGCCGCGCCGACCTCGTCGCGCCCGCGTCCTGCAGCGAAGATCCGAATCATGGGGTCACCTTTCTTCGACGCGCGTTTCGCTCACAAGGGGATATTCCCGTGCTTGCGCCACGGGTCGTCGATCTTCTTGTCGCGCAGCATCATGAGCGAGCGACAGATGCGCTTGCGAGTCTCGTGCGGCTGGATCACGTCGTCGACATAGCCGCGGGCGCTGGCGACGAAGGGGTTGGCGAAGCGGGCCTTGTATTCGGCCTCCCTGGCCGCGAGTTTTCCGGGATCGCCCTTGTCCTCGCGAAAGATGATCTCGACCGCACCCTTGGCGCCCATCACCGCGATCTCGGCGTTCGGCCAGGCGAAGTTGACGTCGCCGCGCAAGTGCTTGGAGCTCATGACGTCGTAGGCGCCGCCGTAGGCCTTGCGGGTGATGACGGTGATCTTCGGCACCGTGCACTCGGCATACGCATAGAGCAGCTTGGCGCCGTGCTTGATGATGCCGCCGTATTCCTGCGCCGTGCCGGGCATGAAGCCGGGAACGTCGACGAAGGTCAGCACTGGGATATTGAAGGCATCGCAGAAGCGCACGAAGCGCGCCGCCTTGATGCTGCTCTTGATATCGAGGCAGCCGGCCAGCACCAGCGGCTGGTTGGCGACGATGCCCACGACCTGGCCGTCCATGCGGCCGAAGCCGATCACGATATTCCGGGCGTAGTCGGGCTGCAGTTCAAAGAAGTCGCCGTCGTCGACCGTCTTCGCGATCAGCTCCTTCATGTCGTAGGGCTGGTTCGGGCTGTCGGGCACCAGCGTGTCGAGCGAGCGGTCGATGCGGTCGGCGGGGTCGCCCGAGGGCCGCATCGGCGCCTTCTCGCGGTTGTTGAGCGGCAGGTAGTTGAAGAAGCGGCGCAGCATCGCCAGCGCGTCGACATCGTTGTCGAAGGCGAGGTCGGCGACGCCGCTCTTGCCGGTGTGGGTCGCCGCGCCGCCCAGGTCCTCGGCCGTCACTTCCTCGTGGGTCACCGTCTTCACGACCTCGGGGCCGGTCACGAACATGTACGAACTGTCCTTCACCATGAAAATGAAGTCGGTCATCGCCGGCGAATACACGGCGCCACCAGCGCACGGTCCCATGATCATGCTGATCTGCGGCACCACGCCCGAGGCGATCACGTTGCGCTGGAATACCTCGGCATAGCCGCCCAGCGACGCCACGCCTTCCTGGATGCGCGCGCCGCCGGAATCGTTGAGGCCGATCACCGGCGCGCCGACCTTCATGGCCTGGTCCATCACCTTGCAGATCTTCTCGGCATGCGCCTCGGACAGCGCCCCGCCGAAGACCGTGAAGTCCTGGCTGAAGACGAACACCAGCCGGCCGTTGATCATCCCGTAGCCGGTGACGACGCCGTCGCCCGGGATGCGTTGGTCCCGCATCCCGAAGTCGGCGCAACGGTGCTCGACGAACATGTCCCATTCCTCGAACGTGCCTTCGTCCAGCAACAGTTCGAGCCGCTCGCGCGCGGTGAGTTTGCCCTTGCGGTGCTGCGCAGCGATGCGCTTTTCGCCGCCGCCCAGACGCGCGCCGGCGCGCTTGGCTTCGAGCTGCTGGTTGATATCTTGCATGATGGTGGGGCCGGTAGGTCAGGTCGTTGGCGATTCGAACAGATCGAGCAGTGCGCGCGCCGCCGCCGACGGCGCGATGCGCGACTCGCTCACGTCGCGCGAAGCAGAGGCCAGCGCAGCGCGCACGGCTGGATGGTGGCGGAAGTCGGCGAGCAACCGGGCCTGCACGATCTCCCACATCCATGCGAGCGACTGCCGGCGCCGGCGCGCGGCGAACTCGCCGCTGTCGCGCTGCTCCTGCATCACGCGCAGCACGGCGTCCCAGAAATCGGCGATGCCTTCGTCGCGCAGCGCGCTCGCCAGCAGCACCGTCGGGTGACGGGTCGAGCCGTTCATCTGCGCCTGAGCGCACATCGCCGCGTCGGGATCGAGGTCGGCCTTGTTGACGACGATCAGGTCCGCCAGCTCCATGACGCCCTTCTTCATCGCCTGCAGGTCGTCGCCTGCATTGGGCAGTTGCAGCAGCAC
>JBDSEG010000372.1:0-3786 GCA_039920165.1 Burkholderiaceae bacterium
GTTTCACAGGCGCCAGTTTCACGGCGCCGCGAGCCGCAACAGCTCGCCCCCTTCAGCCACCTGGTCACCCGGCGCGTACAACAGCGCCTCCACCGTGCCGTCGCGCGGCGAAGTGATGGTGTGCTCCATCTTCATCGCCTCCATCACCGCCAGCGGCTGACCCTGCCGGACCACGTCGCCGACCTGCGCCAGGAACGCGATCACCTTGCCCGGCATCGGCGCGCTCAGGCCCCCGGAATCGACTGCGGCGTCGGCGGAATGCGCGATCGGGTCGATGTCGTCGACGACCGCCGAACCCTCCGGGGCGAACACGCTGAAGCGCTCGCCGGTGGCGTAGACCGTCAGCACCCAGTGGCGCCCGTCGAGGGTCACGTCGAAGCCCTGTGCACCGCGGCTGCGCGTAGCGAGCGCCCAGCGCTGCGCGCCCGACACGAGCGTCTGCGTGCCGCCACGGCGCTCGAGCGTGAAGACATGGTGCGTGCCCTGGGCCGCGATATCGAAGCGGCGCAGCGCGCTGCCGTGCAGGCGCCAGCCGTCGCGGCGTGACCACGGGTCGGTCGTTTCGAGCGCGCGCTCGGCGGCCAGCGCATGCGCGACGACGCCGGCAGCCGCGACCTCGACCGGCAGCGGCGCCGCGTCGAACAGCACCGCGCGCTCGCGCTCGATCAACGAGGTGTCGAGGTCGGCGTTGGCGAACGACGCACTCGTGACCACGCGGCGCAGGAACGCGACGTTCGTGTGCAGCCCGACGATGTGCGTCTGCGCCAGCGCCGCATCGAGCCGGGCCAGTGCCTGCGCCCGGTCGACCCCCCAGACGATCAGCTTGGCGATCATCGAGTCGTAGAACGGCAGCACCGCGTCACCCTCGCGCACGCCGGAATCGAACCTGACGTCGCCGCGCTCGAAATGGCGCGCGTTCGCAGGCGGCCGGAAGACCTCGAGCGGCCCGGTCGCGGGCAGGAACTGGGCGTCCGGGTTCTCGGCGCAGATGCGCGCCTCGATCGCATGGCCGTCGATGCGCAGTTCGTCCTGACGCAGCGGCAGCGGCTCGCCACCCGCCACGCGCAGCTGCCATTCGACCAGGTCGAGCCCGGTGATCGCCTCGGTCACCGGGTGCTCGACCTGCAGCCGGGTGTTCATCTCCATGAAGAAGAAGCGCAGGTCGCCGTCGGCGGTCGGCTCGGCGATGAACTCGACCGTGCCCGCGCCGACGTACCCCACCGCCTTGGCGGCGGCCACCGCAGCCGCGCCCATCTCGGCGCGGCGCGCGGCGCTGATCCCCGGCGCCGGTGCTTCCTCGAGCACCTTCTGATGGCGCCGCTGCACCGAGCAATCGCGCTCGAACAGGTACACGCAATTGCCGTGCTGGTCGCCGAACACCTGAATCTCGATGTGGCGCGGGCGCGTGACGTAACGCTCGATAAGAACCGCGTCGCTGCCGAAGCTGTTGATGGCCTCGCGCTTGCAAGAGGCGAGTGCGGCGTCGAACTCCTCCCGCGTCGTGACGATGCGCATTCCCTTGCCACCACCTCCGGCGCTGGCCTTGATCAGCACCGGATAGCCGATGCGGTCGGCTTCGCCGCGCAGCATCGTCGGGTCCTGACCAGCGCCGTGGTATCCCGGCACCAGCGGCACACCGGCCTGCTCCATCAGGCGCTTCGATTCGGCCTTCAGCCCCATTGCCTTGATCGCCGACGGCGGCGGGCCGATGAACGTCAACCCCGCGTCGGCACATGCCTGCGCGAAGGCGTCGTTCTCGCTCAGGAAGCCGTAGCCCGGATGCACCGCCTGCGCGCCGGTGGCCAGCGCAGCCCCGATGATGCGCTCGCCGCGCAGGTAGCTCTGCGCAGGCGCAGACGCCCCGAGGTGCACCGCTTCATCGCAGGCCAGCACGTGTCGCGCGTTCGCATCCGCGTCTGAATAGACCGCAACGCTTCGCACGCCGAGCCGGCGGCATGTCGCGGCGACGCGGCAGGCGATCTCGCCACGATTGGCAATCAGAATCTTCTTGAACATCGGGTCTCCCGTGATGAACTATCCGGCCTCACGTCGACGGCTGACCAGCCCCGAACCATCCCGACGCACGCCGCACCAGGCGGCGCAGGAACTTCGCCAGCACCCAGATCAGCGCAACCATCACCACCAGCGCCACCGCGAGCGCAACGAAGAACAACGCCGGGTGCGTCCACGACAGCCACAGGCTCACCGGCACGACGCTGTCGCCGACGAGCGACATCGCGATGTTCGAGAACGGCTCAGGCGAGGTGTTGATCGCGGCGCGCGTGGTGGCCTTCGCGACATGGCTGGTGGCGGCGAGGGTGCCGCCCATCAGCGCCGCGGCCATCGCCCAGCTCGTCTGGTCGGAGCCGAACACAGCGGCCGCGAGCGCCGCTCCAGCCGGGATTCGCACCAGCGTGTGGACCGCGTCCCACAGCGTGTCGACGCCGGGGATCTTGTCGGCGAAGAACTCGATGAACAGCATCAACCCGCTCGCGCCCAGCATCACCGGAGACTGCAGCAACTGCAGGCCGGACGGCAGTTCGATCCAGCCGAGCCGGCCGGCGAGCCCGGTCAGAAAGACCACCGCATACAGCCTCAAGCCGCTGGCCCAGCCGAGCGCGGCGGCGATCGCGAGCAGGCCGGTGGTGTCGAGCGGCAGGTCGGTCATGGGGCCTCGTCGAGCCAGGCAGGTTTGCGCTTGTTCAGGAAGCTCTGCACGCCCTCGCGGCCTTCGTCGCTGGCGCGGATGTCGGCGATCCGGCGCGCGGTTTCCTCGCGCAGCGCTGCGCTGATCGGCACCCCGGCCATGTCCTGCACCAGCGTCTTGCAGGCGCGCAGCGCCATCGGCCCGTTGGCGACCAGCGCGGCGACGATCTCTTCGACCTTGGCATCCAGCGCGTCGGCGGCGCAGACCTCGTGCACGAACCCGAGCGCGTGGGCCCGGGCCGCGCCGAAACGCTCGGCGGTGACGAAGTAACGCCGTGACGCCTGCTCGCCCAGCGCTCGGATCACGTACGGGCTGATCGTGCCGGGCAGCAGCCCGAGCCGGGCTTCGCTGAGGCAGAAGTGGGCGCCTTCGGCGGCGACCAGCACGTCGCAGACGGCGGCCAGGCCGACGCCGCCGGCGTAGCAGTCCGCGTGGATCCGACCGACCACCGGCACCGGGCAGCGGTAGATGGTCCACAGCGTGTCGGCGAGCACCTGCGCATCGTTGCGGTTGCGCTCCCAGTCGTAGCCTGCCATCTCGCGCATCCAGCCGAGATCGGCGCCGGCGCAGAACGCCTTGCCGCGGCCACCGAGCACGATCGCGCGCAATTGCGGGTCGGCGCCGAGCGTCGTGAATGCCGCGCCGAGTTCGGCGATCACGCTGTCGTTGAAGGCATTGCGCACCTCGGGGCGGTTCAGCCAGACCTCGGCGACCCGCGCTGAGCGACGCACGATCTCGAGTGTGGGTGAGTTCATCGCTTCATCGCCTCTCATCTTCAGTAGCGCTTCGCGACTTCGTCGAGCATCACCTCGGTGGCCCCGCCGCCGATCGCGAGCACCCGCGCATCGCGCCAGAGCCGTTCGATCGCGGTCTCGCGCATGTAGCCCATGCCGCCGTGGAACTGCTGGCACGACTGCACCACCTCGTTCACCAGTTCGCCGGTCAGCGCCTTCAGCATCGAGACTTCCTGCACCACGTCGTGCTGCTGCGTGACCCGCCAGGCGCAGTGGTACATGAAGGCGCGGGCGGCGCGGGTCTTCGCGTCCAGCATCGCCAGCCGCTGGCGGATGGTCTGCTTG
>JBDSEG010000373.1:0-2869 GCA_039920165.1 Burkholderiaceae bacterium
GGTCATCGTCTTGCGCGACAAGACCGGGCAACTGCGCGCCTTCCTCAACAGCTGCAGCCACCGCGGCGCGAAGATTTGCCGGGTCGACTCGGGCACGGCGCGCTTCTTCAAGTGCCCGTACCACGCCTGGACGTTCAGCACCGAAGGCGCCCTCATTGCTGTGCCGCGCATCGACGCAGTGTATGGCGAAGGCTTCGATCGCAGCCTGTACGGCCTGCGCGAGGTACCACACATCGACAGCTTCGGCGGCATGATCTTCGCAAGCTGGGACCCCGACGCGCCAACGCTGCGCGACTACCTCGGCGACATGGCGTTCTACCTGGAGCTCATGCTGTCGCGCATGGAGGGCGGCACCGAGGTCATCGGCGGCGTGCATCGCTGGACCATCGACGTCAACTGGAAAATCCCGGCCGAGAACTTCGCCGGCGACCACTACCACGTGCCGTCGACGCATGGCGCCGGCGTCGAGATGGGGTTTCGCAGCCAGCTCACCAACAACGGCTACTGCATCCAGACCGGCAATGGCCACTCGATCGGCAGCGAGCGCGGCGGCGCCCAGCAGGGGACAGCCGTGCAGACGGAATACGACGGCTTCATGAAGCAGATGCGCTCGGAGCTCGTTGCCAAGCACGGCGAAGCGGCCGAGGCGTTCGTACCGATCGGCGTCGGCACCATATTCCCGAACCTGTCGTTCCTCGACAGCGCCCGCTTTCGTGCCTTTCGCGTCTGGCACCCGCGCGGTGTCGACAAGATCGAGGTGCACTCTTGGTGCATCGTCGACAAGGCGCTGCCTGATGAACTCAAGACGGCGGTGCGGCGCCAATATTCGCTCGCCTTCGGCCCCGGCGGCATCTTCGAGCAGGACGACGGCGACATCTGGCAAAGCGTGCAGGACGCGCTGCGCGGTCACATCGGCCGGCAGGGCCGCTTCAACTACCGCATGGGCCTCGGCCGCGAAGCGCCGACAGCCGAACGCTATGGGCCGCCCTTTCCCGGCAGCTGCAGCGACATCCTGATGACCGAGGCCAACCAGCGTGCCTTCTATCGTCACTACGCCAGCGTCATGGCGGACCCGGCGTCATGAGCGACGACGCATCGGACTTGGCCTTGTTCCAGGCGCTGGAGACGTTCTACCGCCGCGAAGTACTGCTGCTGCAGGACCGCCGCTACCGCGAGTGGCTCGAGACGATGGACCCGGCGATCTCGTACCGCGTGCCCGTCACCACCTCGACGATGGACGGCCTGGTCACGCAGGAAGACGAACTCGGCTACTACGACGAAGACTTGAGGCTGCTGAAGGCTCGCGTCGCCAAGCTCGAGAGCAAGCAGTCATGGGTCGAACAGCCGCCGTCGCGCCTGCGCTATTTCGTGCAGGTCGTCGATGCGCAGCAGGGCGAGACCGGCATCGTCGTCGCGCGCAGCAACCTCTTGCTGCTGCAGTACCGCTGGAACATGGAGCAGCAGTTCAGCGGCGAGCGCACCGACCGGCTGGTGCCGGTCGACGGCGGTTTCCGGCTGCGCGAACGGCGGGTTGTGCTCGACCGGCAGGCGCTCGGCAAGCAAGGCCTGAGCGTCTTCTTTTAGTTGCCCACGGAGTCTCGCCATGCTGGCCGCCGCCACTGTCCATTTCCCGACCATGACCGGCTGGCCGGAGCGCGCGTCGCCCGAGCACCGTGCCGCGACGACGGCGGGCTTCGCGCGGCTGAGCCGCGCGCTCGTCGACGCGGATGTCGAGACCCTCGTTGTGTTCACCAGCGAGCACATCGTCAACCTGCAGCCGCGGCTCGCGCCGGCGTTCCTCATCGGCGTGGGCGACAGCCACCCGGCCTTCCCCGAACCGCAGTTCAATCTCGCGCCGATCGCCCGACGCGGCGACCCCGAGCTGGCCGAGGTGCTCGTTCGCTCGCTTTATGCCAAAGGCTTCGACCCGGCGCATTCCAGCGAACTGCGCCTCGACCACGGCACGACCCTGCCGCTGGCGCAGATCGGCATCGCCGAAGGCGTCGCCATCGTGCCGATCATCATCAACAGCATCTTCGCGCCGCTGCCCACGCTCGCGCGCTGTCGCGAACTCGGCGCTGCCGTCGCGGCATCGCTCGCCGAATCGACGCACGGACGGCGTGTTGCCTTGCTGGCGACCGGCGGTATTTCGCACACCGTCGGCGCACCGGGTATGGAGCGCAACGACGCCGCCTTTGACGCCGCGTTTCTCGGCGCGCTGGTCGAAGGCGACCTCGACCGTGCCTGCGGCACCCCGGACGCCGTGCTCGATACGGCAGGCAACGGAACGCACGAGATCCGCAACTGGATCGCAGTGGCCGGAGCCATGCATCCGAAGCGGCCGCACGTGGTCACGGACATTGCCTTCGCTCCGGGCTGGGACACCGGTGTGCATCAGCTCGTGTGGGAGGCCACGTGAGACCGGCGACGCTGACTCAGTTCCTGGTCGATATCACGCGCGGCCACTTGAAGGGTGCGTTTGCGAGCGACCCGGCGGGTGTGCTCGCCGCGTCTGCGCTCGACGAGTGCACGCGAGCTGCGGTTCGGGCGCAAGACATCGGCACCCTGTGGCTCACCGGCGCCCACCCCATGGCATTGCTCTATTTCGCTCGCGCCAGCGGCTGGCCGAACGAGCGCTACTACCGCTGCGTAGCAGACGCCCAACTTACGAGAGCCGACCCAGCCGCGGCTGCTCCGCCAGCTGAACCCGCGCCATCGCAAACGCATCGATCGAGCGCTCCACATGCTCGGTGATCACGCGGTGCGCCGCTTTGCAGTCATGCCGCTCGAGCGCGTCGACCAGCGCCGTGTGTTCGTCAACGACCTTGTCGTTGCGCATCTTGCCGACCTGCGCGCCGCTGGCGATCAA
>JBDSEG010000374.1:0-3047 GCA_039920165.1 Burkholderiaceae bacterium
GCACGCCATAGTCGCCGCCCAGCACGATGGGATTGCCGAAGTCGGCGATGCTTTCGATGAAGCCGACAAGCGCTGCGTTGGCGAGGCCGGGCCGCATCAGTGGCAGCGACACGGTGGTAAAGGTAGCCCAGCGATCGGCGCGCAGCGTTTGCGACGCTTCTTCCAATGTCGGGCTTATGCCCTCGACGACGCCGATCAGCACCAGGAACGCGACGGGAGTGAAGGCGAAGAGCTGCGCCAGCAGCACGCCCTGAAAGCCGTAGATCCATCGTGTCGACGGCACGCCCATCGACCATTCGAGGAACTGGTTCACCAGCCCGGAGCGTCCGAAGAGCAGGATCAGCGCCAGCCCGATCACGAAGGGCGGTGTCACGATCGGCAGGACCGTTAGCACACGCAGCGTCTTCTTGAAGCGAAAGCCGGTGCGCGTGACGGTGAGAGCGAAGGCAAGACCGAGGGCCGTCGAGCCGACGCCGCAGCAGACGGCCAAGAAGAGTGTGTTCCACGCCACGCCGCAACGCCCGCCACCCCACAGGCAGCGTAGCGACCAGATTTTTTCCGCCGTTAGCCGCTCGATCATCAGCGCCGGCATGAAGACACCGTCGCCGTTCTGAAAAGCCTGCACCAGGATGCGCAGGATCGGCCACGCGGTGAACAACACGATCGATGCGCCAACGGTGGTCACCGCGCCGGCCACGAAGGCATCGCCGCCAAAGGCGCCGCGCAGCGCCAGGCCCATAGACGCCAGGCCGAGAAGGGCGATCAGGACGATGGCGCCACCGGCGCCGAGGCCGACCTGGCTGTCGACCTCGCCGAACACGGCAGCGAGCCACTGGGCGCTCCAGCCGCGAAGTCCGATGGCGAGGGCCTGTGCGACGAACAACGCGAGACCCGCGGCGGCGAGACAGAAGAGCCACCGGCCGCGCATTTCCCGCGTCATCGGCAAAAGGCTGACGATGAGACTGGCGAAGAGTGCGAGAAACGCCGGCGCCAGCCACCATTTTCCGTATCCGGCGATTTGCACGAGGCCGTTGGCGTAATCCTCCGACGACCAAAGGCCGCCTAGCCATGCCCCGGAATCGAGTCCTTCCTGCAACGCGTACCAGGGCAGCGCGACGGCCGCGAGCAGGCCCGTGAGGGACCAGACGAGCGGCGCGCGCGTGTTCACGACGAACTCAAGGCTTGGGCAGGCTGCCGACTTCGTTGTCCCAGCGCGCGATCAGCCGCTTGCGTTGCGCCGACTTGCCGTACTTGGCCTGATCGTAGTCAATCAGCTTCATGTCGGCGAACTTCGGCGCCTCGGGCGGGATCGTTGTGCCCTTGTTGGACGGCACCTGGAATTGCTTGGCCTGAGCGCCGAGCTTCTGGGCGTCGGGCGTCAGCGCCCAGTCGTAGAATTTCTTGGCGTTGGCGAGATTGCGCGCGCCCTTGACGAGGCTCATCGAGCCGATTTCGTAGCCGGTTCCCTCGCACGGTGTCGCCGTCTTGACCGGAAAGCCGGCCAGCGCCTCGGTCACGCCGTCGTGCACGAAGCTGATGCTCAGCGCCGTTTCACCGCGCGCTACCGCCTTCATCGGTGCGGTGCCGGAGCGGGTATAGGCGTTGATATTGGCGTGCATCTTTTTCATATAGTCGAAGGCGTTGTCCTCGCCCATAAGCTGCACCAGCGTGGCGATGGCGACATAAGCCGTGCCCGACGAATTGGGATTGGCCATCTGGATTTCACCCTTGAACTCGGACTTCAGCAGATCGGCCCAGCAGGCGGGCGCCTTTGCGTTCTTCTTGGCCAGCAATTCGCTGTTGAAGCCGAAGCCCAGCGCGCCGGCGTAGATGCCGACGGTCTTGCCGGCGGCGTCGCTGTTCTGCTTCACCGCCCAGGGATGCAATTCAGAAAGCTTCGCCGACTTGTAGGCTTCGGAGAGGCCTTCCTCGGCGGCTTGCAGGTGCGGATCGCCGGTGCCGCCAAACCACACGTCGCCTTTGGGGTTCTGCGCCTCTGCCTTGAGCTGCGCGATGGTCTCGCCCGACCCCTTCTGGCTCATCGAGACCTTGATGCCGGTCGCCTTCTGGAATTCGTTGGCCGCCGCGGTACACCATTCGACCTGCACCGAGCAGTAGACGTTCACCACACCCTGCGCCGAGGCGGGAGAGGAGAGCACGAGAGCGCCGAGCACGGCGCCGAGCCGAAAGCCGATGATCATGGAGGTTCCTCCGCTTGTGAATATTTTGTGACAGCATCGCATGCGCGGGCGAGCGTTTACCAGCGTCCGGTGCCGCCGATCACGATGGTCGGCACGCCGCCGGTGCGGCTGTTCACGGTGGAAAACTGGCTGCCAGGGCAGCGCCCGTTGCGCGGATCGGAGACTTCGATGGCGGCCTTCAGGCGTGCGTTGGCCCTGGCGATGTCCGGCACCCGCCACGACAGGCCCCACAATTGGTCCGGCGCGTCGGACACACCCTTGTTTAGATTGTGTGCGATCTCGACCACGAGATCGCCGCAGCGGAAGAACAGCAGCCGCTGACCCCAAGCGGGATTGCTGCGGTCGAGTCTGAGATCGAGTCCCAGGCGGCCGGCGTAGAAGGCGATGGCGCGTTCCGGATTGGCGTGCGCACCACCACATGGTCGAGCGCGCTCACGGCGGCGGCTTCGTCGTCCACGGCCGGCGAGAAAACTTCGTTCACGTTCGCCGCCAGCCTGATGGCGACGCCTTGGGCGGAGAAGGTGAGCCTCTCGTTGTCGCGTAGGGCGGCAATGGCGCGCCGTTCGATCAGGGTTGCCACCTTGTCGAGATCGGCCGTCGCGAAGGTCATCGACGCCAGACCGCGCGCGCTATCGTCGAACCTCAGCCCGACATTGCGCGTGCGCAGCCTGCCGTCCACCGCGCTCCGGCCGAGCAGCGTCTCGTAGTCGCCGAGGGCCACAGCGATGCCAGCCAACCGGGCAAGGCGTTCGAGCATTTTGGTGACATCGATATCGGCTTGCGGGCTGAAGACAATCTGCGTCATTGACGCTGGAGCGACTCCAGCTTTTCCGCCATTCGCAGTCG
>JBDSEG010000375.1:0-13404 GCA_039920165.1 Burkholderiaceae bacterium
TTGTAACGAGGCTAGCCCGGCGTGGGCACCGACCTACACGTCGTCTCAGGCAGCGTTCCTGGCACCCTGGGCAGGCCCGCTGAAACGTACCCGCACGTTCCTGCCGATCCGTTCAAGCTCCCCCACCGCAACCGTCGGCCGCGGCAAGCGACTGGCGTTGCATCGGCGAAGTCGAAAGCCTCGCCAATGCCCTGCGGCCTTCAAGCACCCGTAAATTTCGGCTTGCGCTTTTCCATGAAGGCGGCCTGACCTTCCTTGTAGTCGGCGCTGTTGAAGCAGGCGAGCACCGCGCGGTCGATCGCCGCGAGGTCGCGGTCGGCCGCGTCCTTGAGCACCTCGCCGACCACCTGCTTGGCGGTCTTGATGGTCAGCGGCGCGTTCTCGGCGATGGTTCGTGCCAGCGCTTCCACCGAGGCCTCGAGCGCGTCGTCGGCGACCACGCGGTTGACAAGACCCATGCGCTCGGCTTCGCGCGCGTCGAACTGGCGGCCGGTGAAGAACATCTCTTTCGCATTGGCCGGGCCGACCAGGTCGACCAGCGGCTTGGCGCGGTTAAAGCCGTAGCCCAGACCGAGCTTGGCGGCGGGGATGCCGAATTTCGCGTTCTCGGTGCAAATGCGCAGATCGCAGCAGACCGCGACCGCCGTACCGCCGCCGATGCAGTAGCCGCGAACCATCGCGATGGTCGGGATCGCCATGTCGAGCAGGGCCTGGTAGGCCTGCTGGGTCGTCGTCTGGTAATGCGCAAGGGCGGCGGCTTCCTGGCGCTCGTCCTTGAACTTCGAGATATCGGCACCCGATGCGAACGCCTTGCCGCCGGCGCCCGATACGACCATCACGCGCACTGCAGGGTCGGCTTTGAATCCGGCCATGATCTCGAGCGCCGCCTCCCACATCTCGAGCGAGATGGCGTTGTGGCGCTCGGGGTTGTTGAAGGTCATCCAGCCAACACCGTCGACAACCCGGGAGATCATTTTTTTGCTGGCCATCGGGTCATTCCTCTCAACGCTTCAAATCGTTCCGTCGTGCGCCAGGCGTTCGATCTCGGCATCGTCGTAGCCCAGCTCGCGCAGCACCTGCGCTGTATGTTCGCCCTGCGCCGGCGGGTGGCTCGCGACCTGGCTCGGCGTGCGGCTCAGCGTGACCGGCTGGCCGAGGTAGGCGACCGACCCCAAGGTCTGCGCGATGCCAAGATGGCGCACCTGCGGGTCGGCGAATGCCTCGTCGATGGCATAGATCGGCCCGGTCGGTACGCCCGCCTCGTTGAGCCGCGCGACCCAGTCGGCGGTATCGCGCTCGACCAGGCGGCGCTCGATCTCGACCTGCAGCGCATCGCGGTGCTTCGAGCGCAGCGCGCCGCTCGCATAGTCGGCGTGCTTGACCAGCTCGGGCGCGCCGATCGCATCGCAGAACCGGACCCAAATCTTGTGCCCGGCGACCGCGATATTCATATGGCCGTCGCGGGTCTTGAAAACGCCGGTCGGGATCGCGGTCGGGTGGTTGTTGCCGGCCTGCCCCGCCACCTCGCCCTTCATCAGCCAGCGCGCGGCCTGGAAGTCGAGCATGAAGAGCTGGGCCTGCAGCAACGACGACTGGACCCACTGGCCCTGCCCCGACTTCTCGCGCTCGATCACCGCGACCATGATGCCGTGGGCGCAGAAGATTCCGGCGCACAGGTCGGCGATCGGAATGCCGACCCGCATCGGGCCCTGTCCGGGCTTGCCGGTGATCGACATCAGCCCGCCCATGCCCTGCGCGATCTGGTCGAACCCCGGGCGCAGGCTGTACGGGCCGTCCTGGCCGTAGCCCGAGATGCTGGCGTAGATGAGGCGCGGGTTGGTGGCGGCGAGCGTTTCGTAATCGATGCCCAGCCGTCGCTTCACATCGGGGCGGTAGTTCTCGACAACGATATCGGCGCTCGCCACCAGCTTCTTCAGGATCGCGACGCCTTCGGGCGACTTGAGGTTGAGCGTCATGCCGCGCTTGTTGCGGTGCACGTTCTGGAAATCGCTGTCCTCGCGCGGACCGCCCACGCCCTCGCCTTCGTCGAGCGCCGGCGGCATCTCGACCTTGATGACCTGCGCGCCCCAATCGGCCAGTTGCCGCACCGCGGTCGGCCCGGCGCGGACCCGGGTCAGGTCGATGACGGTGAGGTGCGAAAGTGCGGTCGATGCTTGCATCGGGTCAGTCTAACCGGCGACATCTCACGTCGCCCCGGCCGGGCTGTGACGCGAACCGGACTGCCCTATCGGTACTGCCTTCGCGCCACTCAGCGCTGCACATTCATGGCTTGGCTTTGCGCTCGAGGATGGCCTTCGCATCCTCGAATCCAATCGGCGCCGACGTGTGCTCGTGGACGATGCGAAGCACGTGTCCGCTGGTCTTGAGCACCCAACTGACACGGTTCTGCATCGCCCGAACCTCCTGCCCTTGCGCCGACGTTGCGGCGTAGGTCACGATGGCGCTCATGGCTGCGAAGCCCGCGCCGTCGACGATCTGCACGTCGTCGAACGTCACCCTGCAGAGCTCGCTGCCGAGTGACGCGAACCAGCCTTCGACGGCAACCCTCCAGGCGGCGGCGCCTTCGTACGACCAGGTTCCCCACGCGTCGAACACCCTCGCTTCGGGCGCGTACAGGTGCATCAGCGTCTCGGCGTTCTTTGCCAGCACGGCCGACTTGTAAGTCTCCAGGGCGGCCAGGACCTGCTTCTCGCGGTCACTCATTTTTCATTTCCCGTTGACGGTTGCGCCGCGGCCTTCACCGGTTGACGGTAGCGCATCCGGCGGCAATTGGGTGGCCTGCGACCACACCGCCATCCAGCCGCCCGCCTGCAGTTCATAGATATCCGTATGCCAGCAATCGACGACCCTGCCGGACGGAAATGTGATCCTGGCCAGATACCTCACGGCGGCCATGCCCGCGGAAAGAAGCACTCGCATGACGCCGTGCTCCATTTCGCATAGAACGGCTCGGCCGCGATGAGCGACAAGTACCGCTCGCGGGTCATGACGCGACCGGGCGGGCTGATGAGCTCGTAGTCAGGCGCGTGAAGCCTTTGTATCGCCGGCATGTCGCGCGCGACATGGGCTTGCGTGCGCTCGACTTCCAGTGCGCGGAAGAAGTCGGCGTCGGGCGTAGCACCGGGAGCCGGCATTGAGGTGTTCATGGTGAAGGCAGTGCCCGACGGGAAGTGTGAGCGCTGGCTGGTTGTGAAGGATTCGTCGACGCGCACTCGGTCTTCTGCGGCCCGCCGCCCGGAGGCGCGCAGGTCGATTTGCCAGTGCCCCCGAATTACGGAGCCGACCATGCGTCGACAGACACCGAGGTGCTCCCTGGAAAGATCAGGAGGTGAAGTGGTAGGCCCACGCGCTGTTCCGGTGGCAACCGGCTCGCGCGGACGGAGTCTCCCAAGACTTCGAGCGCACCATTGGCACCCCAAAATATCGCGGCGAGGAGCGGGGCGTAGAAGGTCAGCCAAGCGAACTGCGCAACGGAAAACTGCAGCCGGGGCCACCCTTGACCTGCAACGTGGACCGTGGCGCCCGAGGCGTGGCACGAGAGCAGGCCCGTCATGTGCGCGGGAAGCAGGTCGGCCAGTAGCACAACACCCCAGAAAGCAGCCAAGTGGGCGACGAGAGCAACAGCCAGGTGCATAAGAGGTTTCTTACCACTTCAGCGGCCACTGCAAACAGATGCGCGTGAACGGATCGGCAAGCGACCATGACATGGCGGACTGATTGGCACTCAGCGTTGCATTCGACGAACGGCCTGCTCGGTGGAGTTGAAAGATGCCTTCTCGGCAAGAAGCCCGACATACGCTCCTTCGACAAGCTGGTGCGGATCGACCCCTAGCTTGAGCATGAGTTCGTGCGCCTCCACCGTACCGACCTCCGAAGACTCATTCTCACCAAGCACGACTTCGAGTTCGAGGAAGTGCCCCAGCCCCTGAACCCTGTCGAGGTGTACTCGCGTTCGCCCAACAAGGAACAGCGTGCGTCGCTTGCTGACGCTGCCAGTTTCGCCATACGCAAGCGACAGGGACTGCCTGAGCGCTTCTGGCGTCGAGGTTGTCGATTTCGATCGGCCCCGCACTTGCCAAAGCCGCGACTCTTGGTACCAGCGTCTCAACACTGGCGATTCGGGCTTTGATTTCGACGTTCCGAGCCATCGCATATCGTCTATCGCTCAACATGAGCAGCACGAAGCAAACTCTGCACTGAATCGTCGAGGAGACGATTGAAGGTATCAGGGTCTTCCAGCATCACGACGTGGCCCACGCAACGTACCACCTTGACGTCGATTCCACGCCGCCTCGCGGGCTCCAATATTGGGTACTTCCCATTCCGGATAATTGATGAGTGAAACCGGGACGCTGATCGCATCGAGACCATCGCGAAGAGGCGAAGAGGCGAAGAGGCGAAGAGGCGAAGATGGCTACTGTTGTTGTTCATAGATCTTCACGTGCTTCGGTCCCGACCACGCTATCGACGGCCGACATGATTGCTTCCTCTGCGCACGAAACCACGGTCCGGCCGTGGAAAGTCGGCGCGAAAGGCGATGACGCGTGCCGCGACGCATTCAAGGAACTTCGCATGTCGCCCATTCTCCGGCAATACCCTTCCCTGCGACCACAGTAACGCAAACTCCAGCATGCGCACCTTCCGACGCTGGCTCTACGCGACCCTCATGCTGGCGGTCGTCGCGGCGGTGGCCGCCCTCGCCCTCGCCATCGAATCCACCCCGCGCGTCGCTGTGCACGACGACGTGACGCCGGCCGATATCGACCGGGCCGTCGCCATCGCGAGGCAGCACGACCCGCGACGTTTTATCCCGGGCTGGCCGCGCTCGGTGCCGCTGGCGGAGCGCGACATCGACCTGCTGCTCGACCATGCGGCACAGCGCTTTGCCGGTGCGCGCACTCGCGTGAAGCTGATGGCCGGCCGCGCGAGCATCGAGGCAAGCGTGCCGGCGCCGCTCGGGCGCTGGTGGAACGTGCAGTTCGGGCTGCGCCAGACGCCTGCAGGCCTGCCGGCGATCGACCGGCTGCAGGTCGGCAAGCTGCCGCTGCCCGCCGCGCTCGCATCGCCGCTGTTGCGCGCGGCCGCGACGCGCCAGGGCCTGCCGGCCGATGCCGTTCTTGCGGTGCAGTGGATCGACCGGGTGACGATCGCGCCAGGCGTGGCGCAGGTCGACTACCGCATCGGCATCGAGACCGCGACCCGGTTGCGCGCCGCGCTGATGCCGCCGGCCGAGGTCGAGCGGCTGCATGTCTATGCGGTGCGGCTTGCCACGCTGACCGCCGGCCTGCCCGACGGGCCGGTCTCGCTCGCGCCCTTGCTTCAGGCCGGCTTCGCATTGGCTGCCGAGCGTACTGCCGCCGGGGCTGACGCAATCGACGAGAACCGCGCCGCGCTGGCGACGCTCGCCTTCTATGCCAACCGGCGCTCGCTCGGCCCGCTGATTCCTGCCGCGCGCGAGTGGCCGCAGGCGGCGCCGCGCGTCGTCACGCTGCAGCAGCGGCCCGACTTCGCGCTGCACTTCCTCGTCTCGGCACTCATCGCGGTGCAGGCGCGAACGCCGCTGGCCGATGCGGCCGGGCTGTGGAAGGAGCTGGCCGACGCCAAGCCGGGCGGCAGCGGCTTCAGCTTCAACGACATCGCGGCCGACCGCGCCGGCACTCGCTTCGGCGACCTCGCGCTTAACGATGCGGTGCGGCTGCAAAAGCGCATCGCCGCGGGAATGACGGAAGCCGACGTGATGCCCGACGCGAGCGACCTGCCCGAGTTCATGCCCGAGCCGGTTTTTATCGAACGCTTCGGCGGCGTGGGCGCCGAGCGCTACAACGCGATGATGGCGACGATCGAGGCTCGCATCGCGGCGCTGCCGCTGTACCGGTAAGGCAACGCGGCGGCGACGCCCCTCAAACGGCCCAGCGCGGCATCAACCGCTGCGCATTGCCGCGGCTGATGGCGCGCAGGTCGTTCGCGCCGAAGCCGTAGGCGGCGAGGCCTTTCACATGGTCTTCGCCGGTGCGGTACGGGTAGTCGCTGCCGAAGAGCATCTGCGGGACATCGACCAGCTTCGTCAATGACGCGAGCGCCATCGGGTTCGCGGTCCAGGCGGTGTCGTAGTAGAAGCGCTTGAGCTCGGTCAGCACGCCGCGCGGCACACGCGCTGCGAGCCTGGGGTCAGCGCCGGGCAGGCGCGTGAGCCGCTCGGTCAGGAACGGCAGCGTCCCGCCAGCGTGCGAGAAGATGAAGCGCACGTCGGGGCAACGCGCCGCGGTGCCCGAGAAGACGACGTCGACGATCGTGCGCGTGGTATCAGTGCCGAACTCGACCACTGTCGCCGGGATCTCGGGCAGCAGGTTGCCGCAGCAGCCGGCCACCGTCGGGTGCGTGTACAGGATCGCCTTGCGCCGGTTGAGCTCATCCATGATGGGCGCGAACTGCGGGTGGCCGAGCCATTTGTCGCCGTAGCTCGTGAGCAGGCCGATGCCGTCGGCCTTCAGCACGTCGAGCGCGTACTCGAGTTCGCGCAGCGCGAGGTCGGTGCTGTGCATCGGCAGCATTGCGAAGCTGCCGAACTTGCCGCGGTGGTCGGTGCCCAGGCGCGCCGCATATTCGTTGCACTCGCGCGCGATGCGCGGCGCATTCGCCGCGTCGGCAAAGCTCGCCTGCGGTGTGGTGACCGAGAGGATGGCAGTGCCGACGCCGGCCTTGGCCATATCGTCCATCGTCTTCGCGAGCGACCAGTTCTTGACGATCGGCGGCGCCTGACCGGCCTTGTCGAGCTCGCGCACATAGGCCGGCGAGAAGCAGTGGTGGTGGGTATCGATGCGCGGCTCGGCAGGTGGCGCGACCACGGCAACAGCCGACGGCGACGCCGTAGAGCAGCCGGGCAGGACCGCGGCCGCGCCGAGTGCGAGCAGGCCGGTGAGAAAGCCGCGCCGGCCGGCCGGGCCGCAAGCGCATGCGAGAGCGTGTGTCATGAACTTTCTTTCCCCGGCGCGTGGCCGGCATCGACAAACTGCGCCGCGATGGCCGGGTCGAAGCGGCCGTCGATCAGCACGAAGAGGACGCGGCAGGGCTTGCCCGAGCGGTTCGCCCACGCATGGTTGGTGCCGCGCTCGACCAGGAAATCGCCCGCCTTCATCACCACCTCGGTCTCATCGAGCACGAGCGTGATCTCGCCGTCGAGCACGAGGCCGTAGTCGACCGATTCGGTGCGGTGCATGAAGGGATGGCGCGCATCGCCGCGTGCGTTGGTCGACGCGGTGCTGGTGCCGAGCGCGCCCCAGGCGACGCGGGTGTCGTCGGTGCTCAGGCGTTCAAGCCAGTCGCCTTCGGGGCCGAACTCGACGATGCGCACCACGCTGCCGTTCTTGGGCGGCTCGAGCTTGAGCGGCATCAAGGTCGGGTCGGGCTCGTTGCCGACGTGCGCCGGCGTGCGGTCGGTCGCCCACAGTTGCGTGAGCACATAACCGACCCGCTTCGGGTTGGTGTGGACCGACGGCGCCGGGCCGTCATGAGTGACGATGGAGCGGCCGTTTGCATCGTGGCCGGTGACGATGCGGCGCACGCCGCCGCGGCCTGCGGTGTCGGGTGTCGAACTCATTGCTGCGCGACTCCGGTTTCCTTCACGATGCGACCCCACTTCGCGATCTCGCGGCGCAGATAGTCGGCAAATTCGGCCGGCGTTCCCGGCGTCGCTTCGAGCCCGGCCGCGGACAACTTGTCGCGGAACTCGGGCTGGCGCAGCGCCTCGTTGCACCCCGCATTGAGGCGCGCGACGATCTCGGCCGGCAGCCGCGCCGGACCGAACAGGCCGGTCCAGGTGTAGTCCTCGAAATCGGCGAAGCCCGACTCGGCGACCGTCGGCACATCGGGTAGTTGCGGGATGCGCTTGAGGCTCGTCACTGCCAGCGCTCTGAGCTTGCCGGCCTTGACCAGCGGCACCGCCGGCGGCAGCGCCACGCTCGCGATCGGCACCTGGTTCGCGGCCGTCGCATTGAGCGCCGGCGCGGCGCCCTGGAACGGCACGTGGACGGCATCGAGCTTGCCAAGCACGCGCAGCACATGATCGGCCGTGAGGTGCGGCGTGCTGCCCACGCCCGCGCTGCCGTACGACACCGGCTTGCCCTGGTTCAGGCGCAGGAAATCGCGCAGGTCGGCAGCCGGATTGCTGGGATGCGCGACGATGATGTTCGGGCTGGCGGCGAGGTTGGCGATCGGAGTGAAGTCGCGCAGCGCGTCGTAACCCGCGTCCTTGTATAGCGTCTGGTTGACCGCCATCGAGCTCGTCGTGACGAGCAGCACATAGCCGTCGGCCGGCAGCCCCGCCACATACTTGGCGGCGATATTGCCGCCCGCGCCGGCGCGGTTCTCGACCACGAAGGTCTGTCCCAGGCGCTCCTGCAATTGCTGGGCGACGAGCCGGCCGACGATATCGGCCGGTCCGCCGGGCGCGAACGAGACCACGATGCGCACCGGGTGCGAAGGCCACGCCTGCGCCTGCACGCGAGCCGCCATCCATGCCGCGGCACCGACGAGGATCGAGCGGCGCTTCATGCCGCGTCCTTGATCGGATTGGCCAGCACGCCGATCCCTTCGATCTCGATCTCGATGGTGTCGCCGTCGCGCATGAAGACCGGCGGCTTGCGTGCATAGCCCACGCCGGCCGGAGTGCCCATCGCGATCACGTCGCCGGTCTCCAACGTCATGCATTCGGACAGCAGCACGATCGCCTGCGCGACGCTGACGATCATCGACGCGGTGTTCGCGTCCTGCATCACCTGGCCGTTCAGGCGCGACTGGATGCGCAGGCCGATCGCGCCGGCCGGCAGGTCGTCGGGCGTCACGAGCCACGGACCGAACGGGCCGGTGGCGTCGAAATTCTTGCCGATAGTCCACTGCGAACTGCGCCGCTGGTAGTCGCGCAGCGACCCGTCGTTGAAGACGCTGTAGCCGCCCACGCACGCCAGCGCATCGTCCAGCGTGCGATGGCGCGCGGGCCGGCCGATGACGACAGCGAGCTCGGCTTCAAAGTCGAGCTTGTCGCTGCACGATGGGCGCAGCAGCGGCTGGCCCGGTGCCAGCAGCGAGCTCGTCGCGCGCAGGAAGAAGGCCGGGTATTCGGGTGCCGCGTGGCCGCCTTCGGCCGCATGGTCGCGGTAGTTGAGGCCGAGGCACACGACCTTGCCGGGGCGGGCGAGCGGCATCGCCACTTCGAGCCCTTCGAGCGCGAGCGTGGGGGCCCGTGCGAGGCGGAGCATCAGATCGTCGCGCTCAGCATCGCCGGCGGCCAGCCAGTCGCCGACATCGCGCAGGGCGGGGGCGAGCGCGCTCAGATCGCTGACCTGGCCCGCACGCAAGAGGCCGAGGCGGGTGCCGTCGGCGGCCTTAAAACTGAGGAGGCGCATGAAATTCCTGTCGGTTTGGACGCGCGATTCTGCCCGCGCGGGCCGCATCTGGGCGGCCCGGCGATGGCAGGGTCAACCCCCGGTCAGCCGCGCAGCACGAACAGCGCGGGAACCGCTTCGCTGCCCGGGAAGATCTCGCCGGCCAGGCGCTTCGAGTCGATCTGCAGGTGCTCGCCGAGCACCCCCTTCAGCACACCGCGCAGGTCGGTCGTGGTCTTCAGGTCGCGTCCTTCGAAGCGATCGCGCGTGGCCAGGCCCGGCCAGTCGGCGACGACGCGCGCACCGTGCACCGGTCCGCCGAGCACGAAGGCGGCACCGCCGCTCCCGTGGTCGGTTCCGAGCGTACCGTTGACGGCCACCTCACGGCCGAATTCGGTCGCGACGACGACCACGGTGCGACCCCACACGCCGTCGGCGAGCAGGCCTTCACGCAAGGCCGCGAGGCCGTTGTCGAGCTGCTGCAGGTTGCGTGCGAGCGGGCCGTTCGGGTTGGCCTGGTTGGCGTGCGTATCCCAGCCGCCAAGCTCCAACACCGCGACCTGAGGGCCGCCCGGCCGCGCGAGGAATTCGGCTGCGCGCTTGGCCAGCACGACGAAGCCGCCGTAGCCTCCCCCGCCGCCCGCCATGCCGCCCGCCGTGACCCCATCCGCCATCGCCGCGCCGGGCATGGCGCCGTCGAAGTGCAATGCACGCGCACGTTCCAGCGCGACGGCGAGCATCGGATCGTCGGCATACATGCGCGCGAGGCGCGCGACCAGATCGGCGCCGGGCTCGGGCAGCACCGAAGGCGCCCAGGTATCGACATTGCCCGGGCCGCGCAGCACCAGCGGCACCGCGGTCGCGAGCGCGATGCTCGCCGACGCGCTGCGCGACTGCGCCCGGCCGAGCCAGCCGGTGGTGAGTTCGTAAGGCCGCGCGCTGCCGCTTTCGAGCACCTGCTGGCCATCGAAGTGCGACCGATTCCGGTAGGGCAGCCCGACCGCGTGCACGACCGCCAACTCGCCACGACCGTACATCGCATGCAGCTGCACGAGGCTCGGATGCAGGGCGAACAGGCCGTCGAGCGGCAGCGCGCTGCCGGGCGCCGGCGCGAGCGAACCGCGCGCCGCGGCAAATGCCGGATCGCCGATCGCCGGCACGGCCGACAGCGCATCCAGCCCGCCGCGCAGGATCACGAAGACAAAGCGCCGTTCGATCGCCCCCGCGTTAAGCGATGCAGAAAGGCTCAGCGTCGCCAGGGGCGCCAGCGCTGCCACGCCCAGGGCGGATCGCAGCAGCCTGCGGCGGGCGGGATTGGGGGTGGCATTCGACATGATCGACCTCTCGATGGCGGGCATGACCGCGCGTTCAGCGGCGTTGGAATTCAGGCGCGAGCAGCAGCAGCGCGAGCGCCTGCTGGCCATCGGCGGCGCGTTCGATCTGCGTGCGCGTGGCGTCGCCGAGCAGCGGCCCGAGGCTGCGCGCGCCGAGTTCGCGCGCATCGACGCTGTTGCCCAGCCGGTCGGCCACGCGGGTCGCCCACTCGACGCGCTTCCACACCGCATCCGGCCCGAGCCAGTCGGCGGCACGATCGCTCCAGCCGGCCGGCGACGGCGCGACGTGGATGCGCTGGCCGAGACCGGCAATGCCGGCCGCGAACGCCGCGGGTTCATCCCGCTTCAGCACGCGCATGGACGAGACGACGAACTCCTCCGGTGTCTTCAGCTTCGCGGCCTCGGGCTGCCACGCGAGCGGGTGCGCGATCAGCGTTCGATATACCGGCGCGAGCTCGCCGTCGTGTTCGAGATAGGACTTGGCGAGCGCATCGATTAGCGCCGGCGGCGGATCGTCGGCGACAAAATGGCGCGCCAGCTTGGTCGCGAGAAAGCGCGCCGTCGCCGGCTGCAAGGCCAGATCGTGCAGTGCCATGCGCAGCGCGTCGGACCCTTCGGGATAGCGCTTGCCGAGCAGCGTCTTGGCACCCGGCTCGTGCCAGGCCGCATCGAAGCGCTGCGCGGCATCGGGCTGCTGCAAGGCGACGCGCCAGCCGGTGAGTACGCCGGCAAAGGCCGTCACGTCGGCCTGCGTATATCCGAAACTGCTGCCGCCCGGCAGCCGCGCGCTTTCCGCGCCGAGCGTGTGCAGCTCCAGCACCTCGCGCGCGAGGTTCTCGTTCAGGCCGACGACACGCGGCTCGTTGCCCTGGCGCACCGCGGCGCGAGCCGCCCGCGCCGCGAACACCGAATGCGGCCCGGCCGACTGCGCGTTGTCGAGATAGCGCAGCATCGCCGGGTGCGTGGTCGAGGCGAACAGCAAGGTCTCGAACGATCCGGCGATATTTGGCCGGATCGCATCGCGCTCGAACGCGCCGACGAGGCCGCGCGTCGCGCCCTTGGTCAGCGAGACGGTGAAGTGATTGGCCCAGAACAGCTGCAGCCGCTCCGCGAACGGCCGGGTGCTGGCGGCGGCGGTCGCGACGCGCGAGCGCGCATCGGCGACGATGGTCTCGCGGTAATGACCGGCGAGCAGTTGTTCGGCCGTCGTGCCGGGCGGCGGATTGCGCGCCGCCAGGCGCTTTTCGCGCTCCGCCGCGACGAGTCCGAGCGCGCCACGCGTATCCAGCAGCCCGCGTCCGCGCGCCGTGTCGGCCGGGCCGATCTGCGCCGCGAGCCAGCCGCGCGGGTCGCTGCCGACGCTGTCGAGCGAAGCCTCGCCAAGGCCGAAGCGATGCGCGGCGATGGCCGCAGCCAACAATGGCGAGGCGGATGCGGACATTCGGACGTTGGCGGCCATCGGACATTCCCCAGTCGACCCGAGCAGCATGCCGGCTTGGTGTCAAGCCGGCGTGTGCGCCATGTCAAGAAACCTTGCGCCGCCGGGGAAACGGATTCTGCTACCCTCGATTCGCTCTGCCCCGTCCGCCCTTGCCCGGCACCGTCACTTCCCATGCTGATCAACTTCTTCTTCACCCTGCGCGCGGCCAAGCTGAAAGTGTCGGTGAAGGAATATCTGACGCTTCTCGAAGCGATCGAGGCCGGCGTCATCGACCGCTCGGTCGACGATTTCTACTACCTCGCGCGCGCCAGCCTGGTGAAGGACGAGGCCCAGTACGACAAGTTCGATCGCGCCTTCGCCGCCTATTTCAAGGGCGTCGAGATGCTGACCGATTTCAGCCAGGAAGTGCCGCTCGAGTGGCTGCGCAAGCGGCTCGAACTCGAACTGAGTGCCGAGGAGAAGGCCGCGATCGAGAAGATGGGCTGGGACGAACTGATGGAGACCTTGAAGAAGCGCTTCGAGGAACAGAAGCAACGCCACGAGGGTGGCAGCAAGATGATCGGCACCGGCGGAACCAGTCCGTTCGGCGCGTACGGCTACAACCCGCAGGGCATCCGGATCGGCCAGGACAAGTCGCGCAACAAGAGCGCGGTGAAGGTCTGGGACCAGCGCCAGTTCAAGGACTATGACGACAACCTCGAACTGGGCACGCGCAACATCAAGGTCGCGCTGCGGCGCCTGCGCCGATTCGCGCGCGAGGGCTCGGAAGAAGAGCTCGACCTCGACGACACCATCCGCGCGACCGCCGCGAACGCCGGCTGGCTCGATATCAAGATGGTTCCCGAGCGCCACAACAAGGTGAAGGTGCTGCTGCTGATGGACGTGGGCGGCACGATGGACGAGCACATCCACCGGGTCGAAGAGATCTTCTCGGCCGCCAAATCAGAATTCAAGCATCTGGAGTTCTATTACTTCCACAACTGCGTCTACGACTTCATGTGGAAGAACAACCGACGCCGCTACTCCGAGAAGTTCAGCACCTGGGACGTGATCCGCAAGTACAACAAGGACTACAAGCTGATCTTCGTCGGCGACGCGACGATGAGCCCGTACGAGATCCTGCAGCCCGGCGGCAGCGTCGAATACAACAACGAGGAAGCCGGCGCCGAGTGGCTGGCGCGGCTCACCAACGCCTTTCCGAAGTTCGCCTGGATCAATCCCGAGCCGC
>JBDSEG010000376.1:0-13987 GCA_039920165.1 Burkholderiaceae bacterium
CAGCAGCTCGCGCGCAACCTGTTCCCGGAAGAGATCGGGCGCGAGCGCAGCCTGAACCGCAAGCTGCGCGAGATCATCACGGCGCGACGCATCGAGCGGCTGTACAGCAAGGACGAGATCCTCGAGACCTACCTCAACACCGCCGATTTCCTCTACAACGCGGTCGGCATCGAGGCCGCGGCGCACACCTACTTCGACAAGCCGGCCAGCGCGCTCGACGTGTCGGAAGCGGCCACGCTGGTCGGCATGTTGAAGGGCACGAGCTACTACAACCCGGTGCAGCAACCCGAACGCGCCAAGGCGCGCCGCAACGTCGTGCTGGCGCAGATGGTCAAGCGCGGTGTGCTGACGCCCGAGCGCTTCGCCGCGCTGCGCGATGTGCCGCTCGTCGTGCACTTCACGCGCGAGGCCGAGCCGCTCGGCAGCGCGCCGCATTTCGCCCTGCACGTTCGCAAGTGGTTGGCCGAATGGAGCGAGAAGAACCACCACGACCTGTACGAGGACGGGTTGACCATCGTCACCACGCTCGATACCCGGCTGCAGGTGCTGGCTAGCCAGGCGGTCACGCGCCAGGCCGATCTGCTGCAGCAGATCGCCGATGTCGAATGGAGCGCCCCGGCCCTGCGTGCGGTCTCGACCACGCCCGACGCGTATGTGAAGGCTCGGCCCAAGGTCGATCCCTTCGGTTATCTATGGAACAAGCGGGCCGACCTGGTCATGGCCTTCGTGCGCGACTCGGCCGAGTTCAGGAAGCTCGTCGCCGACAAAGTCGACGAACCCACCGCTGCTTCGCGCCTGATGGCCGACGCAGACTTCATGCGCAAGCTGCGCAACGAGAAGACCCGGCTCGAGGCCGGCTTCGTCGCCATCGATCCGGCCAGCGGCGAGGTCAAGGCCTGGGTCGGCAGCCGCGATTTCGAGCTCGGCCAGTTCGACCATGTGGCGCAGGCCGCGCGCCAACCGGGATCGACCTTCAAACCCTTCGTCTACGGCGCCGCGTTGCAGGCCGGCATCGACCCCGACAAGACCTATCTCGACGGCGAGGTCGAGATCGCGCTCGGAAATGGCAAGGTCTGGAAGCCGACCGATATGGGCGGGGCGAGCGGGGCACCGATGAGCTTGCGCGACGGCCTCACCTACTCGAAGAACACCATCACCGCGCAGGTCATGCAGGAGGTCGGCGCGGCGCGCGTCGTGGCCCTGGCAAAGGCGATGGGCGTGGACCGCAGCAAGCTCGACCCGGTGCCGTCGCTCGCGCTGGGCACCAGCGACGTGACGCTGCTCGAGATGGTGAGCAGCTACGCCACCATCGCGCGCGAAGGCCAGTACCACGCACCGGTTGTCGTCAAGCGCATCGTCGACCGCAACGGCAAGGTCGTCGCCGAGTTCGGCGCCGAGACCCGGCGCGCCTTGAATGCCGACGCCGCGCTCGACCTGACCGACATGTTGCGCGGAGTTGTCACACGCGGCACCGGCACGCAGATCCAGAGCCGCTTCGGCATCACGGCCGACGTGGCGGGCAAGACCGGCACGACACAGAACAATACCGACGGCTGGTTCATCCTGATGCAGCCGCAACTCGTGGCCGGCGCGTGGGTCGGTTTCAACGATACCCGGGTCACGCTGCGCAGCAACCACTGGGGCCAAGGCGGACACAACGCGATCCTGCTGGTGGGCGATTTCTTCCGCGAAGCGTTCAAGGCCGGCCGGCTCGATGCGAAGGCCAGATTCGATCCGCCGCGCCACCCGGCGCCCGCGGCCCCGGCCGTGCCATCGACCTTGCCATCGACGCTGCCAGAGGACGCGGCGGATGCCGGTGCGCCGTCCCGCGCGGCCGGCTGGATCGGGGCTCGGGAACGCGAGCCTCGCGTGCGGCGCGAAACCGCTGTGTGGCCCCTGGCCCGCGACGAATCTTCCCCCGCGAGCGCCGAAGCCGGCCTGCCACGCTGGCGTCGCGCCGTGCCTGCACGGCGGGCGGCGCACGATGCCGACGAGCTGCTGATCGACGATCCGAGCGCGTCAGGCGCCCGGCGCCGCGGTCGCAACGACGCCGACGCAATCGCCGAGACCCGGCGCGACGGCGCCGAACTGTTGCGCAACGCGCCCGAGGCCGACCGCGAAGCGGCGCGCCGGGAACGCGAACGCGGTCCCGACACGCGCGCCAGCTTCGGCATCGCACCGGCCTTGCCCGCCTTGCCGCGCGATGGCGATTGAACCTCTGGGGATGGACGATCAGTCGGGTATCGCGCGCGGCGTGATCGACTCGAGTCGATACGGTTCGATCGTCGCGGCAACAATGCGGTAGGCGACGATACCCATGCTCGACGGCGTGCGCTCTTCGACCAGTCGGCCGGTGATCCAGAACGCGCTGGTACCGCGGTCCCGTGCGCTCAGCGGTATCGCCGGGATGACGCGAGCCATCTGGTTCGCCGGCGGCGAGGGCTCGTGGATACAGCCGCCGAAATACGGGACGAGCAGGAATTCGCGAATCTCGCGCTCGTCGGCGTCGACGGGAACCATGTAGCCGAACAGCCGGATGGGGCGGTCGAGGACGAGCGGATTGACTGGCGCGCGGTCCCACACCGCGCGCACCTTGGCCAGCGCCTCCACTGCTTCTGGATCGCCATCGCTCAGGTCCTCGAGGTGAAACGGCTCGAGGATCGCTTCGGGTACCCAGCCGGCCGGCATGAGCCGGCTCCATTCGGCAAGCGGCCCGCCAGCAGCGCCGTTTGCCGCGGCCGCGCCCGCGAGGCTGGCCACGAATACTGCGGCGAACGCCATACCCCGTGCGCGGCCGAGCCCGCGTCGCACCGGCGTGACGGGACGCAGCTTCACGATTGCGGCGTCGGGCAGCGGCTGGCCTGCTTGCCGGCCGGCACCGCATCCCAGCGCTTGCTTTTCCAATCGAAGGTGGCCAGGCCGGGGCGCAGGTAGTCGTACGGGTCATGCAGGCCGGGAATCGACGGCCGGTCGGCCCTCGGAATGCCGAAAATGTCGAACTGTCGCTCGATCGCCCGCAAGTAGTAAGGCGAGGCACCGATGTTGAAGTTGTCGGTGTGGTTGCCGTAGAAGATCTTCGGCTTGATCAGCTGGATGTACATCGCGATGTCGCGCACGCCGTTGACCGTCTCGCCGAGGCTGACGACCGAGCCGAGCTCGACGTCGACCTTGGGCAGTTCCGCCAGCTTGGCGATGAGGTGCGGCTGGAAGTCCTTGATCGGCCCGGCGGTGTCGTGCCACAGCAGGCTGAAGTCGCCGATGGTGAAGTGGTACAGCATGCTGACCGACCCACCCGCGCCCGCGACGGTGCGGGTGTTCAATGCCGGTGCCGGCTGCGCCGGGTAGAGCTGGTCGACGCGCGGATCGCGCACCGGCGCGATCGGGTTCGCCGGGAACGCCGGATCGAGCGGAGCGGCGCCCGAGTGCAGGTGCTTGAACGAAGTGATGCAGATGTTCGGGAACATCCGGTTGATGCTGCTGACCTCGGTGCCGGGCACCGACCCCGGCGTGGTCAGCGAGGTGCATTTCACGGTCGTTCCCGCGCCAAGGACCCGCACTGCGTCGGCGGCCATCGCGGCGCAGTGCTCGGCCGCGCCGAAGATCTCGGCCCCGGTCTTTGCGGCGATGTAGGCCGCGTTGTCGGCGTGGTCGCCGTGGCCGTGGCCGAGGAAGATCGCCTCGGGGTCGAGGTCAACCAGTTCCTGCACCGTGGTCGGCACATAGGCCGGTTTGTCGGCCAGGCGATAGATATACGAGTCGAGGAGGAAAACGTGACCGCGGGCCGCGACCGCAAACGAAGCGACGCTGAACCAGCTCACGATCACCTTGTCCTTGTCGACCTTGCCGGTTTTCTGGTCGACGTTGTCGTAGCCGAAGAAGTGGGTGCGTGCGGCGATCGTGGCCGCGCCCTCGGCCTTCGCAGCGAAGGCGCTGGCCGAGACGAAGGTCGTAGCCACTGCGGCGGCGAGGCAGGAAAGCTTGAAACAGGTCATGTTGTCTCCTCGGGATGGGGTCGCATCAGACGGCCTTGGCATGCCTGCCCACAATCCCTAGATCGTCGGTTCGCGTTGGCGAGGATCAGCGCGTGGCGGCGCCGTTCGACCACAGTTCGGCCATCACGGCGCGAAAGCGTGCGGCGACCGGCGCCGCCTCCACGTGACGGCTCTCGCGAACAAGACAGCGGCCGGCGACATGCACCTCGCGAAATGCGGGCGTATCGGTCGCGAAGACCAGCGCGTCGAGCCGGTGCCGGATGGGCACGCCGAGCAGCCCTGGGGCGTCGAGGTCGAGCACCAGCAGGTCGGCACGCGCGCCTGCCACCAGTCCCCAGGCGGCTTGGCCGGCGCTGCGCGCTCCACCGGCGAGCAGCGCATCGAACAGGCGCGCCGCCGTCGCGGGCTGGCCGCGTTCGGGCGCGGCCGCGACGTTGCGAACCCGCCGTGCCAGCCGCTGCGCATAGTCGAGCCAGCGCACTTCCTCGGTCCAGGCGCGCGCGACCTGGCTGTCGGATCCGATTGCGAGCGGGACATCGGCAGCGAGCCAGCGCGCCAGATCGGGCGCCCCGTCGCCGAGATTGGCCTCGGTGCTGGGGCACAGCACGACGCCCGCGCCGGACGTGGCGACGGCATCGATCTCGGCCGGCGTGGCATGGGTCGCATGGACGAGCTGCCAGCGCGCATCGGGGTTATGCGCCTGGCACAGATATTCGATCGGCCGCGCTCCGGTCGCGGCCAGGCAACCATCGACCTCGCCGGTCTGTTCGGCGACGTGGATGTGGATCGGCCAATCGGCGTCGCCGACCCGCGCCAGCAGCTCGTCGATCGCCCCGGCAGATGCGGCGCGCAGCGAGTGGATCGCCACGCCGGCATTGAGATGGTCCCGGCTTGCTGCATTGATGCGCCGGCACAGTGCCTCGACGCTTTCGGGCGTGGTCGCGAATCGGCGCTGATCGTCGCGCAGCAGCGGCGCGTCGAAGCCGGCCCGTTGGTACAGCACCGGCAGCACGGTCAGGCCGATGCCGGCCGTGGCCGCGGCATCGGCCAACGACCAGGCGAGCGTCGCCGGGTCGGCGTAGGGCCGGCCGTCGACCGCGTGCTGGAGGTAGTGGAACTCGCAGACCTGGGTATAGCCGCCCTGCAGCAGCTCGATATACAGCTGCGCCGCGACCGCTTGCAACTGCTCCGGCCCGATGCGCAGCGCCACCGCATACATGCGATCTCGCCACGACCAGAAGTCGTCGCTGTCGCTGTCGCGTCGCTCGGCCAGTCCGGCGAAGGCGCGCTGGAACGCATGGCTGTGGGCATCGACGAGGCCGGGCAGGACCGGGCCCGGCAGAACCCGCGCGCCGGGCGGCGCTTCTACCCCGGACGTCACCTCCGCCCAGCGTCCCACAGCGTCGTATCGCAGCAGCACCGAGTCCCGCCAGGCTCCGGCTATCCAGGCATGGCTCGCCCACAAGAGGGTCGCATCAGGCATCGGCCAGCCCCGGTTCGAACTCGAGCATGCGGCCGACCAGGCGGCGCAGCACCGGCTCGATGGTCGCGACGCGCGCCGGCGCCAGCACGAACGGCGGCGTCTCGGCCATGTAGCAGCGCCAGCACATCTCGAGCTGGACCGCGTGCAGGCCTTCGGCCGGGCGGCCGTAGCGGCGCGTGATGTAGCCGCCCTTGAACCGGCCATCGACGACGTGGCTGAAATCGGTCTGCTCCGACAGGATCTGCGCCAGCGCCGTTCGCAGCGCGGGCGCGCAACTCGCCCCATCGACGGTGCCGAGGTTGAGATCGGGCAGCCGCCCTTTGAAGAGCCACGGCAGCTCGGACTTGATGCTGTGGCCGTCGCACAGCACGACATGGCCGTGCGCCGTGCGCAGACGGTCGAGCTCGGCCTGCAAGGCCGCGTGGTAGGGACGCCAGCAGTGATCGCAGCGCTGCGCGATCTCGGTTGCATCGGGGTCATGGCCGGCGTGGTAGATCGGGTCGCCGGTGAAGAAGCGGGTCGGAACGAGGCCGGTGTTGTTGGCACCGGGGTACATCGGCGCATCCTCGAGCGGCCGGTTCAGGTCGACGACGAAGCGCGACAGCCGCGGGACGAGCAGGCTTGCGCCCATCTCGCGCACGAAGGCATACAGCGCGTCCAGATGCCAGTCGGTATCTTCGACCGCGGCGGCGCGCTCGACCATCTGCTCGCGCACGACGTCGGGAATTGCACGTCCGACATGCGGCAGGCTGACGAGCAGCGGCCGGTGGCCGCGGTGCAAGGTAAAAAGCGGTTCGGTCATGGCGTTCGTTCCTTGCCAGCTTGGACGGTGCGCAGCAGCGGGTTGTCACCGAAGCGGTAGGCGAGTTCGTTCGGATGCGCGAGATCCCAGACCGCGAAGTCGGCGCGGGCACCGGCCTCGAGGTGTCCGCGATCGTCGAACCCGAGAGCGCGCGCGCCATTCACTGTCATGCCACGCAACGCTTCCTCCGGCGTGAGGCGAAACAGGGTGCACGCCATGTTGAGCATCAGCAGCGGCGAAAGGTTGGGCGACGTGCCGGGGTTGTGATCGGTGGCGATGGCGATCGGAACACCATGTTCGCGCAGCGCCGCGATCGGCGGCAGCTTCGTCTCGCGCAGAAAGTAGAAGGCGCCCGGCAGCAGCACGGCGACTGTGCCTGCGGCCTTCATCGCCTTGATGCCGTCGACGCTCAGATGTTCGAGGTGATCGCATGACAGCGCGTCGAAGCTCGCCGCGAGCGCGGCGCCGCCCTGATCGCTCAACTGTTCGGCGTGGAGCTTGACCGGCAGGCCGAGCGAACGCGCTGCTCCGAAGATGCGGCGCGTCTGCGTGGGGCTGAAGGCGATGTTTTCGCAGAAGGCATCGACCGCATCGACCAGCCCTTCGGCATTCAACTGCGGCAGCCACCCGCACACCGCATCGACATACGCGTCCGCGCGGCCGGCATATTCGGGCGGCAGCGCGTGCGCCGCGAGGCAGGTGGTGCGGACGTCGAGCGCAAGTTCGGCGCCGAGCCGGCGCGCGACGCCGAGGCAGCGGCGCTCGTCGTCGAGCGTGAGCCCGTAGCCCGATTTGACCTCGAGCGTGGTGACGCCCTCGCCCATCAGCCTGAGCGTCCGCCGACGCGCGAGATCGAACAGCGTCGCAGCATCGGCGGCGCGCGTCGCGGCCACGGTCGACGCGATGCCTCCGCCTGCCCGCGCGATCTGCTCGTAGCTCGCACCTTGCAAACGCAGCTCGAATTCGCGCGCGCGCTGGCCGGCGTAGACGAGATGAGTGTGGCAGTCGACGAGGCCAGGCGTGACGAGCGCGCCGCCGAGGTCGTGCTCTGCCGTGAGACTCTGTCGCACCGCGGCGGGCAGTTCGGACTCGAGGCCGACCCATGCCAGGCGATCGCCTTCGACCAGCAATGCGCCGCACTCGATCAGACCCCAACCCGCGGCGCCGGCCAGCGTCGTGAGCCGCGCGTTGCGCCAGAGCGTCGAGCTTGTCATCGTGCCACTGTAGGTGCCGTCGCGCCGAGCCACCACGCCGCCATGCCGGCGTGCTCAGCGGCATCGAACACCCACTCGAACGCGTGACCCGGCGCATCGCTCCACAGCAGCGTGCCGGCGGGGAGTTCACATTCAGCGGCATCGCCGCGCCAGATTCCCGCGACAGCGGTATAGATCGCCTTGAAGCGGAAGTCGGCCACCCACGAAACGCCAGGCTCGACCCGCTGCATCACGCCGTGCGCGCCGTGCAGCATCAAGTTCAGGTCGCTCGTCGGTCCATCGACCAGGGCGCAGTGCGGCCCGTGGCTGCCGTCGAAGCGCAGCGGCGCGTCGCTTGGCGTGACCCGCCGCTCGATAGCGCCGAAGCGCAGCGCGACCCCCGCGCCCTCGACGACCGCGAACCAGCGCTGCACATCCGCAAAGTCCGAGAACGGGCCGTCGGCCTCGATCTCGGCCAGGCTGATGCGCACCGACCAGGCCTGCGCATCGGGCCAGGCGAGCAGTTCGCGCGTGCTTCCGCCACCGTTGCGCCACGGCTGCGGCGCGACGGCGCTGGCGTCGATGCGGCGCGGCGTCATGGTCGGAACTCGGCGTCGATCTGGTAGCGCAGGCCCGGATGGACCAGGCGCGCCAGCGTGATGGGCACGCTTTCGGTCGTGTCTGCGCCGCCGCGCAGCGTGCGGCGCACCACGACCAGGCATGGTTCGTCGGCGCCGATGCCGAGCAGCTTCGCCTCGTGCGCGCTCGGGCGACTCGCCTCGATGGAAAACTGCGCCTGCCACAGCGGCGCGACCTGCAGCAGATAGTGCGTGGGAGTGATGCGCGTGAAGTCGACGCTCAGGTAGTCGGGCGCGCACGTCGGATTGACGTAGCGGTCTTCGCATTGCAGCGCCACGCCGTTCTCGAAATGCACAATCAGCGTGTGGAATACCGGCCCGCCGTTCGCGACACCGAGTTGCATCGCGAGAGCGGCCGGCGCCTTCTCCTTGCGCGCGCAGTGCACGACGGCGTGGTGGCGATGACCGCGCGCGACGATCTCTTCATGCAGGTCACGGATGGTCAACGTCGAGGCGACGCGCGTCAGGTGCGCCGCGAAGGTGCCGACGCCCTGCACCCGCGTGACCAGCCCCTCGGCCTGCAGCTCGCGCAGCGCGCGCGTGACGGTCATGCGGCTGACGCCGAACTGCCCGACGAGCGCGGCATCGGAAGGCATCACGCTGCCGGGCGGCCAGCGTCCGCGTCCGAGCTCGTCCTTCAGGTGCTGCTTGACCCGCGCATACGGCGCTGCGGGCGGCCCCTCGGTGCGCAGGGCGGCAGCGGCAGTGCGCGGGAAAACCATCGCCGGATGCTACTTGCCTAGGCTTGTCTAGACAAGTAGAGTGCAACCCTCCGATCTTGCCCAGGAGTCGTCATCCATGTCGGACTTCGCGGAACTCTCCCCCTGCCCTCGAACCGCCGGCCCGCGCCCGGTGCGCGCCCCGCGCGGCAGCGTTCTGACCTGCCGGAACTGGCTGATCGAGGCCGCCTATCGCATGGTCCAGAACAACCTCGACCCCGAGGTGGCCGAGAACCCCGATGCGCTCGTCGTCTACGGCGGCATCGGCAAGGCGGCGCGCAACTGGGAGTGCTTCGATGCGATCCTCGACAGCCTGCGCAAGCTCGGCGAGGACGAGACGCTGCTGGTGCAGTCGGGCAAGCCGGTCGGCGTATTTCGCACCCACGCCGATGCGCCGCGGGTGCTCATTGCGAACTCGAACCTGGTGCCGAAATGGGCGACCTGGGAACACTTCCACGAGCTCGATCGCAAGGGCCTGATGATGTACGGGCAGATGACTGCTGGATCGTGGATCTATATCGGCAGCCAGGGCATCGTGCAAGGAACGTACGAGACCTTCGTCGAAGCAGGCCGGCAACACTACGCAAACCAGGCGGCCGGCAGCAACCCGTGGAGCGGGCGCTGGATCCTGACCGCCGGGCTCGGCGGCATGGGCGGCGCGCAGCCACTGGCGGCGAGCTTCGCCGGCGCGTGCTCGCTCAATATCGAATGCCAGCAAAGCCGGATCGATTTCCGGCTGCGCAGCCGCTACCTCGACGAACAGGCGAACGACCTCGACGATGCGCTGGCGCGGATCGCGAGCTACACGGCCGCTGGCAAGGTGGTCTCGATCGGACTCGTCGGCAATGCGGCCGAGTTGCTGCCCGAGATGGTGCGCCGGCGCACCCGGCCGGACCTCGTCACCGACCAGACCTCTGCGCACGATCTGCTGAACGGCTATCTGCCGATCGGCTGGAGCGTGGAGCGCTGGCAGACCGCGCAAACCGATGCGTCCCATCACGCCGCGCTGCGCACTGCCGCCGCGCGCAGTTGCGCGATCCACGTCCAGGCCATGCTCGCATTCCAGAAGATGGGCGTGCCCACCGTCGACTACGGCAACAACATCCGCCAGGTCGCGCTGGACGAAGGGGTGGCGAATGCGTTCGACTTCCCGGGCTTCGTGCCGGCCTATATCCGCCCGCTGTTCTGTCGCGGCAAGGGCCCGTTCCGCTGGGTCGCGCTGTCGGGCGACCCGGACGATATCCGCAAGACCGACGCGAAGATGAAGGAGCTCTTCCCGGCCGATGCGCACCTGCACCGCTGGCTCGATATGGCGGGCGAGCGCATCGCCTTCCAGGGCCTGCCGGCGCGCATCTGCTGGATCGGAGTCGGGGAGCGCGAGCGCGCCGGTCTGGCCTTCAACGCGATGGTCGCTTCCGGTGAACTGAAGGCGCCGATCGTGATCGGTCGCGATCATCTGGACAGCGGCTCGGTTGCGTCGCCCAACCGCGAGACCGAAGCGATGCGCGACGGTTCGGACGCGGTGTCGGATTGGCCGATGCTCAACGCCCTGCTCAATACCGCGAGCGGCGCGACCTGGGTCTCGCTGCACCACGGCGGCGGCGTCGGCATGGGCTATTCGCAGCACGCCGGCGTCGTCATCGTCTGCGACGGCAGCGAGGCCGCGGCCCGGCGCATCGAGCGCGTGTTGTGGAACGATCCCGCGACCGGCGTGATGCGCCATGTCGACGCCGGCTACGAGGAGGCGCGCCAGAGCGCCCGCGAGCACGGTCTGAATCTGCCGATGGCATGAGCGGTCGCATCGTGCTGAGGCCGGGCGCGCTCACGCTCGACGACCTGCAGTCCATCCACGCGGGCGGGCCGACGCTGTCGTTTGCCGATGCGTCCCGGGTCGCCGTGCGCGCCAGCGCGGCCGTCGTGCAGCGAGCCGCCGCCGGCGACATGCCGGTCTACGGCGTCAACACCGGCTTCGGCAAGCTTGCCAGCACGCGCATCGACGCCAGCCAGCTCGACGCGCTGCAGCGCAATCTGATCCGATCGCATTCGGTCGGCGTGGGCGAACCGCTCGCCCCGCCGGTCGTCCGGCTGATGCTGGCACTGAAGGCGGCGAGCCTGGCGCGCGGCCACTCCGGTGTTCGCGAGGAGGTGATCGATACCTTGCTCGCGGTGCACAACGCCGGTCTGGTGCCTTATGTGCCGGCGCAGGGCTCGGTCGGCGCTTCGGGCGACCTCGCGCCGCTCGCCCATATGACGCTCGCGCTGATGGGCGAAGGCGAGATGCTCCTCGACGGCAGGCGCGCGCCCGCGGCGTCATTGCTCGAATCGGCCGGCATCGCCCCCCTGAAGCTCGCTGCCAAGGAAGGTCTGGCGCTGATCAACGGTACGCAGGTCTCGACCGCGCTCGCGCTGCACGCGCTGCTCGAATTCGAGCCGGTGCTCGAGGCCGCGCTCGTCATCGGTGCGCTGACGGTCGATGCGGCGCGTGGCAGTGATGGCCCATTCGATCCGCGCATCCAAGTGCTGCGCGGTCAACCGGGGCAGATCGACGTGGCGCAGTACACCCTTGCGCTGCTCGCCGGCAGTGCGATCCGCCGCTCGCACCTCGACGGCGACGACCGAGTGCAGGACCCGTACAGCCTGCGCTGCCAGCCGCAGGTCGTCGGCGCCTGCCTCGACCAGCTGCGCCACGCCGCACTGGTGCTGGTGCGCGAGGCGAATGCGGTGACCGACAACCCGCTGGTCTTCGTCGAAGCCCATGGGCGTGCCGGCCGGGCGCCGGGCCGTCCCAAGGCCGGCCGCGCCCCTTCGGGGGGCAGCGACCCACGGGAGCTTGGGGGCACCATCGTTTCGGGCGGCAATTTCCACGCCGAACCAGTGGCGCTGGCGGCCGACGCGATGGCCATCGCGATCGCGGAGGTCGGCGCCATCGCCGAGCGCCGCATCGCGATGCTGATCGACGCCGGTGTGTCGCGCCTGCCGCCCTTCCTGGCCGCCGATCCGGGCCTGAACTCCGGCTTCATGATCGCCCACGTCACCGCCGCCGCGCTCGCATCCGAGAACAAGTCGCTCGCGCACCCGGCGAGCGTCGACAGCCTGCCCACCTCGGCCAACCAGGAGGACCATGTAAGCATGGCGACCTTCGCGGCGCGCCGGCTGCAGGGCATGATCGACAACGTGGCGCACATCCTCGGCATCGAACTTCTGGCGGCGGCGCAGGGTATCGACTTTTTGCGCCCGCTGCGCAGTTCGGCCGCGCTCGAATCGGTGCATGCGCTGCTGCGCGAGACCTGCGCGCCGCTCGATGTGGACCGATATCTCGCGCCCGATATCGAACATGCGACGGCGCTTGTGCGCGGCGGCTCGCTGGCGCGCATCCTGCGCACCTTGCCCGGCCTGCCGACGCTGTGGATTCCGACCTGACGACCCGCAACCTTCCCGTCCCTCCTGAAAGACCATCACCATGAAGATCAAGCTCCTCGCCTTCTCCGCCCTGCTCGCTGCAGTCGTCGCGCACGCACAGGAAACGCCGGTCGCGATCGGTATCTCGGGCTGGACCGGCTTCGCGCCGCTGACGCTCGCCAAGGAAGCGGGCCTGTTCAAGAAGCACGGCCTGGACGTAACGCTGAAAAAGATCCCGCAGAAGGACCGCCACCTCGTCATCGCCTCGGGCGATATCCAGTGTGCTGCGACGACGGTCGAGACCTGGGTCCTGTGGAACGCCAACGGTGTCGCGACGACGCAGATCTTCCAGCTCGACAAGAGCTATGGCGCGGACGGCATGGTGGTCAAGCCCGCGATCACGAAGATCTCCGATCTGAAAGGCAAGACCGTCGCGGCCAGCGCGCCGGGCACCGCGCCCTATTTCACGCTCGCGTGGATGTTGAAGAAGAACGGCCTGTCGGTGAAGGACGTGAAGGTCGTCAATCTCGAGCCGCAGGCCGCCGCCAACGCGATGATCGCCGGCACCGACGGCGTCGACGCCGCCATGACCTACGAGCCCTACCTCGGCGCGGTTCGCGCCAAGCCCGAGGCCGGCAAGATCATCGCGACCACGCTCGACTATCCGATGGTGATGGACACCTTCGGCTGCACGCCGAAGTTCTTGGCCGAGAACCCGAAGGCCGCGAAAGGCCTGGCCGACGCCTACTTCGACGCCGTCGACATGATCAAGGCCGAGCCGAAGAAGAGCTTCGAGATCATGGGTGCCGACGTCAAGCAAAGCGCCGAGGCCTTCGAGAAAAGCCAGGCCTATCTGCGCTGGCAGGACCGCGCGGCGAACCAGAAATTCTTCGCCGGCGAGCACGCTGCGTTCACCAAGGAGGCCGCCGACCTGCTGCTCGAGGCCGGGATCATCAAGCAGATTCCCGATCTGACGAAGCTGGCCGATACGCGGTTCCTGAAGTGACCGGACGGCGCGAATGAGGCCGCTGACCCCGGTCGATCCGCGCACCCGCATCGCGCTCGGCATCGCGTTCTTCGTCGTCTTCACCGCAGTCTGGGCGGCGGCGACGTTGGGCGGATTCGTGTCCAAGACCTTTCTGGCCGACCCGCTAACAATGCTCCGCTCGGGCTGGACGCTGCTCACCGAGATGGGCTTCGCGAAGGACATCGGCATGACGGTGTGGCGGGTGGCCGGCGGGTTCGCCATCGCCGCGCTGCTGGCGCTGCCGCTGGGCATCGCGATGGGCGCCTACAAGCCGGTCGAGGCGTTTTTCGAGCCCTTCGTCTCGTTCGCGCGCTACCTTCCGGCAAGCGCCTTTATCCCGCTGCTGATCCTGTGGGCCGGCATCGGCGAGGCCCAGAAACTTGCCGTCATCTTCATCGGCAGCTTCTTCCAGCTGGTGTTGATGATCGCGGTGACAGTGGGCAACACCCGACGCGACCTGGTCGAGGCGGCGTACACGCTGGGCAGCAGCGACCGCACGCTGGTGAGCCGGGTGCTGGTGCCCGGAGCGGCGCCGGAGATCTTCGAGATCCTGCGGATGGTGCTGGGCTGGGCCTGGACCTACGTCATCGTCGCCGAGCTGATCGGTGCGTCGAGCGGCATCGGCCACATGATCACCGACAGCCAGGCGCTGCTCGCGACCGACCAGATCATTTTCGGCATCATCGTCATCGGCCTGATCGGCCTGGCGAGCGATCTCGGTTTCAAGTGGCTCA
>JBDSEG010000377.1:0-8441 GCA_039920165.1 Burkholderiaceae bacterium
CGAGTCCCATCGACGGCTCGTCGAGCAGCACCATGCTGGGGCTCGCCATCAGCGCGCGGCCGATCGCGCACATCTGCTGCTCGCCGCCCGAGGTGTAGGCGGCCTGCGAGGTGCGGCGCTCCTTCAGACGCGGGAAGTAGTTGTAGACCTTGTCAAGCGTGGTCGCGACCGCGGCCTTGCCGTCCTTGCGCGTATAGGCGCCGGTGAGCAGGTTTTCCTCGATCGTCAGGTGCGCGAAGCAGTGCCGGCCCTCCATCACCTGGATCACGCCGCGCTCGACCATCTGCGAGGTCGAGAGCTTCTCGATGCGCTCGCCGCGCAGCGCGATCGAGCCCTTGGTGACTTCGCCGCGCTCGGCGCGCAAGAGATTGCTGACCGCGCGCAGGGTTGTCGTCTTGCCGGCGCCGTTGCCACCCATCAGCGCCACGATCCGCCCCTCGGGCACCTGCAGCGACACGCCCTTCAACACCAGGATGACGTGGTTGTAGATGACCTCGATGCCGTTGACGTTCAGCAGGATGTTCGGCGCAGTGCTCATACGTTGTCTTTCACTCTTGCAAGCGCCGTACCCGGCGCTTGCAAGAGGGCTCCGAAAGAGCCCTCCTCGCCTCGGCATGGTATGGAGTGGTCCGAACCCCACTCTTGGAGGGAGGGAAGGGGAGGGAGCAAAGGTTGCGAGGCCGCCGAACGCTACCGCAGGCGGCGCTCGGCGGACCTGAGCCGCAGGCTCAGGTCTGACAGTCTTCCGGCGTGCGCCGGGTCAGCTTCTTCTCGTCCGCATATTTATCGGCGGCGGCCTTGACCATCGGACGCAGGATCGAGTCGTCGGCTTGCAGCCAGTCGGACGTGAAACTCCACTTGGCCCCGTCCCAGGTGTGGATGCGGGCCCACGAGGCTCCCATATGGTCGGCACACGAGGTCGAGATCGGCCGCATCACGCCCGAGAAGCCGAGCGCGTCGAGCCGTTTCTGGTCGAGGGAGAGGTTCTCGTAGCCCCAGCGCGCCTGTTCGCCGGTCATGACCTTGCCTTTGCCGTAGCGCTCCTGCGCCCGGCGGACGCCTTCGACCGCCAGCATCCCGCTCATCACGCCGCGCATGTACAGGACCTGGCCGACCTCTTCCTTCGGGCCGGTGCCCTGGCCCTTGCCATGGACCAGGTTCTGGATGTCCTTCACGACCTTGGCGTTCGGCTCGGCGCCATGCTGGAGCGCAAGCCCGTTGTAGCCCTTGGCGCCGTCGCCGACGTCCTTGGCGTCGGGCTCCGCAGCGGCCCACCACACGCCATACATCTTGTCGCGTGGGAAGCCGGTGGCCACCGCCTCTTTCAGCGCGGTCGAGTTCATCACACCCCAACCCCAAAGCAATACATAGTCGGGACGGTTCTGGCGAATCTGCAGCCAGGCCGACTTCTGCTCGACGCCGGGGTGAGTGACCGGGATGCTGATCAGCTCGAAGCCGTGCATCTTGGCGCGCTCCTGGAGCAGCGGAATCGGCTCCTTGCCGAACGGGCTGTCGTGGTACACGAGAGCGATCTTCTTGCCCTTGAGCTTGTCGAAGCCGCCTTCCTTCTTGGCGATGTGCTGGATCAGGATATCGGCGGCAACCCAGTAGGTGCCGGTCAGCGGAAAGTTCCACTTGAAGACATTGCCGTCGGCGCTCTCGCTGCGGCCGTAGCCGGCGGTGATGAGCGGGATCTTGTCGCCCGGCGCCTTTTCCGTCAGCGCGAAGGTGATGCCGGTGGACAGCGGCTGGAATACGGTCGCGCCGCCATGCTTGCCTTTCAGCCGCTCGTAGCACTCGACCCCGCGGTCGGTCGCATAGCCGGTCTCGCATTCTTCGGTGACGATCTTCACGCCGTTGATCCCGCCCTGGGCGTTGACCAGCTTGAGGTAGTCGGCCATGCCGTTGGCAAACGGCACGCCGTTGGGTGCGTAGGCGCCGGTGCGGTAGACCAGCAGCGGGAAGAACTGCTCCTTGGCCTGGGCCTGGGCGAGCGGCGCGCTCGTCAGTGCGGCCAGTGCGGCTGCGAGCAGCGCGGTGGACTGCGCGAGATGTCTGAGATTCATGGAAGTCTCCTGAGGTATGAGAGCACTCGTCAGTGCGTGATGAAAACGATGGGGGACGTGGACATGAGAACGTTCGGCAGCGGCAATGGTTCGTAGTGGTTTTCCGCGATCCGGCTCGCCGGCTTCAATGCGGGAACGGCCACAGGCGCAGCTTTTCCTTGGCGATCGACCACAGCCGCGCCAGGCCGTGCGGCTCGACGATCAGGAAGAAGACGATCAGCGAGCCGAAGATCATGAATTCGACATGCGACGCGAGCGCGGTGGAGATCGGGATGCCGAGCCAGCCGGGCGCCTGGTTCAGCAACAGCGGCAGGATGACGATGAAGGCGGCGCCGAAGAAGCTGCCCATGATCGACCCCAGGCCTCCGATGATGACCATGAACAGGAGCTGGAACGAGCGGTCGATCGAGAACGCCGCCGGCTCCCACGCACCGAGGTTGACGAAGCCCCACAGCCCGCCCGCCACGCCGACGATGAACGAGCTGACGGCAAAGGCGGTGAGCTTGGCGTAAACCGGGCGGATGCCGATCACCGCCGCCGCGACGTCCATGTCGCGGATCGCCATCCATTCGCGCCCGATGTGGCTGCGCACCAGGTTCTTGGCGAGCAGCGCGAAGACGACCACGAAGCCGAGGCAGAAGAGATATTTGTCGGCCGGCGTATCGATGTGCCAGCCGAGCACCTGCAGGTTCGATACCGAAACCGAGCCCGAGGGCGAATCGTTGGTAAACCACTTGATTCGCAAAAACGACCAGTCGATGAAGAACTGCGCCGCCAGCGTGGCGACCGACAGATATAGCCCCTTGATGCGCAGCGACGGAATGCCGAACACGACCCCGACCGCGGTAGCGCAAAAGCCGCCGAGCAGCAGCGCCACGATGAGCGGCATGCCGTCGATGCGCACCATGAAGTTGTAGGCCGCATAGGCGCCGACCGCCATGAAGGCGCCATGCCCGAGCGAGATCTGGCCGCAGTAGCCGACCAGGATATTCAGTCCGATGGCGGCCAGCGAGAGGATTAGGAACGGGGTCAGGATCGCGCGAAAGGCGTACTCCGACGCCAGCATCGGCACCACGACGAAGGCGAATGCAAGCAGCGCGAGGATGACGATGCGATCCTGCAGGATCGGAAAGATCTGTTGGTCGGCGGCATAGCTGGTCTTGAACTGGCCGTTTTCGCGGTAGAGCATGGTCGATGATCTTTTAGTTGCGGCGCGCTTCGCTCAACTTGCCGCGCAAGTTAGCCGGCACTGAAAGCTCATCGATCGCGGTTTTCATACTCGATCGATGATCTTTTCGCCGAACAGCCCCTGCGGCCGAAATAGCAGGAAGACCAGCGCCAGCACATATGCAAACCAGATCTCGATCCCGCCGCCGAGGAACGGGCCGATATAGACCTCGGACAGCTTCTCGCCCACGCCGATGATGAGGCCGCCGATGATGGCCCCCGGCACCGAGGTGAGCCCGCCGAGGATCACGACCGGCAGCGCCTTGAGTGCGAGTTGGGCGAGTGAGAACTGCACCCCGAGCTTGCTGCCCCAGACTACGCCGGCAACCAGCGCGGCGAAGCCGGCGACGCTCCAGACGATGACCCAGATGCGCCGCAGCGGGATGCCGATCGAGCTCGCCGCCTGGTGGTCGTCGGCAACCGCACGCAGCGCACGGCCGGTCGAGGTCTTCTGGAAGAAGAGGGCGAGCGCGCCGACCAGCGCCGCGGCGATCACCGCCGCCACGACGTCTTCCTGGTTGACGAGAATGCCGCCCTGGAAGACGTTCTGCAGCAGGAAGACCGGCTCCTTCGGCATGCCCACGTCGATCTTGTAGATGCTGCTGCCGAACAGGGTCTGGCCGAATCCGTCGAGGAAGTAGGTGATGCCAAGGGTGGCCATCAGCAGCGTGATGCCTTCCTGGTTGACAAGCTTGCCGAGCACGAGGCGCTCGATCAGCCAGGCGAGCGCAATCATGATCGCGAGCGCTCCCGCGAAGGCGAGCACGTTGGCGACGATCTTGTTCTCGAAGCCGAACCACTGCGGAATCCAGCCCGACAGCCGCGCCATCGCCAGCGCCGCGAACAGCACCATCGCGCCCTGCGCGAAATTGAAGACGCCGCTCGCCTTGAAGATCAGCACCAGGCCGAGTGCGACGAGCGAATACAGCATCCCGGCCATCAGGCCGCCGATCAGGACTTCGAGCAGGAATGCCATGGTCTGGGCTACTCCCTCTCGCGAACGGCGGGAGAGGTCAGGGGTGAGGGGCGGCGTGGGCGAGCGGCCTTCACCCCAACCCTCTCCAGCAAGCCGGAGAGGGAGCCAAGGTGCAGGACGGTTCGGGTGCGCATCGTCAGTGCGTCGTGCCGAGGTAGGCACTGATCACGTCGGGGTTCTCGCGCACCTGGGTCGGCGTGCCGTCGCCGATCTTCCTGCCGTAGTCGAGGACGACGACGCGGTCGCTGATATCCATTACCACGCTCATATCGTGCTCGATCAGCACGATGGTGGTGCCGAACTCGTCGTTCACGTCGAGGATGAAGCGGCTCATGTCCTGCTTCTCCTCGACATTCATGCCGGCCATCGGCTCGTCGAGCAGCAGCACCTGCGGGTCCATCGCGAGAGCCCGACCGAGGTCGACGCGCTTTTGCAGCCCGTACGGCATCTTGCCGACGGCCGTCTTGCGATAGGGCTGGATCTCGAGAAAATCGATGATGCGTTCGACGAAGCGGCGCTGTTCGGTCTCCTCGCGCTCAGCGAAGCTCCAGCCGAAGGGCGAGCGAAAGGCCTGCTGGAACAGGTTGCTCTTCATCTTCAGGTTGCGCCCGGTCATGATGTTGTCGAGCACGCTCATGCCCTTGAACAGCGCGAGATTCTGGAACGTTCGCGCGATCCCCATCTCGGCGACCTGACGCGAATTCATGTGGTCGAAGCTGCGGCCGCGAAAAGCGATCGAGCCCTGCTGCGGCTGGTAGACGCCGTTGATGCAATTGAGCATCGAACTCTTGCCGGCGCCGTTTGGGCCGATGATGGCGCGCACCTCGTGCTCGCGCACGTCGAAGCTGATATCCGACAACGCCTTCACGCCGCCGAACGCGAGGCTGATGTTCTTCGCTTCGAGGATGACCTCGCCAATGGCGCGCTCGCTCATGCTGCGAATTTCCGATGCTTCAGTTCAGAACAATCAACACGACGGAGAAGTCCCGAGTTGAATTCCTTTGCGTCCCTTGCGTCCTTTGCGTTCCTTGGCGTCCGTGGCGGCAGAAATTTGTTCTGCCTGCGCACAGTGAAAACCAGCGTTACCGCAAAGGACGCCAAGGAACGCAAAGAACGCAAAAAACGCAAAAAACGCGAAGTCGAAATCATTCGATGGAATCGACCCGCATGTCCATTTACAGTGCTCACGCCGCCGCCCTCACCGCCGGGAACACCTTCACGTCGACGATCTTCAGTTCGGCCGAGACCTTGCCGGTGCGGCCGTCCTCGAACTTGACCGGCGTCTCGATGTACTGGCTGGCGCGCCCCGCATAGACCGCATCGACGAGCAGGGCGTAGCGCTCGCCGATGAAGCCGCGGCGGACCTTGCGGGTGCGCGTCAGCTCGCCGTCGTCGGCGTCGAGCTCCTTGTGCAGGACGATGAAGCGGGCGACCTGCGAGCCGGCCAGGCGTTCGTCGGCGGCGAGGTCGGCGTTGACCTTCTCGACGCAGTCGCGGATGAGTTCGAGCACCTCGGGCTTGGCCGCGAGGTCGGCATACCCGGCATACGGCAGGTTGCGCTTCTCGGCCCAGTTGCCGACCGCTTCGAAATCGATATTGACGAAGGCGCCGGCGCGCTCGCGGCCGTCGCCGATCGCGACCGCCTCCTTGATATAAGGGAAGAACTTGAGCTTGTTCTCGACATACTTGGGCGCGAACATCGAGCCGTCGGCCATCCGGCCCACGTCCTTCGCCCGGTCGATGATCTTGAGGTGCCCGCTCGCATCGATGAAGCCCGCGTCGCCGGTGCGGTACCAGCCGTCGGCCGTCAGCACCTCGGCGGTGGCGGCCGGATTGCGGTAGTAGCCCTTGAGCAGGCCTGGCGACTTGACGAGGATCTCGCCCGACTCGCTGAGCTTGATCTGCACGCCGTCGATGGGAACGCCCACGGTATCGGCGCGCGCCTGGTGGTCAGGTTGCAGGCATACGAAGACGGCCGTCTCGGTCGAGCCGTAGAGCTGCTTCAGGTTGATGCCGATCGAACGGTAGAACGTGAAGAGATCGGGCCCGATCGCCTCACCCGCGGTATAGGCGACGCGCACGCGCGAGAAGCCGAGCGTATTGCGCAGCGGGCCGTAGATGGCGAGCCGGCCGATCGCATAGTGCAGCCGGTCGAACGCGCCGACCGTCTCGCCGTCCATCAACGCCGGGCCGACCCGCTTGGCCAGCGCCATAAAGTGCTCGAACAGCCGCTTCTGGACGAAGCCGGCGTCTTCCATGCGGATCAGCACCGTCGTCAGCAGGCTCTCGAAGACCCGCGGCGGCGCGAAGTAGTAGGACGGGCCGATCTCGTTCAGGTCGATGGAAACCGTGCTCGCCGACTCGGGGCAGTTCACCACATAGCCGCACACCAGCCACTGCGCATACGAGAAGATGTTCTGGCCGATCCAGGCCGGCGGCATGTAGGCCAGCACTTCCTCGGCGTGCGTCAGCTTGTCGAAATCGGCGCCGGCGCGGGCGCGGTCGATCAGCGTCGCGTGGGAGTGCACCACGCCCTTCGGGTTGCCGGTGGTCCCCGAGGTGAAGAACATCGCCGCCACATCGTCGGGCGTGGCGGTCGCGAGCTCGGTGTCGAAGAAGGCCGGGTGCGCGCGACCATAGGCGCGCCCGGCCTCGACCAGCGCATCGAGCGGCGCGAGGCCGGGCTCGTCATAGTGGCGCAGACCGCGCGGGGCATCGAACCAGATGCGCGCGAGTTGCGGGCAGCCGCCCGTCTCGAGGCCGCGCAGTTCGAGCAGCTTGTCGACCTGCTCCTGGTCCTCGACGATGGCGAAGGCAATCTCGGCGTTGTTGATCGGAAAGGCGAATTCGCCCGCCGCAGCGTCCTGGTACAGCGGCACCGGGATCGCACCGATCGATTGCGCGGCCAGCATCGAGGCATACAGGCGCGGCCGGTTCTCTCCCACAACGACCAGGTGCTGGCCGCGCGCCAGACCGGCCTCGGCCAGGCCGCAGGCGATCTCGCGCACCATCCCTGCGAGCGCGCTCCAGCTCAGCGTCTGCCAGATGCCGTAGCTCTTCTCGCGCAGCGCGGCCGCGTCAGGGCGGGCCTTGGCGTGGTCGAGCAGCAGGCGCGGAAAGGTGGATTGCACCGGCGGCAATGTACGCAGCGCTTTGACGCCATGTTGTCGTTCTGACGACAATCATGGGGTCTTCACCCTTGGGTCTTTCCCTCGATGGCCAAGCTTCCCGTGCCGCTCGACACCGTACGGCCGGCAGCACTGCCGCTGTACCAGCGGGCGCGTGTCGCGAGCGCCGCCGAGCTCTCCGGCATCCCGTGGCTGACGAGGCTCGACCCGGTGGAGCGCGCGGCGGCGGTGCGCGACCTGCAGGTTGTCGAGGTCGGCGTGGGCGAACTGTTGTGCCGGGTCGGCCGGCCCGCGACCTACTGGTTCGGCGTCGTCGACGGCCTGCTCAAGATGAGCAACGACACCGCGCAGGGCATTCCCATCACTTTCACCGGCGTTCCGCCGGGCGGGTGGTTCGGCGAGGGCACGGTGCTCAAGCGCGAGCGCTACCGCTACAACATCACGGCGCTGCGCGCAAGCCTCGTGGCGGGCATCGGGGTCGAGACCTTCCATTGGCTGATCGAGCGCAGCATCCCGTTCAACCGTTTCATCACGCAGCAGCTCAACGAGCGCCTGGGCCAGTTCATCGGCGCGCGCGAGATCGACCGCATGACCGACCCCGACGTGCGCGTGGCGCGCAGCCTGGCGGCGCTGTTCCACCCGCTGCTGTACCCCGGTGTCGGCGAGGTGCTGCGCATCACCCAGCAGGAACTCGGCTATGTGGTCGGCCTGTCGCGCCAGCGCGTCAACCTGGCACTGCAGGCGCTGCAGACGGCCGGCGTGATCCGGATCGAATATGGCGGGCTGCGCGTGCTCGACCTGGAACGGCTGCGCGGATACGGGCGCCGTTGAGGCGTCGCGGTCCTGCGACGAAGACAGCCAACGGACTCGGCTATGTGGTCGGCCTGTCGACGTCGATTGACCCTGTCCGCGAACGCCGGCATGATTCCCTGAAACAAAGTTACATGCCGCATGCGCGGCGCTGCCCATGTCCTTCGACCTCGTATGTTTCGGCGGTACCGGCGACCTGACCTGGCGCAAGCTGATGCCGGCGCTGTTCCAGGC
>JBDSEG010000378.1:0-10573 GCA_039920165.1 Burkholderiaceae bacterium
TTCCTCGGCCGCGGCGCGCGCTACCGCCATGCTCACCGCCAGCGTCGCATTCGCGCCCAGGCGGCTCTTGTTGTCGGTGCCGTCGAGTTCGATCAGCGTCTTGTCGAGAAAGGCCTGCTCGCTCGCATCCAGGCCAAGTACGGCCTCGCTGATCTCGCGGTTGACGTGACCCACCGCGCGCAGGACGCCCTTGCCGCCGTAGCGCGCCGAGTCGCCGTCGCGCAGCTCGATCGCCTCGCGCGAGCCGGTCGATGCGCCTGACGGCACGGCGGCGCGGCCCATGGTGCCCGACTCGAGCAGGACGTCGCACTCGACCGTGGGATTGCCGCGACTGTCGAGAATCTCGCGGCCGACGATGTCGACGATGGCGCTCATGGTTTCCTTTGTTCTGGGGGTTTCGATCAGAGCGGGGCGGGCACGCCTTCGGCCAGGATCATGTTGAAGAATTCGGTCGCGCCGGCGCGTTTCGCGCGCGCGGCGCGGTACATCTCGCCGTCGTAAAACGCCTTGGCCTGCTCATAACTCGGAAAGCGCAGCATCGCGACCCGCGCCGCCTGCCAGTCGCCTTCCAGCGTCTCGTGCTTTCCCCCGCGCACCAGATACTCGCCTCCGGCCGCCTTCACTGCGGCGGGCGCGCTGGCCATGTACTGCTTGTATTGCTCCGGGTCGGAGATCTTCATGTCGACGATGATGTAGGCAGCGGGCATGGCAATCTCCGGTGGGTCACTCGAAATCATTTTCGAGCAGCGGCTGCGACTTGACCACGCGGTCGAGCGCGAGCAGCTGTTCGAGCAGGGCCTTCATGTGCTTGAGCGGCACCGCATTCGGGCCGTCCGACAGCGCCTTGGCGGGATCGGGATGGGTCTCCATGAAGATTCCCGCCACGCCGGCCGCAATGGCCGCCCGCGCCAGCACCGGAACGAATTCGCGCTGACCGCCGCTGCTCGTTCCCTGCCCGCCGGGCAGCTGAACCGAATGGGTCGCATCGAAGACGACTGGCGCCTTCGTCTCGCGCATGATCGCGAGGCTGCGCATGTCGGAGACGAGGTTGTTGTAGCCGAAGCACGCGCCGCGCTCGCAGGCCATGAACATATCTTCGGCCAGACCCTTCTCGCGTGCCGCGGCACGCGCCTTGTCGATCACGTTCTTCATATCGTGCGGCGCCAGAAACTGGCCCTTCTTGATATTGACCGGCTTGCCCGACTGCGCGACGGCGCGGATGAAATCAGTTTGCCGGCACAGAAAGGCCGGTGTCTGCAGCGCGTCGACGACGGCGGCCACCTGCGCGATCTGCGACGCGTCGTGGATATCGGTCAGCACCGGCACCTTCAGTTCGCGCCGGACCTTGGCCAGGATCTCGAGGCCCTTGTCGATGCCCGGTCCGCGGAAGGTCGAACCCGACGACCGGTTCGCCTTGTCGAAGCTGCTCTTGAAGATGAAGGGGATGCCGAGCGCCGCCGTCATCTCCCGCAGCTGACCTGCCACGTCCATCTGCAGCTGCGCGGACTCGATCACGCACGGGCCGGCGATCACGAAGAAGGGCCGGTCGATGCCGACCTCGAAACCACAAAGCTGCATCAGGCGGCCTCCTTTTCGGCCTGGGTCGTGCGCTGGCGTTCGAGCGCGGCCTTGAGGTAGCTGATGAAAAGCGGATGGCCGTCCCACGGCGTGCTCTTGAATTCGGGGTGGAATTGCACGCCGACGAACCACGGGTGCTGCGGCTGCGGCAACTCGACGATTTCGGTCAGCTTCTCGCGCTGCGTGATGGCCGAGATGACGAGGCCGGCGCTGCGCAGCCGGTCGAGGTAATGCTCGTTGGCTTCGTAGCGGTGGCGGTGGCGCTCGTTCACCAATCTGCCGTAGATCTGGTGGGCGAGCGTTCCCGGCGTCACGTCCGAGCTTTGCGCGCCCAGGCGCATCGTGCCGCCGAGGTCGGAGTTCGCATCGCGCTTTTGCACCGTGCCGTCGCGGTCCTGCCATTCGTCGATGAGGGCGATGACCGGATGCGGCGTCTGCGGGTCGAACTCGGTGCTGTTGGCATCCGCCAGGCCGGCGACATGGCGCGCGAATTCGATCGTCGCGACCTGCATACCGAGACAGATGCCGAGGTAGGGCAGCTTGTGCTCGCGCGCGAATCGGGCCGCGAGAATCTTGCCTTCGACGCCGCGCTTGCCGAAGCCACCCGGAACCAGGATGGCATCAAAGCGGGCGAGCTGCCCGACGTTGTCGTCGTTCAAGGTTTCCGAGTCGACATATTCGATCCGCACCCGAGCGTGGTTGTGGATGCCGGCGTGGCGCAGCGCCTCGTTGAGCGACTTGTACGAGTCCGACAGCTCGGTATATTTGCCGCACATCGCGATCGTCACCTCGTGCTGCGGGTGCGCAACCTCGTGCACTAGGCGATCCCAGCGCCGCAGGTCGGCCGACTTGGTCAGCAGCTGCAGCTTCATGCAGATGAGTTCGTCCAGCCGCTGCTCGTGCAGCATGCGCGGCACCTTGTAGATGGTGTCGACGTCCCACATCGAGATCACGCCCGAAAGGCTGACGTTGGTGAACAGCGAGATCTTGTCGCGCTCGTCGTCGGGCACCTCGCGGTCGGCGCGGCACAACAGGGCGTCGGGCTGGATGCCGATCTCGCGCAGCTTCTGCACCGTGTGCTGGGTCGGCTTGGTCTTGAGCTCGCCGGCGGCGGCGATCCACGGCACGTAGGTCAGGTGCACGAAGGCGGTATTGTTCGGGCCGGCGCGCAGGCTCATCTGGCGCACCGCCTCCAGGAACGGCAGCGATTCGATATCGCCGACCGTCCCGCCGATCTCGACGATCGCGACATCGAAATCGGCCGCACCGCGCTTGATGAATTCCTGGATCTCGTTGGTAACGTGCGGAATCACCTGAACCGTCTTGCCGAGGTAGTCGCCGCGACGTTCCTTCTCGAGCACCGACTTGTAGATCTGGCCCGTTGTGAAATTGTTGCTCCGCTTCATCCGCGTGCCGACGAAGCGTTCGTAGTGGCCGAGGTCGAGGTCGGTCTCGGCGCCGTCGTCGGTGACGAAGACCTCGCCGTGCTGGAACGGCGACATCGTCCCGGGGTCGACGTTCAGGTACGGATCGAGCTTGATGAGCGTGACCTTCAGGCCGCGCGACTCGAGGATGGCGCCGAGCGACGCCGACGCGATGCCCTTGCCCAGCGAGGACACCACGCCGCCGGTGACAAAGACGAATTTGGTCATGACATGCGGCGTTCGCGAGGCGTCGGCGGCGCGTGCGAATGCTCGGTTGCGAAGTCGGGATTGTATCGGCGTGTCGTCAGCCGCCCGGTGACCGGGCAGGCACCGGCTCGGGCGTCGAGTCGCGCATCGCGTCGATCAGCCGCAGCACCTGCGCCGCGGTCTCGGCCGGCCGTTCGAACGGAAACAGGTGGCCGCCTTCGAGCGTGACGACCCGCCCGCGCGCCAGCCGCTCGGTCGCGCGCACGCCGACCTGGCGCACCTCTTCGGACTCCCTGCCATGAACGAAGGCGAGCGGACAGCGCAGCGGATGGACGCGCAGCACGCGCGCCAGCTGGTGCGGCAGGTTGTTATAGATATCGGTCTCCACCTCGCGCTCGAAGCTCAGTCGCCGTGCGTTCCCGGCCTCTTCGGTCGCACTCTCGATGTAGTCGCGCAAGACCTCGGGCGCGAATCGCGCGAAAGCCGTCTTCGATGCGAAGTGAGCATGAGCCGCATCGGCGCTGTCCCAGGTCTGCCGGCGCCGGCGCGAAACGCGCCCGGGCGAGAAACGCTCGGACAACCCGGTCGCCTTGGCGAACTGCAGCGCACGCGCCTTCCAGCCCGCGACCAGCGGTGAGTCGAGCAGCACCACTCCGCGCGCCAGCTCGGGCCGGCGCGAGGCCGCCATCAGGCTCAGATAGCCGCCCAGCGAATGCCCGACCAGCCACGCCGGCGCGTTCGCTTCGCGTTCTATGCAGTGGATCAACTGGTCGCGAAGATGTGGCCAGTTGTTGGTTACCGGGTAGCGCGGATCGTGGCCGTACTTCTCGACCGCGTGCACTGCATATCCCACCGCTCGCCACGCTTCGAACAGCGCGCGGTAGGTGCCGGCCGGAAAGCCGTTGGCGTGCGAGAAGACGATGACGCGGGACATGGGGCGCAAGGGTCAATGCGGTGGCGCGAAAGGGCGTGCGCGCCGGCTCCAGCGAACGAACCAGCAGGTGAAGTCGCTCGAGGCGATCGCTAAAGGCATCCCCAGAGAACTCGGCTCGCTCGGACGCATCGACTGCGGGATCCGGGTGTTTGGAATGGTCAACTCCGCGCCAGGATTCACACGCCACCTTCAACGATCAAGCACTGACCATCTACGCCAACTTGGAAACGTCGCAGCGGCCGCGCAAGACCCGCACCGATCACAAGGGCGCTAGACGATCTTTTCGCCCGGGTGCCCGATCTTCTTCATCGTCTCGTAGCGCGCGGACTCGACCATCAGCGGAACGCTGGTCTCGCCGTCGCCCCACAGCGGGTCTTCGAGTGACTCGAAGACCTGGCGCAGCTTCGAGCCCCAGTTGCTGTGGATCATGTGGAAATACGGATTGGCCTCGTCGATGCAGACGATCTTCTGCGTTTCGAGCCGGTTGTTCTCGTACACCAGCAGGTCCAGCGGCAAGCCGACCGAGAGGTTCGATTTCAGCGTCGAATCCATCGAGACGAGTGCGCACTTGGCGACTTCGTCGAGTGGCGTTGCGGGCGTGATCATGCGGTCGAGCACCGGCTTGCCGTATTTGCTTTCGCCAGCCTGGAAGTAGCAGGTCTCGCGCGTCGCCTCGATGAAGTTGCCGGCCGAATAGACGTGAAACAGGCGCATCGCCTCGCCATGGATCTGCCCGCCGAAGATCATGGTGGCGTTGAATTCGTAGCCGGCCAGGCGCAGCGCCTTGCCGTCGCGCTCGTAGATGCGGCGCATCGCGCTGCCGAGCACGCGCGCGGCGTCGAACATGCTGGTGGCGTTCCAGATGGTGATCGGCTCGCCGTCGGGCGCGGCGTTCTCGATCTGCTCGACCTGCAGGATCTCGCGCACCGATTGCGATACCGACAAGTTGCCGGCCGACAGCATCACCATGAAGCGGTCGCCGGGCTTTTCGTAGACGATCATCTTGCGAAAGGTACTGATCGCATCGAGCCCGGCGTTCGTCCGCGAGTCGGACAGAAAGACCAGGCCGGCATCGACCCGGATGCCCACGCAGTACGTCATGAAATGGTTCCTTGGTGGGCCTCGGACTTGAGGCGGTACAGCGCTTCGAGCGCCTGCTTTGGGGTGAGCATATCCGGGTCGATCGCGGCGAGTGCCTGTTCGAGCGCGCTCGGCGGCGTCGGCGCCGTCGCTTCGTCCATCGCTTCGGCCGCATCGGGCGCGGCCGAGAAGAGATCGATCTGCGCCGAGCCGGCCAGCGCCCTCGCTTCCAGCGCTTCGAGGGTCGCGCGCGCCTGACGCAGCACGCTCGCAGGCATGCCTGCCAGGCGCGCCACCTGCACGCCGTAGCTGCGGCTCGCCGGGCCGGGCTGGATCTCGTGCAGGAACGCGATGTCGACCGCGCCGCCGCGCCGCGTCTCGGCCGCCGCCACGTGCACGTTGCGCGAGCGCTCGTGGCGGCGCGGAAATTCGGTCAGCTCGAAATAGTGCGTCGCGAAGAGCGTGAACGAGTGGTTGCGGTCGTGCAGGTGGCTCGCGATCGCGCTCGCCAGCGCCAGGCCGTCGAAGGTCGAGGTGCCCCGCCCGATCTCGTCCATCAGCACCAGCGTGTCTCCGGTCGCGGCGTGAACGATCGCGGCGGCCTCGGTCATCTCGAGCATGAAGGTCGACTGCGCATTCGCCAGGTCGTCGGCCGCGCCGATGCGGGTGTGGATGGCGTCGATAGGCCCGAGCCGGCAAGCCCGCGCCGGAACGAACGAGCCGATCGCGGCAAGCAGCACGATCAGCGCCACTTGGCGCATGTAGGTGCTCTTGCCGCCCATGTTCGGCCCGGTCACGACCAGCATCCGGCACAGCGGATCGAGCCGGCAGTCGTTGGCGATGAAGGCGCCGGCTCCCGTTTCGAGCAGCCGTGCCTCGACCACCGGATGGCGCCCGCCGACGATCTCGATGCACGGTTCGCGAACGAACAGCGGCCGGACCCAGCCGAGCGTGTGCGCGCGTTCGGCCAGCGCGGCCAGGGCGTCGAGCGTGGCAAGTCCGCGCGCCACCGCCGTGAGCGGCTCGAGCCAGCCCTGCAGTCGCTGCAGCAGCGCCTCGAAAAGCTGCTTCTCGCGCGCCAGCGCACGGTCCTGCGCCGACAGCGCCTTGTCTTCGAAGCCCTTGAGTTCGGGCGTGATGTAGCGCTCGGCGTTCTTCAGCGTCTGGCGGCGCTGGTAGTCGACCGGCACCTTGTCGAGCTGGCCCTGGGTGACCTCGATGAAAAAGCCGTGCACTTTGTTGTATTGCACCCGCAGGTTGGCGATGCCGGTGCGGCTGCGCTCGCGCGCTTCCAGGGCGAGCAGGAAGGTATCGGCGTTGCGGCCAAGGCCGCGCAGTTCGTCGAGCTCGGCGTCGTGGCCGGGGGCGAGGACGGCGCCGTCGCGCACCAGCGCGCCGGGTTCGTCGGCCAGCGCGTCGACCATCGCCTGCGCGATCGCGGGCGGCGGCGCGAGCCAGCAGTGCACCTGGTCGAGCAGCGGCGCCGCATCGAGGGCGATCCCCTCGCGCAGCCGCGGCAGCGCGAGCAGCGTCGCGCGCAGGCCGGCCAGCTCGCGCGGACGCACCTGACCGAGCGCGACCCGTGCCACGATGCGCTCGACGTCCGACACGCCGCGCAAACCCTGGCGCAAGGGCTCGAAGCCGTGCTCGTGCAAGGCATCGATCGCGGCGTGGCGCGCGATCGCGGTGTCGCGCGAGCGCAGCGGCTGGGTTAGCCACTGCCGCAGCAGCCGGCTGCCCATGCCGCTGCGGCAGGTATCGAGCAGCGAGAAAAGCGTGGGTGCCGGCTCTCCGCGCAAGGTCTGCGTCAGCTCCAGGTTGCGCCGCGTCGTCGGCGGCAGGTCGAGCAATTCGCTGGTGCGCTGCACGACAAGGCTTCGAACGTGGCCGAGGTGGCTGGGCGCCGACTCGGCCGCGCCTTCAGGCGACGCGCTGCGGGCGCTCGTATGTTCGGCATAGCTCAGCAGCGCTGCGGCTGCGCCGTGCGCGAGCGCCAGATCGTCGGCGTTGTAGCCGGCCAGGCTCGCGACGCCGAGTTGCGCGCACACCTTGCGCCGGCCGAGCGCGCCATCGAACTGCCAGGCCGGGCGGTGGGTTAGCGCCGCCGGCCCGACAAGCGCAGGCAAATCGGCAGCGCTGTCGCGGTCGACCAGCAGCTCGGCCGCACCCAGCCGCGCGAGCCAGCCGGGAAGGTCGGCGCGTGCGCATTCCGCAAGGCCGATCTCACCGCGGGTCAGCGCGAGCCACGCGAGACCGATGCGCGCGCCAGCCGGGTTCAGCGCGAGCAGCAGCGCATCCGCCTTGTCGGACAGCAGTTCGGCATCGGTCACGGTGCCGGGCGTGACGATGCGCACCACCTTGCGCTCGACCGGGCCCTTGGCGGTCGCCACGTCGCCGACCTGCTCGCACAACGCGACCGACAGTCCCTGGCGCACCAGCCTGGCCAGATAGCCATCGACCGAATGGACCGGCACGCCCGCCATCACGACCGGCTCGCCGGCGCTCGTGCCGCGCGTCGTCAGCGTGATGTCGAGCAGGCGGTTCGCCTCGCGCGCATCGTCGTAGAACAGCTCGTAGAAATCGCCCATGCGATAGAAGACGAGCGTGTCCGGAAACTCGGCCTTGATGCGGTGATACTGCGCCATCACCGGCGTGTGGGCAGGCACTGTCGGCGGGATCGGCAAGGGGGGCTCGGCGGACATGAGCGCGCATTCTCACCGAGCCTCCTGCCGCGTCGCCGGCCCGCCGGCGCGGCCTGGCGGAATCAGCAGCCGAGCGATAGCGCCTGCAATGGCCGTCCGGTCGCGGCGTCGGTGACGACGAGCGCGACACGGCGCGGATGCGCCGGGTCGGCCGCGGTCTGCGGCGTGAAGCGCAGCTGCGCCACCGGCTGGCTGCGCGCGGACCAGCCCGGCACCTCGATCAGCTCGCGCACGACGCGGTCGTGCAGCAGCCGGGCGCCCTGGTTCTCGCCGGCGCGCACCTGCGTCGCGTGGCCGTCCTCCGTCACCGCCCAGTACGCCGCGAGCTGTGCCGGCGCTTGCGGTCCGGCCTCGATGCGGGCGACGACCGCCTCGCCGGCACGGTCGAGTTCGATTGCGACGCGTGCCGCGCCCTCGGCGGCTGGGGCGCGGCGCAGGCCCGACCAATCGGGGCGGTCGATGCCATTCGTCACGACCTGCGGCGTATAGCTGAAGCGCGCGCCGTTGCTGCGCTGCTGCTGCGCCTGGCGGCGCGTATAGGCTGCGCTCGCGTGCCGGTCGACCCAGCCAAGTCGGTCCCAGTAATCGACATGGAAGGCGAGGGCGACCGGGGCCGGCTCGTCCTTGGAGTGCGATGCGATGGCCGACAACCACTTGTCGGCCGGCGGGCAGGAACTGCAGCCCTCGGACGTATAGAGCTCGACCAGCGGCGTCACCGCCGCCGTGCTGCGCGCGTTGCACGCCGGTCCGGCGAGTGCGCCCGGTGCGGCCAGTGCTGCGGCGAGTGCGGCGATCCATTGCGTGCGTCGAGCCATCTCGAACTCCTTTTGCGGTCGGTAAGGCAAGGTCGCTGCGATGCCGTCCTTCTTACACCGAAGTTTGCCCCAAGCGCATGCCACACTGCGCCGCCTCGCCCATGACCGCTACCGCAATCCACACTGACCCCGCAGCGCGCCGCGTCGCCGTGATCGGCGCCGGGCCGGCCGGACTGATGGCCGCCCAGGTGCTGGCCGCGGGCGGTGTTTCGGTCGATGTATACGACGCTATGCCGTCGGCCGGCCGCAAATTCCTGCTCGCCGGAAAGGGCGGACTCAACCTGACCCACAGCGAGCCCTTCGACCCCTTCGCCTCGCGCTTCGGCGCGCGCCGCGCCGTCATCGAGCCGCTGTTGCGCGGCTTCGATGCCGACGCGGTGCGGGCCTGGGCGCAGTCGCTTGGCATCGCGACCTTCGTCGGCAGCAGCGGGCGCATCTTTCCGATCGACCTCAAGGCCGCGCCGCTCCTGCGCGCGTGGCTGCACCGGCTGCGCGCGGCCGGCGTGCGGTTGCACATGCGGCATCGCTGGCTCGGTTGGGACGCCGATGGCGCCGCTTCGCCGGGCGCGCTGCGTTTTGCCACGCCGAAGGGCGAGCAGCACGTCCGTGCCGATGCCGCCGTGCTGGCGCTCGGTGGCGCGAGCTGGCCGCAGCTCGGCTCGGACGGCGCCTGGGTCGATCTGCTGCGCGAACGCAGCATCGATATCGCGCCGCTCGCGCCCTCGAACTGCGGCTTCGATACCGCGCCGTGGAGCGAGCATTTCTCGAGCCGCTTCGCCGGGGCGCCGCTGAAGAATGTCGCGCTCGCATTCGGCGATTTCCGCCAGACCGGCGAGTTCGTCGTCACCCGCAGCGGGATCGAAGGCAGCCTTGTCTATGCGGCCTCCGGCGTGCTGCGCGACGCGATCGCAGCGCACGGGTCGGCGCAGATCTTCATCGACTTGCTGCCCGGCCGCGACGCCGGCTTCGTCGCCGCCGAAGTGGCCCGGCCGCGTGGCACGCGATCGCTGTCCACGCACCTGAAAAGCCGCCTGCACATCGACGGCGTGAAGGCCGGGCTGCTGCATGAGGCGCTGCAGCGCGAGTCACTCGCCGATGCGCCGACGCTCGCGCGTGCAATCAAGGCCTTGCCGCTCACCCTCGTCGCAGCGCGGCCGATGGCCGAGGCCATCAGCAGCGCCGGCGGCGTGCGCTTCGAATCGCTCGACGAAGGCTCGATGGCGCGCGCGCTGCCAGGCGTCTTCTGCGCCGGCGAGATGCTCGATTGGGAAGCGCCTACAGGCGGCTACCTGCTCAATGCCTGTTTGGCCAGTGGCGCGGCAGCGGCACGCGGATTGCTGGCGTGGCTGGCCGCGCGGCCTTGACGACGCGCGTCGCGACAAGGAGCTGTCGGCCAGCTAAGGGTTTGCGTGGCCCCGAATCAAGGGGCTCGCTTTCGATCCCACGTGCAGGCGGCTCATCGTCCGACGCTCGTTTGAGGGGGTGGTAGCGACGATCGATCAACTTCCGCAAGAAGCCCCCCACTCAAAGGAATCCATCCATGTTTGTACTTGCATCACCCCCACAAGCGCTCGGCCGCATCGCCGCAGCGTGCGCACTCGTCGCGCTCGCGGCCGGCGCCATCCCCGCCTTCGCATCCAGCCACCGCGAAGCCCCCGGCATCACCGACATGCCCAAGGTCGACGGCACCGACCTCTACATGTTCCGCAGCTACGAGACCGGCCGCTCCGGCTACGTCACGATCCTCGCCAACTACATGCCGCTGCAGGATCCGCCCGGCGGCCCGAACTTCTTCATGTTCGACGACAAGGCGCTGTACGAGATCCACATCGA
>JBDSEG010000379.1:0-3601 GCA_039920165.1 Burkholderiaceae bacterium
CCAAGTGACCGGCGCGCTCAACACCCAGTGCCTCCTGCGTCTCCTTGACGCGCTCGGGTGTTTCGGTGGCATAGATCAACACTGGCTGATCTGCCGGATGCTGCGCCGCCCAGGCCAGTGCCTCGTCGGCGATCGGTGCGTTCGCCGCCAGCCGGGCCGGGTCGATCGCAAAGGCCGGGTGTCCTGCTTCCATCCAGCGCTGAACCTGCGCTTGCGTGGCCGCAGAACACGATCCCGACAGCACCGCCGCGCGGCCGCCGACAGCAGGCAGTTCGGCGGCGCTTGCGTCGAGACGGACCCAGCCGCGCGTGGCGTAGGCCGCCGGCAACCCGAGGGCCAGGCCCGAACCGGCCGTTACCAGCGGCAGGTCGGCGCAGGCTTCGGCGAGTGCGTCCAGATGCGCGTTACAGGTCGCATCGACGATGGCGAAGCGAATGCCATCGGCGCGCAGATCGGCCAGACGTTGGCCAATGACTGCTGCGCCGGCGTCAACGGCGTCGTCGCGCACCAGGCCGACCCGGCCGTGCACTTGCGCTTGCAGAACCCGAACAAGATTGGCGTCGGTCATCGGCGTCAGCGGGTGCTGGCGCATGCTCGAGTCGCTGAGCAACTGGTCGCCGACAAAGAGATGGCCGCGATACACGGTGCGACCGTTTTCAGGCAGCGCCGGGCAGGCGATGGTGAAATCAGCACCGAGCGCGTCCAGCAGTGCCTCGGCGACCGGGCCGATGTTGCCTTCGGCTGTCGAATCGAACGTCGAGCAGTACTTGAAGTAGCACTGGCGCGCGCCGGCGGCCTGCAACCAGCGCCAGGCGGCAACGCTGTCGCGCACGGCTTCGGCGACCGGCGCGGTGCGCGACTTCAGGGCCACCACCACCGCGTCGGCGTCGGGCGCGGCATCGCTCGGCACGCCGATCACCTGCACCGTGCGCATGCCGGCGCGCACCAGCATGCTGGCGACGTCCGTCGCGCCGGTGAAGTCGTCGGCGATGACGCCCAGCATCATGCGGACAACCCCTTGTGTGCGGCGCGCACGCCGATGATGCGCATCCCCGCGCCGCTGCGCCGCTGCGCCACGTTGCAGTACGCGCTCGTGCGGCCAGTCGTTGGCGCCCAGGCCCATGGCGATGCCGAGATTGGTCGGGCCGACATAGACGCCGTCGACCTCGTCGACGGCCATGATGTGTTCGATCGCATTTGGGTGTGGGGTGGAGCGACTCTAGCCAACGCTTGCATGCGCGTCCAATACCCAAATGATGCGGATCGATTCGCACTCGCAATCAATCCAGGGGATGCCTGCGGCTTTCAGGCACCCTTGCCCTGAACAGATGGCCGAGGTGAAGCGGCAAATTTGACGGGGCTTCACAGTTGCGCCTGGCGCGCGACGTCCATGAAATGCCCGGCCACGCGGTTGCTATTGCCCTGCAGCACCGCGAGCGTGAACTGCGCCTTGACATTGGGTGACAGGGGCCGGAAGACGATGCCATGCATGTGGATGTTCGTTGCCGAGTCGGGCAGCACCGCCAACCCCATACCGACGCTCACCAGCGCCACGATGGCATGGACATGCCGGGTTTCCTGGCGCACGGTCGGTACGAAACCGGCGGTCGCGCACATGTTCATGACCAGATTGTGGAAGTAAAAGGCCTCGTCCCTGGAGAACATGATCATCGGCTCGTGCGCCAGCGATTCGATGGTGATCACGTCCTGCGCAGCCAACGGGTGTTGCTCGGGCAGGCAGACCAGCATCGCCTCTTCGCCGAGCGGATGGGTGTGGAACCCCGCTGGCAGTGGCGGCCGCAGCAGGCCGACATCGAGTCGGTGCTCCTGCAACGCCAGCACCTGATCGGCAGCCACCATCTCGTGCAGCGTCAACCTCACCTGCGGGTGTTGCGCCGTGAAGGCCGAGATCAGACTTGGCATGATCCGGTAGGCCATCACGGCGGTGAAGCCGATCGACAGCGTGCCGGCCTCGCCGCTCTCGAGCGATGCGGCGAATTTGACGAGCTGCTCGGCCTGGCGCAACAACCGGCGCGCTTCCTGCAAGAACAGTTGCCCTGAGGGTGTGAGCGCGACCCGGCGCGACGAGCGCGCGAACAATTCCAACCCAAGTTCTTCTTCCAGCGCGCGGATCTTCAGCGACAGCGGGGGTTGCGAAATGTGCAGCCGCGCGGCGGCGCGGCCGAAGTGCAGCTCTTCGGCGAGGACGACAAAACAGTTGAGCTTCGACAGGTCCAGCATGGGGGGGCAGCAATCAAAGAGACTGATCTCATCCTCTCACTCCGCGCACAGGGATGTGCCAGTGGCGCCGAGAGGGCAACTATAGTGGCTGCCTATGCAGGTGCATTCAATGATGGCGGTCGGCAGCCCGACGATGGTCGGAGCGCAGTCGCGCGCACCGTTGATCGCGCTGCCGGGCACACTGCTGGATCGCGCGAGCCTGTCGCTGCTGTGCGAAGCGCTCGGGCGGCCATGCCGGATCGAGTTGCTAGGCGTTGAAGAGAGGTTCGATGCCGAGATCGAGCGCCTCGCCGCGCTCGCTGAACAGCCGGCCGTCTGGCTCGGCCATTCGCTGGGCGGAATCGCGGCATTGCACCTGGCGGCGCGTCACCCGCAGTGCTGCGCGGCGTTGGTCGTCATCGGTTCCAACCTGCGCCCCGACGGCGCCCTCGGGCCGCAGCGCCGGGCCGAGCAGGTGGCGGCTTGGGATCGCGGCGGCATGCGCGCGTTGGTCATCGATCAACTCGCGGTGGCCTTCGGTGTGCAAGGCGATGCGTTGCTGCTGGAAGACTTGGTGGCGCAAGCTGAGCGCATCGGCATCGACCGATTGCGGCGCCAACTCGGCTATGCGGCGCAACGCCCGGGGCTCCTTGCTGAGACAGCGCCACTGCGTGTTCCGGTACTGGCGCTGTCAGGGAGTAGAGACACGCTCAGCCCGCCCGACTGCGGTGATGAGATCGTCGTTCGCGTGCGCGGCGCCGAGGCGCGTCACCAAACACTAAGGGAAGTCGGCCACTTGCTGCCGATGCAGGCAGCGCTGTGGTGTGCGCAACAAGCGCGCGAGTTCCTTGACCGGATTGACGTATGAAGTTACGGGTAGTTCGAGGAGGCGACCAGTCCACGCTCATGTTTTGCCGCAGGTTTTCGGTCAGCTCGTGGGCGATCTTCTCGAGTGTTTCGTCGGTCAGCTCGCGCACCGCTGACTCGTTGTTGGCCAGCGCATCGTAGAAGCGCGACAGCTCCGCGCCTTTCGCCATCTGCTCGCCGAGCTTCTCGGTGAGCTTTTGCATCTTGTCGGCGATGGCTTAGTCGTCGTCGGCGACCTCTTCAGCGCCGACGTAGCGGCCGGGGGTGAGGACGTGGCCTTGCTCTGCGATTTCAGCGAGGGGGACGCTGCGGCAGAAGCCGGGGGGCGGCGAAACGTGTCGGAGATGTACTTGACAAAGATGAGGCGTATCACGAGGTGCTTGTACGCCGCGGCGTCCATGTTGGCGCGCAGTTTGTCGGCGGTCGCCCAAAGGGTCCTTTTGAGGTCGTCGAGCATTTGGTGTTGCTGGTCAGCTCAAAGGCCGCGGCAATTTTGAGTGGCATTGCCTACACG
>JBDSEG010000380.1:0-8542 GCA_039920165.1 Burkholderiaceae bacterium
CGGAAGCGGCACTGCTGCGCGCCTCGATCCGCGCCTACGAGGAATCGACCCGCATCACCGGCAACCGCTACAACGCCGGCATCGCGCCGCGCAGCGATCTGCTGCAGTCGCAGACGCTGCTGGCCAACGCGCGCGCCGACCTCGCCGGTGTCGAGCGGACGCGCGCGACCTTCGAGCATGCGATGGCTGTGCTGGTCGGCCAGGCGCCGGCCAATTTCTCGGTCACCGCGATCGAATGGAAACCGACCGCCATCCCCGCGGTTCCCGGCCTCCTGCCATCCGCGCTGCTGCAGCGCCGGCCCGATATCGCCGCCGCACAGCGCCGCGTCGCTGCGGCGAATGCCTCGGTCGGCGCCGCGCGCGCGGCGCTGTTCCCTAGCATCAACCTCTCGGGCAATGCCGGCCTCAGCGCCGCCTCGATCGGCGACCTGTTCAATGCCTCGGCGTTTGCGTGGTCGTTGGGCGCCTCGCTCGCGCAGTCGATCTTCGACGCCGGCGCGCGCAGTGCGCGCATCGAGACCGCGCGCGCGGCTTGGGAGCAAAGCGTCGCGCAGTATCGCCAGACCGTGCTCGGTGCCTTCCAAGACGTCGAGGACCAGCTCGTCGCGGTGCGCGTGCTCGAAGTGCAGGAGCAGTTACGCCGGCAGGCCTCGCAGGCCGCCGACCTGACCGAACAGCAGGTGATGAACCGCTACAACGCCGGCCTGGTCAGCTATACCGAAGTGGTCGCAGCGCAGGTCTCTGCGCTCAGCGCGCGGCGTACGCTGGCGCAACTCGCCGCGAGCCGGCAGAACGCCGCGGTGGCGCTAATCCGCGCGATGGGCGGGGACTGGAACGGGTCGAGCTGAGCGCCGCCGCCCGCGCGCCCCGGCGAGCGGGCAGAATTGCGCCGCCGTGCCACGGCACGCCGCCGCTCGACACCGCGCGGCCTGACCGCATCTGCGGCAGATCGGCCAGGTCGTGCTGCGCGGTCAAGCGTCTACACGCACACAAACCGAGGTTTCCATGAACAGATTCGCCCGCTCCCTGGCCGCCAGCGCCACCGCCATGTTCTTCGTCACGGCTGCCCCGCTTGCCGAGGCCCAGGCCGCGTCTTCACCGGCCGCGGGCGCGGACACGTCCGCGCCCGCACGTGCAGCGGCCAAGGCGACCCCTGCGCCGCCGTCGGCATCGGCCGATGCACCGGCTTCGGTCAACGAAGGCAAGGTCGCTTACTACGGCAGCAAATTTGCCGGGCGCCGTACCGCCAGTGGCGAACGCTTCGACCCACATTCACTGACCATGGCGCACCGTTCACTGCCCTTCGGCAGCCTGGTGCGCGTGACGAACGTCAAGAACAAGAAGAGCGTCGTCGTCCGCGTCAACGACCGCGGCCCGACGACGCCCGACCGCATCGGCGACCTGTCGCACGCTGCCGCCAAGCGCATCGGCATGACTCGCGCTGGCGTGGCCGAGGTGAAGCTGGATGTGGTGGGCAAGCGCGTCGCGAAGCGCGGTCGTGACGTCAAGCACTGAGCGCCGAGGGACATCACAGGGGCGCTGTCCCTCGGCGCCAGCGCCAGGGCAAGCATCAAGACTCCTGGCTATATCTCATCGCGATGGAGAACGCCGCCCGCCGCTCCGGAAAGGTAGCTCACTTGTCCCCTGGCACCTTGCCTTCGACGCCCTTGACGTAGAACTTCACGCCGCCGAGAAACTTGTCGTCGGCGTTGCTGCCGGCGGGCAGCATCTCCTTGCCGTCGTTGCCGACCAGCGGGCCCTTCCAGATCACGAACGAGCCGTCCTTCAACCCGGCCTTGACGTCCTCGACCTTTTTCTTGATATCGGCCGGCACGTCGTCGGCGAGGCTGATGAAATCGATCGCGCCTTCCTTCACGCCCCACCAGGCCTGGCCGGTCGTCCAGGTGCCTTCGAGCGCGTCCTTCGTCGCCTTGATGTAGTACGGGGTCCAGTTGATGACGGCCGAGCCGAGGTGCGCCTTCGGGCCGTAGGCCGTCATGTCGCTGTCCCAGCCGAAGGCGCGCTTGCCCATCGCCTGCGCGGTCTTGAGCACCGCGGGCGAGTCGGTGTTCTGCATCAGCACGTCGGCGCCGCCGTTGATGAGGGCGGTCGCGGCCTCGGTCTCCTTCGGCGGATCGAACCACTTGTTGACCCATACCACCTTGGTCGTCACCTTCGGGTTGACGCTTTGCGCCCCGAGGGTGAACGAGTTGATATTTCGGATCACTTCGGGGATCGGCACCGAGCCGACAACGCCGAGCGTGTTGCTCTTGGTCATCGCGCCGGCCACCACGCCGGCCATGTAGGCGCCTTCGTAGGTGCGGCTGTCGTAGGTGCGCAGGTTCTCGGCCGTCTTGTAGCCGGTCGCGTGCTCGAACTTCACGTCCTTGGCTTCCGGTGCGACCTTGAGCATCGGCTCCATGTAGCCGAAGGTGGTGCCGAATATCAGCTTGTTGCCCTGGCCGACCATGTCGCGAAAGACCCGCTCGGCATCGGCGGCCTCGGGCACGTTCTCGACGAAGCTCGTCACGATCTTCGCGCCGAATTCCTTTTCGAGCGCCTTGCGACCGTTGTCGTGGGCGAAGGTCCAGCCGCCGTCGCCGACCGGGCCGACGTAGGCGAAGGCGATCTTGAGCGGCGCGGCACCGCTCGCCGCCGGCGCGGGCGCCGCTGCGACGACCACCTTGGGCGCGGGAGTGGCCGCGGGAACGGCCACAACCTCCGGCTCCTTCTTGCCGCAACCCGCCAGCGCGGCGAGCGCGGCGAGTGAACTCCAGCCTGTGAGCCGGAGCAGGGATCGTTTGGAAACGCGGGTCATGGGTCTCTCCAGTTGAATCGGGAAGCAGTTTGAATCGACGGCGGCGCGATTATTAGGCAAGGCGATGGGCCGGCTCCTAGCCCCCCGGAAAGAACGGCTTGCCGATCGACGCGGGCATGTTGGCGCGGATGAAATTGGCGTTGCGAGAGATCAGCACCAGCACCACGATGGTCGCCACGTACGGCAGCATGGTGAGGAACTGGCTCGGCACCTGGACGCCCTCGCCCTGCAGATGGAACTGCAGCATCGTCACGCCGCCGAACAGGTAGGCACCCAGCAAGACGCGGGCCGGTCGCCAGGTCGCGAAGGTGGTGAGGGCGAGCGCGATCCAGCCCTTTCCGGCGATCATTCCCTCGACCCACAGCGGCGTATAGACGACCGAGATATACGCACCCGAGACGCCGCACAGCGCACCGCCGGCCAGCACGGCCAGCAGCCGGATGCGGCGCACCGGATAGCCGAGCGCATGCGCCGATTCGGGCGATTCGCCAACCGCGCGAAGCACCAGTCCGGCGCGCGACCGGTACAGGAACCACGCGAGTGCGGCCGTCAGCGCGATCGCGATATAGACCATCGGATGCTGACGAAAAAACGCCGGCCCGACGAACGGCAGATCGGCCAGCACCGGGATCGAAAAGTGCGGGCGCTCGGGCAATTTCTGCTGGGTGTAGGTGATGCCGACGAAGGCGGAGAAGCCGGCGCCGAACAGCGCGAGCGCGAGGCCGGTGGCGTACTGGTTGGTATTGAGCCAGATCACGAGCACGCCGAACGCGAGCGCCAGCACCGCTCCCGCGACGGCGCCGGCAGCGAACGCCAGCCAGTCGCTGCCGGTGTGCACGCCGACCGCAAAGCCCGCGATCGCCGCGACCAACATCATCCCCTCGGCCCCGAGGTTGACGATGCCGGCGCGCTCGTTGATCAGCAGGCCGAGCGCCGCGAAAGCCAGCACGGTGCCGGCGTTCAGCGTCGCGGCGAGAAGGAGTGAGAGGGCTTCCATGCCTATTGCTTGTCGTCGTATAGCAATGCAGAAGACTTCACCGCGAATACGCAAAGGAACGCGAAGGACGCGAAGAGAGGAAGGCGAATAAGAGGCGTCTCTGTCATTGAATTTCCTTTGCCACCTTCGTGTCCATTTTCGCCTTCGCGGTGGAAATTGGTTTGCTTGTCCACCGCACCCGGTAGTGAATCAGCGTATCGCACGCCAGCAGGGTGAACAGCAGCAGGCCCTGGAAGACGCCGGTGAGCGATTTGGGCAGCGCCATGCGCGACTGCGCGAGTTCGCCGCCGATATAGAACATGCTCATCAGCACCGCCGAGAAGACGATACCCACGGGGTGCAGGCGGCCGACGAACGCGACGATGATGGCGGCGAAGCCGTAGCCGGCCGGCACGTGCGGCGTAAGCTGGCCGAGCGGCCCGGCCGCTTCGAGCGCACCGGCCAGCCCGGCCATCGCGCCCGACAGCAGCAGCGAGCTCCACAGGGCGCGGCGCGATGAGAAGCCGGCATAGCGCGCAGCCGCCGGCGCGAGTCCGCCGACCTGGAGCTGGAACCCGGCGTAGGTACGAAACAGCAGGACCCAGAAGCCGGCGACCGCGACCAGTGCGATCACCAGCCCGATATCCACGCGCAGCCCGGCAACGAGACGCGGCACCTGGGTCGACTTGAGGAAGGTGATGGTCTGCGGGAAGTTGTAGCCGGCCGGATCCTTCAACGGCCCGTACACCAGATAGCCGAGCACCATCTCGGCCACGTACACGAGCATCAGGCTCACGAGGATCTCGCTCGCATTGAAGCGGTCGCGCAGCAGCGCCACGATGGCGGCCCACGCCATGCCGCCGACCACGCCCGCGACGAGTATCGGCACGACGATCCAGGCGCCGGTCGAAGGCCCGGCCTGCATCGCGACATAGCCGGCGGCGATCGCGCCGAGGATGAACTGGCCCTCGGCGCCGATATTCCAGACGTTGGAGCGAAAGCACACCGCCAGGCCGAGCGCGATCAGGATCAGCGGCGTCGCCTTGACCGCCAGTTCGGATAGCGCGTAAAGGCTCTTCACCGGCTCGACGAAGAAGACCTGCAGGCCCCGCAGTGGATCCTTTCCGAGCAGCACGAACAGCAGCGTGCCGATCACGATCGTGATCGCCAGCGCGAGCAGCGGCGAGGTGATCGACATCGCCTTCGACGGCGCCGGGCGCGCTTCAAGCCGCAGCATGCTCAGCCCCCTCGTCGACGTCCGCACGCGCTGTCCACAGCCCGCTCATCCATTCGCCAATCTGCTCGACCGTCGCCTGCGCCGTCGGCACCGACGGCGAGACCCGTCCCTTGGCGATGACGAGCAGCCGGTCGCAGATTTCGAACAGCTCTTCCAGTTCCTCGCTGACGACGAGCACCGCGCAACCTGCATCGCGCAGCGCAAGCAGTTCGGCGCGGATCTGTGCCGCCGCACCGACATCGACGCCCCAGGTCGGCTGCGAGACGATGAGCAGCTTCGGGCTCGCATCGATCTCGCGCCCGACGATGAACTTCTGCAAATTGCCGCCCGACAGGCTCTTCGCGACCGCGCCCGGACCGCCCGCCTTCACTTTGAAGCGCTCGATCAGATCGCGCGCCAGCCGGGTCACCTCGCCGGTGCGTATCCAGCCGCCGGCGCCGACCGCGCCGGTGCGCGTGAGCAGCGTGTTCTGCGCGAGCGACAACGTCGGCACTGCACCGCGGCCGAGCCGCTCCTCGGGAACGAAATGCAGGCCGGCGGAGCGGCGCTGGCGCGGCGTGGCACGCGCGATATCTTTGCCGAAGAGGCGGATCGAACCGGGCGGCGAATCGGCGGTCTCGCCCGACAACGCGGCCATCAACTCCTGCTGTCCGTTGCCCGAAACGCCGGCGATGCCGACCACCTCGCCCGCGCGAACCTCGAACGAGATGCCGGCGAGCGCGGTGCCGAACGGGTCGGCCTGCGCGAGATCGAGTCCGCGCACTTCAAGAACGCTCGCGCCCGGTTGCGCGGGCCGGTGATGCAGGGGCGGCGGCTCGGCGCCGATCATCAGCCGCGACAGGCTCGCATTCGATTCCTTCGAGGGATCGACCTCGCCGGTCACCCTGCCGCCGCGCAGCACGGTGCAGTGGTGACAGAGCGCGCGGATCTCGTCGAGCTTGTGGCTGATATAGAGGATGCTCGTGCCCTGCGCGGCCAGCTTGCGCAGCGTGACGAAGAGCGTCTGCACCGCCTGCGGCGTGAGCACCGAGGTCGGCTCGTCGAGGATCAGGAGCTTCGGCCCGGTCATCAACGCGCGCACGATCTCGACCCGCTGGCGCTCGCCGACCGACAGGGTATGCACCGGACGCAGCGGGTCGACATCCAGGCCGTATTCGCGCCCGAGATCGACGATGCGCCGGCTCACGTCGGCCAGGCTGAGTGACTTGCCCAGACCGAGCCAGACGTTCTGCGCCGCGGTCAGCGTGTCGAACAGGCTGAAATGCTGGTAGACCATGCTGATGCCGAGCTCGCGCGCCTGCGCCGGAGAGGCGATCCGAACCGCCGCGCCGTTCCAGCGGATCTCGCCGGCATCGGGCTGCACCGCGCCATAGATCATTTTCATCAGGGTCGACTTGCCGGCGCCGTTCTCGCCCAGCACGGCGTGGATCTGTCCCGGCGCAACACGCAGATGGACGTCATCGTTCGCCTTGACGGCCGGGTACTGCTTGGACAGGCCGATGCATTCGAGGCGAAGCGCGACCAGCATATCGTTTGTCATTGCCGAACCCCGGAAATATAGGCAGCGGCGAGGTTGCGGTCGTCGGCCAGCGTGAGCCACGCAAAGACGCGTTCGTGCAGGCTGCGCGCGACCTCCATCCGGCGCCGGGCCAGTGGGTCGGCAGCCCAGTCCCAGACGCACAGGTCGGCGCTGCGGCCGGGCTCGAACGAGCCGATCTCGTGATCGAGGCGAAGTGCGCTCGCCGCGCCGCGCGTGGCGGCGTGCAGCGCACACCACGCGGTGAGACGCTCGCCGCGCAGCGCCTGCACCTTGTAGGCATCGGCCATCGTCCGGACCATCGACAGGCTGGTGCCGCCGCCCACGTCGGTCGCCAGGCTCACCGCCATTCGCGCTTCGACCGAGGCACGCCAGTCGAACAGGCCGCTGCCCAGAAACAGATTGGACGACGGGCAGTGCGCGATTTGCGCGCCGGCATCCCGCACCGCGGCGCGGTCTTCGGCATCGAGCCAGATGCCGTGCGCGAGCACGCTGCGTTCGTGCAGCAGCCCGGCGCGGGCATAGACGTCGAGGTAGCTGCGCGCCTGCGGAAAAAGCTCGCCCGCCCACGCCACCTCGGCGCGGTTCTCGGCCACGTGGGTCTGCATGTACAGGCTCGCGTCGGCGGCGCACAGCGCTCCCGCCATCGCAAGCTGTGCCGGCGTGCTCGACGGCGCGAAGCGCACCGTCACCGCATAGCCGAGTCGATCCTTGCCGTGCCAGCGATCGATCAGGTCGATCGAGTCGCGCTCGGCCTGTGCCACATCGTCGCGCAGGCCGTCGGGGCTGTGGCGGTCCTGCAGAACCTTGCCGGTGATCAGCCGCATCCCGCGCTGCTGGGCCACATCGAACAAGGCGCCGGCCGACACCTTGTGCGAGGTCGCGAACACCACCGCCGAGGTGGTGCCGTGCGCCAGCAGCGAATCGACGAACAGCCGCGCCCCGTCCGCGCTGCGCTGCGGATCGGCATACAGCACCTCGGCCGGAAAGGTGTGGGTTTCGAGCCAGTCGATGAGTGCCGTGCCGTAGCTGCCGATCACGTCGAGCTGCGGCATGTGGACATGGGTATCGATGAAGCCTGGCATGACGAGCCGGCCGGCATGGTCGTCCCGCTGCCAGCCCGGACCGGGATCGTCCGGTTGCGCGCCGACGATGGCGCCGCCCTCGACCAGCAGCCAGTGCCCGGGCCGGAACCGCACGGCAGCCGACTCAACCTCGCCCCAAGCCGGCTGCGCACTGAAGTCGAGCAGGTCGCCCCGCACGGCGATGCGCTGCGCTGGCGCGCTCATCGTTGTGCCTTCGTGCTCCGCACTCCGGTACTCGCCCAGGGTTCCCGAGGAGCCCCTTCGTGTCCCACGGCGGCCCGGCGGGCTCATGAGGCGATCGTCCCGGCCGACGCGCTGCGGCGCGGCATTCCGTGGCCCATGAGGTTGCGCGCAACTTCCTTGACCTGCTCGCGCAGCCACTTGCCGGCCGCCGAGGCGTGGCTCAGCTCATGCCAGAGCTGGTAGTAGGTGAGCGGCGGAAACGGCAGCGGGCAGCGCACGATGCGCACCGGCAGCGCATCGACATAACGCGAGCAGAAAAGCCGACCGGTCGTCAGCACCAACAGGCTTTGCGCGACCATCAGCGGGATCAGGCTGAAGTGCGCGCTGCGCACCCGGATGTCGCGCTCGACGCCCAGCGTCGCCAGGTGATCGTCGATCACACCGCGGGCCGGGCCGTGCAGTCCGGCATGCAGCGGCATCGGCGCGACATGCTCGCAGGCGAGGTAACGCTCGCCAGTCCAGGCGCGAGTCGGCGCGGCGCGCACGACGGGATGGTCGTCAGCGACCAGGCAGACGATTTCGTCGCTGAACAGGCGGGCCAGGTGCAGCTCGGCCGGGGGCTCGAGCCAGTTGCCGATCACGAGGTCGACCTCGCCCGCGGCCAGGCTGCGCCGGTAGTCGAACTCGCTCGACAGCGGCAGCAGTT
>JBDSEG010000381.1:0-12718 GCA_039920165.1 Burkholderiaceae bacterium
ATCGATACCAGCCATGTGTCGTACGTCCACCGCTACGAGGTCGACCACGATCCGATGCACCAGGGCACGATGGCCAACCACTACATCAAGGCCGACGGCAACGTCATCTTCGAGATCGAGAAGACGCCGTTCGGCCTCACGCTCTTCGGCCGGCGCAACGGCGAGGCCGACAGCTACTACTGGCGCATCACGCAGTGGCTCTTCCCGTGGTTCACCCTCATCCCGCCGTTCGGCGACCACGCGCTCGGCGGCCACGCCTGGGTGCCGATCGACGACCACCACTGCTGGGCCTGGAGCATCAACTGGCGCGCGACCGAACCCCTGCACGCCGACGAACGCGCCCACATGCGCTCCGGCCGCGGCATCCATTGCGAATACGAGGCCGGCAGCAATTTCCGGCCGAAGCAGAACCGCGACAACGACTACCTCATCGACCGCCAGGCGCAGCGCGACAGGCGCAGCTTCAGCGGCGTCTTCGGCATCTCGGTGCAGGACTCGTCGCTGCAGGAAAGCATGGGCTCGATCCAGGACCACGCGATCGAGAAGCTCCTGCCCACCGACCGCGGCATCGTGATGGCGCGGCGCATGCTGCACGGCGCCGCCATCGCGCTCGAGCAGGACGGCGTCGATCCGCCCGCACTCGATGCCTCCGAGCAACGTGTGCGCGCCGCCGGCGTGCTGCTGCCGCGCGAGTCGAAGCCGCAGGACTGGGCCAAGGTCCATCTGGCCGACGCGAGGGGAGAGCCGGTGTATTCGGTCTGAATTGCCATTGATTCGCTCGACGACTGTTTGGACGCAAAGGCGCGAAGGACGCGAAGTAAAAGCTCAAGGCTTTGTTCCTTTTTTCTTTCTTATTCTTCTACTTTCCGTCTTCTCTTTTTCTTCTTCGCGACCTTTGCGTCATTTGCGCGTTCGCATCCGGTAACTTCGTTGCAGGCCCCACTCTCCCATCGATCAGGCAGACTCCCATGCACCACCCACTCGTTCGCCGTTCACTGCTGACCGTCCTAGCCGCGACCTTGTTCGCCGGCACCGCCACTGCCCAGGAATGGTCGCCGACGAAGCCGGTGCGCATCGTCGTGCCGATCGTCGGCAGCACCAACGACGTGCTGGCGCGCCTCGTTGCGCCGGAGTTGCAGAAGGCGCTGGGGCAGACCGTGATCGTCGAGAACAAGGGCGGGGCGGGCGGCAATATCGGCGCCAACGAGGTCGCCAAATCGGCGCCTGATGGCCATACGCTGCTGATCGGCTTCAACGGGCCGATCGCGATCAACAAGACGCTCTTCGCCAACCTGCCGTACGACCCGCAGAAGGACCTGGCGCCGATCACTCTCATGGTGACGGCGGCGCAATTCCTCGTCGTTCACCCCTCGGTGCCGGCCAGGAATGTGGCCGAGCTGGTCGCACTCGCCAAGGCCGACCCGAAGGCGCTGTCGTACGGCTCGGTCTCGGTCGGCAGCGCTTCCCACCTGACCATGGAGATGCTCAAGTCGGCGGCCAACGTCAACCTGACCCACGTGCCGTACAAGGGCGCCGCGCCGGCCGTGGCCGACCTGATCGGCGGGCAGATCCAGGCTGCCTTCCTGGTGCCGGGCAACATCTCGCAGTTCGCCAAGGACGGCAAGGCGCGGCTCCTTGCCTCGACCGGCGCGAAACGCTTCGCCTCCACACCCGAGCTGCCGACCATGATCGAGCAGGGCTACCCCGGCTTCGTCGCGCTGTCGTGGATCGGCTTTCTCGCGCCGGGCGGAACGCCGCAGCCGATCATCGACCGCTACAACAAGGAGATCGTTCGCATCCTCATGCAGCCCGAGATCCGCGCCCGGCTCGAACAGATGGAGTTCGAGCTCGTCGCCAGCACGCCCAAATATTTCGCCGACTGGATCGCCACCGAGATCGTTCGCTGGGGCACGATCATCAAGGCGACCGGCACCAAGGCCGAGTGAGATGCCAGGCTCGCAGACGAGCGGCACTCGCCTGGCCGGCAAGGCCGCGCTGATTACCGGCGGCGGGGCCGGCATCGGCGCCGCGACGGCGCGCATCTTCTGCGCCGAGGGCGCGGCGGTACTGCTGGTCGATCACGATGCTGCGGCGCTCGCGCGCAGTGCCGACGCGATCGAAGCGGCGCAGCCCGGCGCGCACGTCAGCACCTTCGAAGCCGATGTGGCCGATGCCGAACGAACGGCGCAGGCCGTCGCCGCAGCGCTCGACGCGTTCGGCCGGCTCGACGTGCTGGTTAACAACGCGGCGATGCGGGTGCCGGTCGCGCTCGCCGACGCCACGCCCGCGCAGTGGCAGGCCATCGTCGGCGTCAACCTGATCGGCGCCGCCGCGTGTGCGCGCGCCGCGCTGCCGGCGCTGCGGCGTGCGGGCCGGGGCGCGATCGTCAATGTGGCGTCCTGCTATGCCGTCGCGGGGCGTTCCAACATGGGCTTGTACGACGCCACCAAGGCGGCGCTGCTGGCGCTCACGCGAACGCTCGCGCACGAGGAAGCCGCGCACGGCGTACGCGCGAATGCCGTGTGCCCCGGATCGACGCTGACCGACTTTCATCTGGCGCGCGCCCGCGCCGCGAGGGTCGATCCGGCGGTGCTCGCGCAGCAGCGCCAGGACACGTCGCTGCTGCGCCGCTGGGCTGCGCCCGACGAGATCGCGTGGCCCATCCTCTGGCTGGCGAGCGACGAAGCCTCGTTCGTCACCGGCGCGACGCTGATGGTCGACGGCGGGCTGTCGATCGTCTGAGGCGGCTGATCGGTCGATCTATCAGCGTGACGCGGTCGACTCGGCGGCGCGTGGTCAGCCCGCCGCCGGCGTGACGCGCGGTCGCAGCAGCGCGAGCGACAGCGATCCGACGCAGCACAGCATCGCCGCGAGCTGGATGGCGCCGAGCGGCTCGCCGTGCACGATGGCGCCGGAGACCATCGCGACCACCGGAACCAGGATCGAGCCGAGCCCCGCCACGTTGGTCGGCAGCAGGCCCACGATGGCGAACCAGCAGACGTTGCCGATGCACATCGGCACCAGTGTGATGTAGGTGATGACGGCGATGCTCGTCCAAGAGGGCATGAACCAGCGGTGGTCGCCGAGCAGCCACGCGCCGATGGCCAGCGGCACGCCCGTGGCGAGCAGTTGCCAGCCAGTGAGCACCGTGGCCGGCACAGCGACCGTGCTGCGCTTGAGGATCAGCGTGCCGATCGCCCAGCACAGCCCGGCCAGCAGGCCGAGCGCCAGGCCCATCGGCGCGCGCGCGTAGGCGGCGAAGCTCGGCACCATCAGCAGCGTCACCGACAGCGCGCCGAGCGCGACCGCCATCATCAGCCGGCCCGACAACTGCTCGCCAAGCACCGCCCAGGAGATCAGCGCCGCCCACAAGGGCATGGTGAAGCCGAGAACCGCCGACTGGCCGGACGGGATCATGATCGCCGAGTAGGTGCTCGCGATATTCCAGACGACGAGGTAGAACACCGTCGCGCTGGCGAGCGTCGGCCAGTGGCGGCGCGGGATGTGCAGCGACTGGCCGCGAGCGCGGGCGATCGCCAGCAGCGAGGCACCGGCGACCACGACCGCGACCGCGCGGAACGTCCAGACCGAAACCTCTCGGACCGCCAGCGCGAACAGCGGCCAGTTGGTGCCCCAGACGAGCGTAAGGATGGCCAGCAGAACGAGGGCGCGCGGCGGGATCGGGGCGGAAGCGGTCGGCGGCATGCCGGGGCGACTCTAACCGCGGCGCGCCGACACCGCTTTCACAGATCTTTACCGGTCGGCCACCGGCGCTTCACCGGCCGCTTCGACCATGCAAGCACTGGGCAATCAGGCCCATATACAAGGAGTGAAAAATGGGTCAGTCATTCAGAGGCCGGGCCGCGGCCCACGTCAGCCCGCGCGGCGTTCGCCTGATGCTGGTCGGTTTGCTGGTCGCCGGTGCGGCCGCCGTCAGCGTTCCGGCCTGGTCGCAGGGCGGTGAAAGCCACCGCATGGGAGGCCACCACGCGATGCACGGCGGCGGCATGGGCGACGGCATGCGCATGGGCGAGCGCATGCTCGACGCGGTGAACGCGACCGACGCCCAGCGCGCGCAGATCAAGCAGATCATGCAGGCCGCGCGCGACGACCTGAAGGCGCAGCGCGATGCCAACCGCGGCCTGCGCGAGCGCAGCCTGCAGATCTTCGCAGCGCCGACAGTCGACGCCGCCCAGGCCGAGTCGGTGCGCCAGCAGATGATCGCCCAGCACGACGCGAGCAGCCGGCGCATGCTGCAGGCGATGCTCGACGCGAGCCGCGTGCTCACGCCTGAGCAGCGCGCCAAGCTTGCTGAGCGCGTGAAAGAGCGCACCGCGCGCATGCAGGAGCACATGCAGCGTCACCAGGGCGACGCGGCCCGCAAGTGAACTGTCGCTGAGCTGTCGCAACACGGCGCCGGGGATGGCAGGTCGCTATCCTTCGGCACCGAACGCGCCTCGCGGTTCGCGCCGCGAGGCGTTTGCTTTTTCAATCCGGCCACCATGTCCGCTGCCCGACTCCTGCTGATCGACGACGATGCCCGGCTCTCGACGATGGTCGGCGACTATCTCGGTCAGGCCGGCTTCGAGGTCGTGCTCGCGGGTTCGCTCGCGGCGGGCCGCGAGCGGCTGGCCAACGAGAATTTCGACGCCCTCGTGCTCGACCTGATGCTGCCCGATGGCGACGGCCTCGATCTGTGCCGCGAGCTGCGCGCCAGCCCGCGCACACGCACGCTGCCGCTGCTCATGCTGACGGCGCGCGGCGAGCCGCTGGACCGCATCGTCGGGCTCGAACTCGGTGCCGACGACTACCTCGGCAAGCCGTTCGAGCCGCGCGAGTTGCAGGCACGCGTGAAAGCCTTGCTGCGTCGCGCTGCCCAGCCGGTCGCCGGTGCAGACGACGTGCTGCGCTTCGGCCGCCTCGAGATCGACCTCGGCGCGCGCATCGCGCGGCTGTCGGGCCAGGTCTGCGATCTCACCGGCCACCAGTTCGACCTGCTCGTCGTGCTGGCGCAAAGCCCGGGCCGGGTGCTCTCGCGCGACCAGATCATGGACTCGCTCAAGGGCCATCCGCTCGAAGCCTTCGACCGTTCGATCGATGTCCACATCTCGCGCATCCGGTCGGTGATCGAGGACGATCCGAAAGCGCCGCGTCGGGTGCTGACGGTGCGCGGCGCGGGCTATGTCTTCGCGAAGAAGCAGGATGGCGACGGCTGAGTCCGCGGCGCGGCGCGCGCACGCCCGATGAAGTCGCTTTACCTTCGCATCTATCTCACCCTGGTGGTGGTGCTGGCGCTGTTCGCGTTTGGTTCGGGCTATGTGTTCCAGCACGAGATCGAGCAGGAGCGCGGGCGCTCCGAAGGCATGCTGGGCGAGCGCATGGCGGCCTGGGGCGAACTGATCCAGCGCTCGCTGCCGGCGGTCGACGAACCGGCGGCCGAACAGGTCGAGGCGCTGCAGGACTGGTCCAAGCGACTGCGCGTGCCTCTCGCGCTCGACAGCCCGAGCGGCGAACGCATCGGCGCCTCGGAATCGTTCAAACGCCGTCAGGCCGAAGGCGCGTCGAACGGCGTCCCGGTGCGGCTGGACGACGGCCGCACGCTGTGGATCCTGCGCTTCGGACCGCGCGCCGCCGGCGCGCGGGCACGTGGGCCTGGTGGCCCGGCCGGCCCGCCCCCGCTGCCCTTCGTGCCGCGCGACTGGCAGCGTGGCGTCGGCCTCGCGGTCCTGCTCGCGATCCTTTTCGTCGCGGTGGCGATCGGCGCGCTGCCGGTGGTCCGGCGCCTCACGCGCCGGCTCGAGGCGCTCAAGCTCGGCGTGGACCGCTTCGGCGCGGGCGAACTCCACCAGCGGGTCGAGGTCAGCGGGCACGACGAGGTCGCCGCGGTGGCGGCGAGCTTCAACCTCGCCGCCTCGCGCGTCGAGGCGCTGGTGCGCTCGCACCAGTCGCTGCTCGCGAATGCGAGCCACGAGTTGCGCTCGCCACTGGCGCGCATGCAGATGGCGGTTTCGATGCTCGACGATGCCACACCGCAGCGGCGCGAGGCGCTCAAGCGCGAGATCCAGACCAATGTCGCCGAGCTCGATGCGCTGGTCGAAGAGGTGCTGCTGGCAAGCCGGCTCGATGCGGCGGCGACCGAGGTCGCGCAGGACAAGGTCGACCTGCTCGCGCTGCTGGCGGAAGAAGCGGCGCGCGTCGATGCCGCGGTTGAAGGCAGTGCGCGCACCCTCGTCGGCGACGAGCGGCTGTTGCGCCGCGCCTTGCGCAACCTGCTCGAGAATGCGCGGCGCTACGGCGGCGCCGAGGTGCATGTCGAACTGGTCCAGCCGCCCGGCACGCCGCGCGTCGAAATCCGCGTCTGCGACCGCGGTCCGGGCGTTCCACCGGATATGCGTGAGCGCATCTTCGAGCCGTTCTTCCGCCTGCCCGGCCACGCCGAGCAGGCCGGCGGCGTCGGCCTCGGCCTGAGCCTGGTCAAGCAGATCGCGCAGGCGCACCGCGGCAGCGTGCGCTGCGAGGCGCGCGAGGGCGGTGGTAGCTGCTTCGTGATCGAACTGCCGATACGGGACTGATTTACGCGACTGTCGCGACCGCTGCGCCCCGCTGGCGCGCGAACATCCGGGCGATATAGCCACCCATGCCCAACCCCGCTACCAGCAGGCCGAGCGCCGCGGCCGACCAGAAGCCGGTGGCGCCGTGCAGCGCGGCCGGGCCGGTCGAGCCGAAGGCGAGCCAGTAGCCGCCGCCGAGGCCAACGCCCCAGGCCGCGACCGCCTGCACGAGCAGCGGAACCATCGCGATCCGGTGCGCACGCAGCACGAAGCTCGCAACCGCCTGGCCGGCGTCGGCGATATGGAAGCATGCGACCCAGGCGAGCAGCGGCAGCGCCGCGGCGATGATGCGCGTGTCGTCGGTATAGAGCTCGAGCAGCGGCCGTCGCAGCACGAAGACCATGAGGCCGAGCAGCGCCGCGATGCCCATCGCGAGCTGCATGCCGTGCCACGACAGGCGTTCGACATCGTCCCGGTCGCCGGCGCCGATGCGCTGAGCGACGAGCGCGCCGGTCGCGTAGCCGATCGACAGCGGCACCATGAAAAGCAGCGCCGCCACGTTCGCCGCAAGCTGGTGGCCGGCGACCTGGATCGCCGAGATGCGCGAGATGAACAGCGCCATGAAGGCGAAGCCGGTGGTCTCGATCATCATCGCGCCGCCCATCGGCAGGCCCAGGCGCGCCAGCACCGCGAGGCTCGCGCGATGCGGCCGGCGCAGGCGGCCGCGAACGTCGAAGCCCAGATAGAACGGGTCGCGCTGCAGCAAGGCCCAGGCGGCGAGCAACTGGCCAAACACGACGATGGCGGTCGCGATGCCGCAACCCGCGACGCCGAGGGCGGGAATGTGCAGCGCGCCGAAGTCGAAGCCGAAGACCAGTGCCGCGCTCAGCGGAATCTTCAGCGCGAGCGAGCCGAGCTGCAGCGCCATCACGATCTTCGGTCGCGAGACCGCGTTGTTGAAGCCGCGAAAGGCGGTGAAGAGCAGTGCGGGCGGCAGCGCGAACGCGAGCGCGGCGAGGTAGGCGCGCGCCTTCGCCTCGACCTCGCGCGGCGCCTGCGCAAGCGCCAGGAAGGGCTCGGGAAAGAGCAGCAGCGCACAGCCGGGCAGCGAGATCGCCAGCGCAAGCCACATCGCCTGGTGCAGCTGGGCGCCGGCCTCGACCGGCCGGCCCGCGCCGTACGCCTGGCCAGCGATCGGGCCGACCGCGAGCACCGCGCCCATCAGGCCGATGAAGATCGAGATATAGGCCGAAGTGCCGATCGCCAGCGCCGCCAGATCGCTGGCCGAGGCGCGGGCGACGAGCACCGTATCGACGGTGGTGAAACCGAGCACGGCGATCTGGCCTACGAAGACCGGCCAAGCGAGGACGGCGATGCGGCGTGCGCTGTGGCTGAACAGCCGGGCCGTCACCCGCCGGTCCCGTCGGTGACCGGGTTCGGAATCTGCGGCGGCTCGGCGGCGCCGCCGCGCTCGGCATAGCGGTTGAAGCGCCAGGCCGTGCCCTGCATCGTGATGCGGCGCCAGGTCGCGCGCTTCTCGCCGGGAGACATCGAGGTCCAGCACTGGACTTCGTCGAAGCTGCGGCCGCACCCCTTGCACACCGAGTCTCCCTGGCTGGTCGAGCAGATCGCGATGCATGGCGCATCGGGTGTGCTCGCATACCAGGCGAGCCAGGATTCGAGTGCAGCGCGCGGCATGCTCGCCTCGTCGCAATCGCTGTCGTGGTGGTAGACCATCAGCGCATACACCTCGGCGAGGGCGCGCACTTCGGCGCAGGCGCTGATGCCGTCGGGCGAGGGCGAGCGCTCGCGCCACCAGTTGATGGCCGATTCGATATCGGTGATGTGCAGCGCGGCCATGGAGCGCGAAAGGATAGCAGCGGCCCGCCGTCAAACGGGGTTGCCGGCGCTGTGGGGATCGTCCGACACGGATTTCCGGCGCTGGCTGAAAGCGCGGCCGTCGAGGCCGCTCTAAGGTTGGGCGACAGGGCAAGGAAGCGGTTCGGGTGCGTGCTTCCACTCGTCACCCGCCCTTGCAAACGCGGTCCCGCACCGCTCCCGCTATCGAAGGAATCCACCATGAACCGAGCCACTCCCACTTTCGTCCCGCACCGCATCGCTGCCGCTGCGGCCTCGTTGCTGCTCGCATCGGTCGCGCTCGTCGGCTGCAACCGGACCGACCGCGACGTCGCGCGTACCGATACTGCGCCGGCCGCCCCGGTGGTCGTACCCACGGCTCCGATGACGCCGGCGACTCCGGTCGCGAAGACCGAGGCCGAGCGCAGCATCGACACCGCGAAGGCCGACGCCGACAAGGCAGTCGCGAACGCGACGTCCGCGGCGAAGAATGCAGGCGAGGCACTGGGCTCGAAGGTGTCCGACGCCGTCATCACCACCGAGGTGAATGCGCTGCTCGTCAAGGATCCCGCGCTGAGTGCGCTCAAGATCGACGTCGATACCAGTGCCGGTCGCGTCGCGCTCAAGGGAGAGGCGCCCAACCAGACCGCGCGTGATCGCGCGACCCAGCTTGCCTCAGCTGTCAAGGGCGTCGTGAGTGTCGATAACCAATTGCGCATCGGCAAGATGTGAGACACCGGGGCTTCCGACCCCTCGCCGCTGCATCTAAAACCGCGCCTCTGGCGCGGTTTCTCATTCTTCTAGGGTATGTGAAGGCCATCCTGCATGGTCATACTCATCGGCACCCCATGCGCGACTTCGACGACTCCACGCTCTGGCGCATCAGCGCCTATGAGCGCATGCGCGACGAGCACGGTGGAAACAGCGGCTTCGCACGCCTCGACGGCGTGCCGACGATGCTGCCGACCACGCTGCTCGGCGACCTGCAGCACAGCGACGGCCAGCCGCGCGACAACGATGTGGTCGAAGTGATGGCGGCTTGCCTGCGCCAGCGCGAATCGGCGCTGCTGTACCTGCGCCATGAAGGCTTGGTGTGGCCAGTGACGCTGTTTCCCGCACGCGAGCTGTACCACGCGCCTCGCGATCTGGTCGAGTCGACGGCGCGTGACCTGGCCGATCTCACCGTGCTGGCCTTCGAGCCGCCGGGCTTGCAGCCGCCCGGGCACTGGAAGCACGAACTTGTCGGCCACCTCCAGCATTACCTGCCGCTCGAGCGGCTCCTCTGGGCGGTTGCGCTGAAGGGACCGCGCGGCGCGTTGCTCGCCGAGATCGACGGTCCGGTCGTCTACCGCGCCTTGCACAAGTCCGACCGCATCGAGCAGGCTGCCCCCGGCGCCATGGGATCGGCGCGGGACCGGCTGCACCGCGACGCCGCCTCGCTGCGCGAGATCGCCGGCTGGCCCGGCATGAGCTTCGAGCGCGCGACCCGTCTACTGAATGCGATGTATCTCACGACGCAGCTGATGGTGGTCCGCACCCACCCGGGCTCGCGCGCCGGCCAGCCGGAACGGCGCGGAATCTCGAGGCTGTGGAATCCGCCGGGCCACTGACCGTCGCCCACTCTGCGACGGCGTCAGTCGTCGAGCGCGCGAACCTTCACGACCTTGCCCTTGATCCGCCCGCCGTCGAGCCGGGCCAGGGCGTCCCGGGCGATCTCCCGATCGACCGCGACATAGGTCGCGAACGGGTTCACGTCGATCCTGCCGATCTGCGCCGCAGTGAAGCCGGCATCCTTCGTGAGCGCGCCCAGCACGTCGCCGGCACGGATCTTTTCCTTGCGCCCGCCGGCGATCTGTAGCGTGACCATCGCTGCACGCAAGGGCTCGTCGCTCGCCGGCACGAGTTCGTCCAACCGATGCCACTCGGTCTCAAAGCCCTGCATCTGCTCGATCCGGCCGACGCTGCCCATCTCGTCCAGGCTCGCGAGGCTGAAGGCCCAGCCGGCCTGCTCGGCGCGACCGGTGCGGCCGATGCGGTGCAGATGGGTTTGCGGATCGGGTGCTATATCGACATTGACGACCGCCTCGAGCCGTTCCACATCGAGCCCGCGCGAGGCCACATCGGTCGCTACCAGGACCGAACAGCTGCGATTCGCAAACCGCACCAGCACCTGATCGCGCTCGCGCTGCTCGAGTTCGCCGTGCAGCGCGAGGGCCTGGTAGCCCTGCGCGCGCAGCACCTGCGCGAGGTCGGCGCACTGCTGACGCGTATTGCAGAACGCCAGGGTGGAAGGCGGCCGGTAGTGCTCGAGCAGCAGCGAGACGGCGTGCAGCCGCTGGTCCTCGCGCACCTCGTAGAAGCGCTGGCGGATGGTCTGCGCCGTATGCTGCGCAGGCAGTGCGACGCGCTTCGGATCGCGCATGAAGCGCGCCCCGAGGGCGGCCACATCGTCCGACAGCGTGGCCGAGAACAGGAGCGTCTGGCGCTCGCGCGGACATTGCGCGAGGACATCGGCGATCGCCTGTGCAAAACCCATGTCGAGCATCCGGTCGGCTTCGTCGAGCACCAGGGTGCGCAGCGCCGGCAGGCGCAGGCTGGCGCGCGAAAGGTGGTCGAGCACGCGCCCGGGCGTGCCGACGATCACGTGCGCGCCGTGCGCCAGGCTCGTCAGCTGGTCGCGCAGCGGGACGCCGCCGCACAGGGCCATCACCTTCAGGTTGTCCTCGGAGCGCGCGAGTCGACGCACTTCCTGCGTTACCTGATCGGCCAGTTCGCGCGTCGGGCACAGCACCAGCGCCTGGACTTCGAAGCGCCGCGTATCGATGCCCGCCAGCAAGGACAGCGCGAAGGCGGCCGTCTTGCCGCTGCCGGTCTTGGCCTGCGCGATGACATCGGCACCGGCCAGCGAAAGCGGCAGCGTGGCCGCCTGGACCGGCGTCATCTCCACATAGCCGAGCCGCTCGAGGTTTGCGAGCACCGGCGGCGCAAGGGCGAGCACGGCAAAGCCGGACGCAGAGGGAGCAGGGGCAGGGTTCATGGTCGATTATCGGCAGCACGGCCTGGGCGGCAGTCGATGCCGCCCGGGTGTCGGCGCTGCGACAAGCCGCGGACCGCTTCGGATGACGTCATGTATGGCGTTTATCCGACCGAGCGGACTGTTCGGACCTGACAGCGGCGGCGAACGGATGCGCTTAATCTTGTTTCACAAGTCACCTCTGGCTCACCCAATGCAAGCAACCAATCCCATAGCGCCTCCGGCTTACGAAATCCGCTTCCAATCGATTTTTGACGAAGGGCGCGGACTCTCGTTCCCGTGCAATGCGAAGGGTCAGGTCGACCTCGATGTGTTGAGCGAGCACGCCCGTGCCAACTACCTTTATGCGCGCGCCGTCGTCGGGCGCGAATATCTGGCCCCCGCAATCGCCGCGATCGGCATCCACTGACCTGCGCCGGCCCTGCGCCGGTCGTGTCTACTCGACATCTTTTCCAAGGCAGCCGATGGCATCCAGCCTGCTCTTATTGATCGACGATATCGCCAGCGTCCTCGACGACGTGGCGGTGCTGACCAAGGTGGCGGCGAGGAAGACGACCGGCGTCCTCGGCGACGATTTGGCACTGAATGCGCAACAGGTCGCGGGGGTGAGCGCCGACCGCGAGTTGCCGGTCGTCTTTGCGGTGGCCCGCGGCTCGGCAATCAACAAGCTCATCCTGGTGCCCTCGGCGCTGGCGATCAGCGCCTTTGCCCCCTGGGCGGTCACGCAGCTGCTGATGGTCGGCGGCGTCTTTCTCTGCTACGAAGGAGCGGAGAAAATTTTTCACCGCCTGATGCACAGCGCGGACGACGATGCGGCCGAGCATGCGAAGCGGGTCAGCGCGCTCGCCGACCCGGCAATTGACGCAGTGGCATTCGAGAAGGACAAGATCAAGGGCGCGGTCCGCACCGACCTCATTCTGTCGGCCGAGATCATCGCGATCACACTGGGTACTGTGGCGCAGTCCGATTTTCTGACCCAGCTCGGCGTCCTGATCGCGATCTCAGTGATCATGACGATTGGTGTCTACGGTTTTGTCGCCGGCATCGTCAAGCTCGACGATGGGGGGCTGTATCTGAGCCGGCTCACCGGCCGCGGCGTCTGGGCTGGCTTTCAGCGCGGTGCCGGGCGGGCGATTCTCGCGGCGGCACCGTGGTTCATGAAGGGCTTGTCGGTTGCCGGCACCGCGGCCATGTTTCTGGTCGGCGGCGGCATTCTCGTCCACGGCATCCCCGCCCTCGCTCACGGGCTGGAAGCGCTGGCCGCCGGCTTTGCCGG
>JBDSEG010000382.1:0-2962 GCA_039920165.1 Burkholderiaceae bacterium
ATCGTGGCTTGCATGAGAAAGCTGCTGACGATCCTGAACGCCATGCTCAGGGACCAGAAATCGTGGGACGCGGCAAAACATGCTCAGTCCCCGAAAACAGCTTGACTTGAAACACAGTTGCTCACCCGCTGGCGGGAGAGGGCGGGGCGAGGGGCGCGGGCCCAGGCATCCCGCGCCGGCTCGGGTAGGCTCGCGCATTTCCCGCACGACCGCCCGCCCTTGACCGCTGCCGCTTCCAAAGCCCCGACCTCCGCCGCGCCCGCCGGCGATGTCCGCACGCTCGACCGCAGTATGGGCGCCGACGATGCGCAGGTGCATGACGCGCTGTGCATCCTGCACGCTCCGACCGGCGTGCAGCGCCTGGCCGACCTGATGACCGCCGCCGAGCTGCGCACCGCGCGCGGCACGCGCTTCAACCCGGTCGAGGTGCGCGGCGTCGTCGACCGCCTGGTCGCCCACGGCCACGCGCATCGCGACCTGCAAGGGCGCCTGCGTGGCACGGAACCGCATGCGGTGGCACGCTTTCACAGCCTGATGCGCGACCCGGTCGCGGCGCGCGGCTGGTTCGATGCCTGGCGCCGGCTCGTCAATTTCGACCGTGCCTTCTCGCTCGGCTTCCAGGAGGAGGAGCAGCTTGCCGCGGCCATCGGCCTCGTCGTCTTCGGCGGCGCCGAGTTGGTGCTGGTCGAGCGGCTGGTGCAACTCGTCGCGGCCAGCTATCTGTGGCGCGCCGCGCTGCGGCGGGCGCTGCTGGCGCCGTTCGACGCCGAACTGTTCGCCCGTCTGCCCCCCGATCTGCAAGGCGAACTCGCCACGCTGCTGCTCGCAGCGCCCTCCGGCTTCGCCGAGTCGCCGACGCGCCCGCTCGAGGCCTGGCTCTGTGCGCGCGACCCGGCCTCGCTCGATCCGTCGCTGCGCGGCCGGCTCGCCGAGAGCGCGCTGTTCAGCGGCGATCGCACGGCTGCCGAGCGGCTGCTCGACGGCCTGCAGGGCGCATCGATCGAGGCCTTGCGTGCCGCCTTGCAGATCGCCGACGGGCATTGGGAGACTGGCTGCGCGCGCTTCGAAACGGCGCTCAAACAGCTCGCCACGGGCGCCGGGCGGCGCAAGAATCTGGTCGCGCCGTCGCTCGGCTGGGTGTATGCGATGGGCTTGCTCGCACAGGCCACGCCGGACGCCTGGACGCGCGCCCGCAAATTCGTCGCCGCCGAGGGCGGCAAGGCCGATACGCTGGGTTTCTGGCGCGTGTGGGAGGACGCGATCGCGCAGCGCCTGGGCGATGCCAAGCGCGACCCTGATCGCTTCACGCTGGTGAGGCGCGACCATATCGGCTTGCTGTCGCTCGGCCATCTTCACCACCTGCTGCTCGCCGCCTGGCTGCGCAGCGAGGTCAAGGCACCGGCGCGAACCCGCGAGCACGCGCGGCAGCTGTCGGACAGCTTCGAGCAGGCCGACCTTGCGTGGCTGGCACGACTTGCACGACGCGCCGAGGCCGCATTGTTCGATGAGCCCGCGCTGCCGGCCGATGCAACCGTGCCGTTTTTCATCGGCGCACCGCAGGACAGCTGGCGCGAGGCACTTGCGTCCATCCTCGCGCTCGGCGGCGAATCGGTCGCGCGTCCGCGCGGCGCCGCGCCGGGCCTCGCCGACCGGCTGATCTGGCTCGTCGCGGCGCGCGCCGACGGCCGCATCGAACGCATCGAAGCGGTCGAGCAGAAGGCCGGCGTGCGCGGCCTCGGCAAGGCCAGACCGGTCAGCCTGGCGGCGCTCGTCCGGCGCAAGGATCTGCCGGCCCACGACGCCGCGCTGCTGCGCGCGGTGCAGCGCGAGGAATACGGCAACCGGCCGGTGCTCGACCTCGCGGGCGCGGCGGCGGCGCTGGTACGCCACCCCTGCGTGGCGTGGGCGCACGCGCCGACACGCTTCATCGAGGTGGTCGAGGCGCTGCCGGCGCTCGAAATCATGACCCAGGGCGAGCACATCGCCTTCCACTTGCTCGACCCGGTGCACAGCGCCGAACAGCGCGCGGACGAAGGCGACGACGACGAGCTGCCCGCGCGCTGGCAGGCCGCTCGGCTGCGTCGACGCAATGTGCTGCTGCTGCCCGACGGCGATGCGCGGGCGCGGCTGATCCGCCTCACGTCGGCGCAGTTGCGGGTCGCCGAACTGGTGTCGCAAGGCTGGAAGGTGCCGGTCGCGGCACGCGCCGAACTCGACGCCGCGCTGCGCGTGCTGACCGCGCATTTCCAGGTCGCGAGCGATGCCGAGGCCGGCCACGAGGTCGAAGCCAGCAGCCTCTTGCGCGCCGAACTCACGCCGCAGCGCAGCGGCCTCGATCTGGCGCTGCGCGTCGCGCCGTTCGGCGAGTTCGGGCCGCGCCTCGCGCCCGGCAGCGGGCGCGAGCGTGTCACTACCGTGCATCAGGGTGTCACGTTGTCGACCCGACGCGATCTGGCCGCCGAGCGCGCCGCCGCGCAGGCGCTGGTCGAGGCGGTCGAGCCGCTTGCGGCCGAGCCCGGACCGGACTGGCGCATCGACGACCCGGAGCAGGCCCTCGCGGTCGTCGAAGGCCTGTCGCGGCTGACCGACAGCATCGTCACCGAATGGCCCAAGGGCGAGCCGATCCGCGTTCGCACCGTGCCCGAGGCGGCGGTCACGCTGCAGGCGCGGTCGAATGCCAAAGGCGACTGGCTCGAGCTCGACGGCACGCTCGCGCTCGATGGTGCCGAGGTGCTGCGCCTGCGCCAGTTGCTCGAGCTGGTGCGCGCCGGACGCGGGCGCTTTCTGGCGCTCGGCGCGGGCGATTTCCTGGCGCTTTCGGACGCGCTGCGCCAACAGCTCGCCGACCTCGCCGCGCTGGCGCAGGACCACGGCAAGGAGCAGCAGCGCCTGTCGGGCGTCGCCGCGCTGGCCTGGGAAGCGAGCGGGCACAGCCTCGCTCTCGACGGCGATGCGGCGTGGC
>JBDSEG010000383.1:0-2766 GCA_039920165.1 Burkholderiaceae bacterium
GTGCTGCACACCATCCTCAACCTGGTCGACCACGGCATGAACGTGCAGGAGGCGGTCGATGCGCCGAGATTTCACCAGCAGTGGTTGCCTGAGTCGACCAACGTCGAAGCTTTTGCACTGAGCCCCGATACGCGCAGGATCCTGGAGGCTTGGGGCCACAAATTCGCCGGCCCGCAACCGGCAAACCATCTCGCCGCCATCCTGATCGGCGCGCCGGCGCTGGATGGCAAGCCGGTGGGCAGGAATCGCTTCTACGGCGCCAACGATCCGCGCCGCAATTCGGGGCTGGCGCTCGGGTACTGAGTGCGTCCGCCACGCCGGATCCTCCAGTTCCTCTTCGGGAGTCGACCATGTCGCAATCCACCCGTTTTGCCCTGGCTCTATTGCTCGGTGCCGTATTCGGTTGCCAGTCTCCGGCGCCTCGCGCGCCCCTCGCGGCCGGCGCCGCCAATGCGCCGGAGCTGCTTGCCTTCGCCAGCGACGATGGCATCGCGCGGCTCTCGCGCAGCGCCGCGAAAAGCGATTTCGCGGCGCTCGCGAACCAGTTCGAGGCCCAGTTGAACGCCGCCTTCTGCGGCCCGACGAGCGCGGCCATCGTCCTCAACGCGCTGCGCTCGCGCAGCCCCGAACTGCCGCGCGACCACGGCCGCCTGCGCCCCGACGACCTGCGGCATCTGCCGGGCGGCAGCGACCCGATCGTCCCGCGCTATACCCAGGACAACGTCATCGCCCCCGGCTCGAAGACGCGCGCCCAGGTGCTTGGCGAGCCGGTCACGATTGGCGCCAAGCAGCAGCGCGATTTCGGCTACCAGTTGCGTCAGTTCGACGAATTGCTCAGGGCGAATGGCTTGGCCACGCAACTCGTCGTCGTCGACGAGAGACGCACCGACGCGGCGATCCGCTTTGAACTGGTTGCCAACCTCGCCCGCCCGGGCGACTACGTGATCGTCAACTACCGGCGCGAGGCAGTCGGCCAGAAGGGCGGCGGCCACATCTCGCCCCTGGGGGCGTACGACGCGCCATCCGATTCGTTCCTCGTGCTGGACGTGAACCCCGCCGCAGCCGGGTGGATGTGGATACCGGCGGCGACGCTCATCAAGGGCATGCGCACCTTCGATACGGTCGAGAACCGCGGCTACGTGCTGGTCTGGCAGCGGTGAATGCGGGCGGCGCACGCTCGCCCGCGCGCAGCATGCGCGCTCGTCTCTCGATTTCTGGGACGCAAAGAACGCCAAGGCGAATAGGCCGCAATGGAAACTTCAGCTTTCCGCTTCTCTTCGAAGCAACATCTCCCGCGCGTACCGTCAGGGGCTGGATCGCGGGTCAGATTGGCAGCGCGGGGCTATCCGCGGCCGCTTCGGCCAACCGTTCGAGTTCCGCCTCGCTGAAGCCGGCGGCACGCCGCGCATCGAAGTTGAACGGCGCGCGCAGCCGCGGTGCCTCGAGGCGCCGCGCGAGCTCGGCGTAGTACGAGATCGGCTCGTGGCCGTCGCGTTCGCACAGCCAGCGGTACCAGCGGTTGCCGATCGCCACATGGCCGATCTCGTCGCGCAGGATGAGGCCGAGGATCTGCGCAACTCGAGGGTCGCCGCAGCGCTCGAGCTTGGCCTTCATTGGCGGCGTCGCATCCAGGCCGCGCGCTTCCAGCGTTCGGGGCACGAGGGCCCTGCGCGCGCAGGCGTCGCGCGCGGTGCGCGCGGTCATCGCCCACAGACCGTCGTGGGCCGGGAAGTCGCCGTAGTCGAAGCCTAGGCTTTGCAGGTACTCGCGCAGCAGCGTGAAGTGCGCGGCCTCTTCGCTCGCGACAAGCACCCGGTCGCGGTAATACGCCAGCGGCAGATCGGTGAAGCGCCACGTCGCATCGAGCGCGAGATTGATGGCGTTTAATGAATGTCATATTGCAGAACGACTGCTTCCGACCCCAGAGCAGACGTTGCCTTGCGAGAACGACTTGGAGGCAGCGGAGAGGCGAATACCCGCCGAAGTAGTCGAGCTGCCGCACCCTTGCAACCGCGTCGGGCATCAAAAACCGCACCGCCGCCCGGCGGCCGCGGCAGTCAAGTCGCTCACTGCGCGAGCCGCTCGATCAGCGCTTCAAGTTCGTCCAGCTCGAAGGGCTTCATCAGAGGATGAGCGGTAGGGCCGAGCGAACTAGCGACGTCCCTCAAGTCCTGCCCGGAGCAGACGATCACCGGCAGCCCCGGGTTCTGCCGAAGTGCCTCGCGCGCCAAGTCGAGGCCCGAGCCGTCGGGCAGGTTGATGTCGGTCATCAGCAGGTTCACGTTCTGCTCTCGCAGCGCCTCGCGCGCGGCGGCGCTGTCAGCCGCACACACGACCCGGCGGTCGACGGTGTCAAGCAACTCGGCGAACGACTCGCGGACCAAGTCGTTGTCTTCGACGTAGAGGATGACGAAAGGGTTAGCGGTCATGGCTCTGGCGGGCTGCTCGAATCTGTGCAAGGTTGCAGGCGGGGCTCGTCGGGGCGCTGCACGCCTCCATAGAGGGGTGGCCCTTAATTTCAGGGTAACAGAGCATAGAGGGGCAAGGGTGCCTCCGCCTTAAATAGTCTGAGCCGTCTGAGCCGGTGCGCAGCCACCGAATTGGAACTATTTAGTTTCTGATGACCATGGGAAATTAACATAGTTTTCGCGCGTATCGAAACAGATATTGCCGTACATCTTCAGATAAGTCGCGCGCCGCGACGGATCGGCATACACCGCGCCGGGGTTGGCCGTATCGCGTTCATAGTCCGCGATGTTGCTGCTG
>JBDSEG010000384.1:0-4968 GCA_039920165.1 Burkholderiaceae bacterium
GCGTATGCGTGACCAGCAACCGGTAGGCGGAATGTCTGCTTCAGGGCAAGCAAGCGAGCGCATCGAATGTCGGCAATTGGTCGCGATATTGAGCTCGCCGCCTCGAAGACCAGCCGTTCAATCAGCGTCGGATCGAATGACTTCTGTCGGGGTTGACCTCGAACCAGTAGTCCCGGCCAAAAGCCGCTGCTGGGGAAGGGCGGCTGTAGGGAGCCTTGTCGGAACCTTGGCTGCTCAAGCGTGCCTTCAAGATTGATCTTGAGCACTGCCCAAACTGCGGCGCTGAACTCGGGCTTATCGCCGGCCTTGCCGCAGCCGCTCAGCCCCGGGCAATGGCAGCAATGGCCGCGTCGATGTCGGGAAGCGCCACGTTGAGTTCTGCGCGCGCAGCCGTCTCGCGCAAGCGTTTCAAAGTTTCGCGCACCGCGTCACTTTGCTCGCCGCGCCCGATGCTAGCGAGCGCTCTGCCGCGTGCAATGACGAACTCGGACCACGGTAGCGATTCAGGTGCGCAATAGCGTTCCAGCCGGTCGCACTGGCGTTCCGCGCCGGCCCAGTCCCCTTGCTCGAGCAAGGCCTCCATGGCGCTCTCGGCAAAATGGAGGTGGTTGTGGCTGGGTGTGCCTGCAGCGAGCAACGCCTCGCCTTCGCGCAAGGCCTCGAATCGCTCCAAAGGGCTGTCGGCTGTGCGTGCAAGCAGTCCATACAGAGTCGCGCCGATGTGACGCTGCCCCGCCTCGCCCAGGCCGGTCAGCCCCTCTCGAACGAGAAGGCGTGCGCGTTCCTTGTCGCCCCGCACCAGCGCCGCAGTTGCCTCGATCACAAACGCCTGTGCGACGAATCGTCCGGCGCCCAGCTTCTCGGCCAGCTCGCGCGTGCTCACAGCGTGCGCAGCCGCCAGCTCCAAATCGCCCAGGACGCGGGTCGCAAGATGGGCAACCAACGCGTGCGAGAGCATAGCGGCGCGCGAGTCGGCCAAGCGCGCGGCCAGCGCGACGCCCTGCAGGCCAATCTCCACCGCGCTGCGCGTCATCAACAAGTATTCCGCGCTCCAGCCGACCATGTGCAGCACCGTGACTTCGAGCTTGGCCAAGCCGTGCTCGCGCGCCAGCGCCACACAGCGTGCAAACTGTTCATGTGCCGAGCGCAGGCGCCCCTGCAGGTAGTAGGCGTCGCCCAGTCCGCCCAGCGCCGTGGCCTCGGCTTCGACCGAGCCCGAGGCGCGTGCGTAACCCAGCGAGGCCTGGTGCTCGCTCAGGCATTCTTCAATACGGCCGAGCGGGAAGTACAGGTTGCCGCGCAGGGGATGCAGGCGCGCGAGCTCCAGCGCCAGCCCCTCCTGCTCGGCCAGGGGCTGCGCCTCGGCTAGCGCTACCAGACCCTCGTCGACACGATCGTTGACGCGCATGCCCGAGGCCATGCCGATCAGCGCACGGGACCGGTCGCCCGGCTTAGAGGCCACCTCGATCGCTTCTCGGTAGGCGTCGATGCTCTCGGGCACACGGCCCAGCTCGAGCAGCAGCGCGGCGCGTGCAGATAGCAGCGCGCCGCGCACGTCGCTGTCGGCATCGAGTGCCAGGCCGCGTTCGGCGAGCGCAAGCGCGCGCATGTAGTGGAACTGTTGCGCCTCGAATTCGGTCGCCGTGAGGTAGGCCGCCGGGGCGCGTTTGTCCTCTGCGCGCTCGAAATGCTCGGCGGCAAGAACGGGGTCGTCCTTCTCGTACCATCCGGCCGCACGGGCGTGCAGTTGCCGGCGGCGTGTGCGCAGTGCGGATTCGTAAACTCCGTTGCGAATTAGCGCATGGCAGAACAAGAACCCGCTGCCTTCACGGCGCACGAGAAAATGCGCGATCAGGCCCGCACCATCGTATGCCGGAACCTCGACCAGGTGGCGCAACGCGTCGAGCGAAAAGCGCTGGCCGAGCACGGCCGCAGCTTGCACCGCCTGCTTGTCAGCCGCATCGAGGCGATCCAGCCGTGCATGCACCAGCGACTGGATTGTGCCGGGCAGGTTCTCCAGCCCAGCTTCCTCGGCATTGAGCAGCAATTGCTCCAGGAAGAGCGGGTTGCCCGCAGCGCGCTGAACACACTCGCGCATCAGGCCTGAGGCCATGCCGGAAAAGGACTCGGCCAGGTGTTCGGCCTCTTCAGCCGAAAGTGGCACGAGGTCGATGCTGGTCGTTGGCACGCCGTGCAGCGCACTGCGCCACGGGCCGGCGCTCGGGTCGCCTTCCAAGCGCGTCGACGCCACCAACAACAGCGGCTGCGCTTGCGACAGCGCGGCGACGGCGGCAAGCCGATCAAGCGTCCAGACGTCGGCCCAGTGCACGTCTTCGACAAGCAGCAGCACAGGGCGGTGCGCGCTCGCGTGTCGCACCAGGTCGCTCAAAGTGTCACCCACGCCGCGCATCCGCGCCTCGCGCGACAGCGCGGCGTAGATCGGGCGTTGCGCGGGCGGAGGGTCGACGTCGAGCAGCTCGCAAACGAACATCTCGTTCTCGGCACCGGTCGTCGTGTCGGCGCAGGCGCGCACGGCGGCGGCACGGCGTTCCGGTTCATCGGCCTCGGGCCCCAGGCCCAACAAGCCCCGCACCAGGCTGCGCACCGTGTCGCGGCCGGTCTCGGCGCCGAAGTCCAGCACGGCCGCACGGTGGCAGGCGAAACCGAGCGCTGCCGCACGCGCCTGGAACTCGCCGAGCAGGCGCGTCTTGCCGATGCCCGGGTCGCCGCGCACGATGATCAGGCGGCCGCGCACAAGGTCGCGGCAGCTTCTGAGCAAGGTGTCGAACTGCTGCAACTCCTCAATTCGCCCGATGAAGGGCCGGCCCGCCTCGGCCTGGCCGAGCTCGCCGCGAATGCGGTACGGCACGACCGGCTGCATCTTGCCCTTGACGTTCACCGCGTCGCCCGCCTCGGCCTGGAACAGCATCGAGACCTCGCGCCAGGTGTCGGCGCCGACCACCACGTCATCGTCGGCAGCGAGGGCGCGCAAGCGCGCCGCGGTATTCACCGTGTCGCCCGTCACCGTGAATCGCCCGGCACGTGTGTCGCTGCGACGCACCACGACCCGGCCTGTGCTGGCGCCGGTGTGCATGCTCAAGCCGCAGCCGATGCGCGGCGCGAGCTCGGCGCCGATGGCCCGTACCGCAGCATGAAGCTCGAATGCGGCGCGTACGGCCCGTGCCGGATCGCCTCGCCGCGCCAGCGGCACACCGTACAGCGCCATGACCTCGTCGCCCACGAACTGATTGACGATGCCTCCATGCCGCTCGACGATGGCCACCGCCTCGCGCTTGATGCGCTCCATCAGCGCCTCGACTTCCTCGGGATCGAGGCGCTCATTGAGCGTGGTGTAGCCCGACAGATCGGAGAAGGCGATAGTGGCGTGGCGGCGTTCGCCTGCTTCTTCGTCCGGCGCGGCAGCGGGTGTGTTGGAAGGTGCCGGTGGGGTGGCCAGCGCGACCCCGCAGGCACCGCAGTAGCGCGAGGCCGGTGTCACCGGCTCGTGGCAAGCCGGGCACTGCAACGCGAGCGCGCTTCCGCAATGGCTGCAAAAGCGCGCGCCTGTCGAGTTCTCGAAAGTGCAGGCTGTGCAGTGCATCAGTTCCACGTCGTGCGATTCAGCGGAATAAGTGCGCCCCTCCACCGGGCCCCACGCACGGGCACGATACACCGCTCGGCGTCTGAAATGGATCGATCCGTCGGCTGAATGGGCGCTTCGGCGCCGCATGACCAACGGGCGGTGCGGCATGATTCCAACGCCGTATCACGGTCTGTGGCAATCGATGCAGATAAACGCTGCGATGCGCGATCACGGCGCAACCGGATCGAAGCTTGAGGTACATCGTACGTTCCCAGCTCACGCCGGCGTGGCGTCCGCGATCCGTGATGGTCAAGGTCGGGAAAGACGGAGGGGTGTGATGGCCACAGGCCGCCATCGGCAGCGATGCAGCGGGATCGACGACCAATTGTAGGCCCAGCTATGGGCGGAAAGATGGCGCTGCGGGCCTACTTCGGGAACTGAGGGACGGATCGAGAGGCCTCAATCTTTGGTCTGCTGAACCAATGTCGGCTTTGTGGTTAGCAATTCGGACGGGAGAGTGTCGCCGATGGGTCGAGACGTTGAGACACCACCTCGAGGACCGACGTTCAGGCAGCGCTGGGCTGGATGGCTGCTGTTGGCGCGCATCGCGAACTGGAAGTCCCGGTCAAGAGCCGACGTTGGCATGCGGCTATCTGGCACGCCGCCTGTGACCTTCCGTGCCGACGCGAGTTCACCGCTCTGGCGCGCGCCGACTCGCGGATCAATCGCGTAGAAAGTCGTCAATCTCGGCGAGGAAGATCGGCCAGGCCGGCTCGCCGGGCACCGGCACATGATTTTCCGATTCCAGGGCGACGAATCGCGCGTTGGGTAGCGCCGCCGCCAAGCGCTGCCCCTCCTCGAACGGCACTGCGTTGTCGTAGCGGCTGTGCAGCACCAGGGTCGGCGCCGACACCTGCTTGAGCAGATCGACGACGTCGATGTCGTCGCAGGCTATGCGCATCCGGATGGCTGCGTCGGACGACATGGCCATACGTTGGAGATCAGCAAGCGCGCGAATCTGACCGATCGACAAGCCTGGGAAGTAGAGCATGCAGAAGCTGCGCAGGAAGGCCGAGTGCTCGTCGCCCCAGCCATGGCGCATGAGCGTCAGGTAAGCCTGCCCCGTTTCGCGATCCTTCGCCGAGCCGCGCTTGTTGCGACCCAGCGCGAAAGCACCGTTGAGGATGATTTTCGACACCCTTTCGGGGTGACGCGCGGCATGCGCGATCGCGACCGGCGCGCCTTGCGAGATGCCTAGCAGCGCGTATCGCGGCAGCTGCAGTGCGTCCACCACTGCCTGCAGGTCGCGCCCCAGCGTTTCGAATGAGAGTTCAGGTACGTAGCGCTCCGACAGGCCGCTGCCTCGACCGTCGTAGCGGATCAGC
>JBDSEG010000385.1:0-2597 GCA_039920165.1 Burkholderiaceae bacterium
AATAGCCGATCTTCAGGTTCGGCATCGGCGTGGCCTCGCCCTCGATGTCGCGGTCGATGCCGGCCATGATCTTGAGCAGCGTGCTCTTGCCCGAGCCGTTGGTGCCGAGCACGCCGATCTTGGCGCCGGGGAAGAACGACAGCGAGATGTCCTTGAGGATCTGCCGCTTCGGCGGCACGATCTTGCCGACGCGGTTCATGGTGAAGACGTACTGGGCCATGGGACTTTCTGAGACAAACGGGGGATTCGCGCGCGGCGCGTGCAGCCGGCCATTGTCGCCGCTGAGCCGAACAACGCCCTCAGTCGGTACAATCGAGATGCGTCGTGGCTCCAGTCATCGCGGCGCAGTCGCCTTCGTTGCGACGCCTTCAATCCTTCGCGCCTACCGACTGGTGCACCCGCCACGGGTGACAGCAGGCCGCGAACCACGGCTCCCCGCGGGCCTCATTCCAGATGCAATTCACCGACCTCGGCCTGGCCGAGCCATTGCTGCGTGCCGTTCACGAACACGGCTACACCACCCCCACCCCGATCCAGGCCCAGGCGATTCCAGCCGTGCTGTCCGGTGGCGACGTCATGGGCGGCGCCCAGACCGGCACCGGCAAGACCGCCGGCTTCGTGCTGCCGATGCTGCAGCGGCTGATGGCCGCCAAGCCAGCGCCGCTGCAAGCCACCGCTGCGCCGCGCGGCCCACATGCGAAGACGCCGATCCGCGCCCTCATCCTGACCCCGACGCGCGAACTCGCCGCGCAGGTCGAGGAAAGCGTTCGCGTCTACGGCAAATATTCGAAGCTCACCAGCATGGTGATGTTCGGCGGCGTCGGCATGCAGCCCCAGATCGACAAGCTGCGCCGCGGCGTCGACATCCTCGTCGCCACGCCGGGCCGGCTGCTCGACCACCACGGGCAACGCACGCTCGACCTGAGCCATGTCGAAATCTTCGTCCTCGACGAGGCCGATCGCATGCTCGACATGGGCTTCATCCACGACATCAAGAAGGTGCTGGCCGTGCTGCCGGCCAAGAAGCAGAGCCTGCTCTTCTCGGCCACCTTCAGCGACGAGATCAAGGCACTGGCCGACCGCCTCTTGAACGCACCGGTACTCATCGAGGTGGCGCGCCGCAACTCTACGGCCGAACTCATCGCGCAGAAGGTGCACCCGGTCGGGCGCGAGATGAAGAAGGACCTGCTGGTCCACCTCATCAAGGCCAACGACTGGCAGCAGGTGCTCGTCTTCACGCGCATGAAGCACGGCGCGAACCGCCTCGTCGAACACCTGGAAAAGCAGGGCGTGAGCGCGATGGCGATCCACGGCAACAAGAGCCAGACCGCGCGCACCAAGGCGCTGGCGGACTTCAAGAAAGGCGAGTTGACCTGCCTGGTCGCGACCGACATCGCGGCCCGCGGTATCGATATCGACATGCTGCCGCACGTCGTCAACTACGAGATGCCCAACGTTCCCGAGGACTATGTGCACCGCATCGGCCGCACCGGCCGCGCGGGCGCGCAAGGCGAGGCGGTGTCGCTCGTGTGCGTCGACGAGAACGGCTTTCTGCGCGATATCGAGCGCCTCATCAAGCGCGACATCCCGAAGGAGATCGTCCCCGGCTTCGAGCCGCACCCGAGCGAGAAGCCCGAGCCCATCGTGCTCGGCCGCATGGTGATCGGCGAAGGCGCAGGGCGTGGTGGGCATCGGCACCATGCCGGTGGTGGCGGGGGTGGCGGTGGCGGCCACCATGCGGGGCGTGGCGGATCGGGGCGCGGCGATGCTCGGCCTGGGTCGTCGTCGGGACGGCCGGGTGGATCGCGCGGTGGATCGTCGGGCGGTGGCGGGCGGCCGCCGGTTCGGTCGGGGTTGCCCAAGCGCTGAGACCTTGATTGGCTGGCGCTGTTCTTTCGGCTTTTCGCGCGAGGCCCAGCCGGGGTTCCGCCCGGCGGCGGAGTAACTTTCATATGCTGGCCCAAATGAAAGTTACCCGCCCGCCGGGGCGGGACCCGGCTCGGCCTGGGCAGGACGCCCATAGAGCCGAAGCAACCGACACCACCCCGCAAGCTAAAGTCGCGCGATGCCCACCGCGCCGCCCCTTCGCACCGCCTTGCTCGCCGGCGCCACCGGCCTGATCGGCCGCGAGCTGCTGGCAAGGCTCGGGGCCGATCCGACGTACGGCAAGATCCATGTCTGGCAGCGCCGGCAAAGCAGCGCCGGCGCCCTGCCCGCCAGCACCAAGATCAAGTTCCATACCGTCGATTTCGCGCATCCGCCGCCCGCGCCGCAGCCGCTCGACGATGTGTATATCGCGCTCGGAACGACCATCAAGGTGGCCGGCTCGCAGGCCGCGTTTCGCGCGGTGGACCACGCCTACGTGCTTGCTGCGGCGAGCTCCGCGTGCGCGGCCGGCGCAACCCGGCTCGCGGTCGTCTCTGCCCTGGGCGCGGATGCCAAATCGAGCATCTTCTATAACTGCGTCAAGGGCGAGATGCAGCAGGCGGTCGCGCAACTCGGCTTCGCGTCGGTCGTCATCGCGCAGCCATCGCTCTTGATCGGCGACCGCGCCGCGCTCGGCCAGCCGGTGCGCAACGGGGAGGTGTGGGCCGTGC
>JBDSEG010000386.1:0-17503 GCA_039920165.1 Burkholderiaceae bacterium
CTCATGATGTGTCCTTGGTGAGTGTCAGTTGAAGGCGCGGATCTGCGAATAGGGCACGCTGCCGCTCGAGCGCAGCTCGAGCGTCAGCGTGTCGCCGCCGGTGGCCACCGCGTCAACGCGGTCGCGCATCAGCGGCGTGGCGGCAACGGCCACGGTGCCGCTGCGGGCAACGACGCGAAAGCGCTCGCCCAGTGTTGGATCGACGCCCTCCGGCGGCGTCCACTCGAAGCCGTGGCGGCCCGAGCTCTCGGCGCCCAGCTCAATGGTGTCGATGACGCGGCCGCCGGCGTTGAGGACTTCGATCTTCACGCTGTCGGCCGCGGACGGCAGCTCGAAGCCGCCCTGCACCAGGCCGGCGTCGTTGGCCGAGAGCCGGTCGCCGGGCAGAATCACGTCGCGCCCGATCAGGGCCGCACCTTGCAGTGCCTGCATCTGCACGAACTGCCCCGACAGCGACTCGACCGTGGTGTTGAGCTTCTCGATTCCGTTGACGGTATTGATCTGCGCCATCTGGCTCGTCACCTGGGCGTTGTCCATCGGGTTCAGCGGGTCCTGGTTCTGCATCTGCGCGACCAGCAGCTTGAGGAAGCGGTCGGCGCTGCCGGCGTCGTTGGCGGTCTTGACGGTCGATGGATCGGAGCCCGATGCGGTGAGTGCGGAGATGGCCATGGCGGTATCCGGGGTTCGGTGGCTACTGGCCGAGCTGCAGCGTCTTCAGCAGCAGGGTCTTGGCGGTATTCATGACTTCGATGTTGTTCTGGTACGAGCGCGAGGCCGAAATCATGTTGACCATCTCCTCGACCGGATTGACGTTGCTGTAGGTCACATACCCCTGCGCGTCGGCGCTGGGGTGCTTGGGATCGTGGATGCGCCGACCCGGCGTGGGGTCCTCGCCGATGTTGGAGACCGTCACGCCGGCAGCGCCGGCCTGCCCGAGCAGCTGGGTCTGGAACGTGACCTGGCGCGCCTTGTAGGCCTGGCCGTCGGGACCGGCGACCGTATCGGCATTGGCGAGGTTGCTCGCCACGATATTCAAGCGCTGGCTTTGCGCACTGGCGGCGCTGCCGGCGACGCTGAAGATATTCATCATGCTCATGCGGACTCTCCTGAAGCGGCGCTCACTGGCCCTTGATGGCTTCGAGCATCGTGCGCACGTTGCCGTTGATGAAGCGCAGCGTCGCTTCGTATTTGACCGAGTTGTCGGCAAAGCTCGCGCGTTCTCGGTCCATGTCCACCGTATTGCGGTCGAGGTTGGTCTGGCTTGACGTTGCGTACACGAGCCGGCCCTGCGCGGCACCGCCGCCGACGTTGCCGATATGCCCGCCCTGGGTCGCCGCCAGCGCCGGTGCGGCGGCCGACCCCGGGCCGGTGGCGGCGCGCAAGGCCTGCTGGAAATCGAGATCGCGCGCCACATAGCCGGGGGTGTCGGCGTTTGCGATATTGCTGGCGATCAGACGCTGGCGCTGCGAGCGCAGGCCGAGGGCCTGGCCTTGGAAATCGAGCGTGTCGGTGAGTCGGTTGAGCATGATGGGTCTTGTTCCCGGCCCCGACGGACAAGGGCTGTGCGAGCCGATTGTGGTGAGCGCCGCGGCCGACATGAGCGCGATAAGACGGCGCATTGCCGGTCAATTCCAAACCTTGCGGCGACCCGGCGCTTCTAGAGTGACGGGATGGAATTGCTGCGCCGCGCCGGTTCGACCGGCATTGCCCTCGCCGTCTTGCTCGGCCTTTTCGGCGTGTTCACGCACGCCCGCGCGCAGTCCGAGATGGGAGCCGACCTCGACCGCCAGGTACGCGAGCTCGCGCTCGCCGCAACCCGCGTCGGCGCACCCGGTGCAAACCGCGCCCCGCCGCGCGTCGAGGTGGTGGTGGGTGCGCTCGACCCGCGCCTGCACCTCGCGCCGTGCACCCGCATCGAGCCGCATCTGCCGCCGACGACGAACCTGTGGGGGCGCTCGCGCATCGGTCTGCGCTGCCTGGAAGGTGCGTCGCGCTGGAATGTCTATGTGCCGATCACGGTCAAGGTCTTCGGCACCGCACTCGTCGCCACCGCCCTGCTGCCGGCGGGCAGCGTGGTCAGCGCGGGCGATGTGGCACCAGGCGAGATCGACCTGGCCGAAGAGCCTTCCGCGGCGCTGACCGACGGCGCCGCGGTTGTCGGCCGCACCCTCGCCCGTGCCATCAAGCCGGGCCAGGGACTGCGGGCCGCCGACCTGCGTTCGCGCCAGTGGTTCGCGGCGGGCGAGACGGTTCAGATCCGCGCCAGCGGTCCGGGGTTCAGCGTCGCCGGTGAAGGCCTGGCGCTGACCCACGGCATCGAAGGCCAGACAGTGCGGGTGCGCATCGAGGGCGGGCGTACGGTGACGGGGCAGGCGGTGGGCGAGCGGCGGGTCGATCTGGCACTGTGAGGTGCCGGCCGCCGATCAAAAAGCGCTCAAGTCGCGCGCGCCACGGTCGATACTCAAAGCCATGTGACGCGAGCGTCATCGCGAGACCCTGGAGAACTCCATGAAGATCGGCCACCCTGCAGACCACAACGCCACGGCGATCGCCACGGGCGGCAACGCCGTCGCGGGCACGCCCGCCGCGCCCCACCCGGCATCGCTCCCCGCGGTTGCGCACGAAAGCACCAAAGTCGAGTTGTCGAGCGCCGCCGCCCTGATGAGCACAGAAGCCAGTCCCGAATTCGACGCCGCCAAGGTGGCCCGCATGTCGCAGGCGATCACTGACGGAACGTTCAAGATCGACGCCGGGGTGATTGCCGACCGCTTGATCGCTAACGCCCAGGAACTGCTGAGCAAGGTGCCGCGCTGAACCCCGGTCATGCCACGACGGCGGCGCCGGGCGCCGCGCGCGTGGATCTCGAAGTCGTGCTCGATGCCGTGGAAACGCGGCTCGCGGCGCTGGCGACGGCGCTGCATGCGCGCGATATCGCGGCCATCGATGCTCACGCTGGCGAACTGCATTGCGCGCTCGCGCGCGCGGTCAGCCACTTCTCGGTCGCCGCACGCCACGGCGGCGCGCCGCTCGCATTGCGACGCCGGCTAGCGAGCGCGAGCGGACTGGTTGCCGCGCAACGCGAATCACTGGCCCGCGCAACCGCGGCACTCGACCGCGCGATCGATGTCCTGATGCCGGCCCCCGCCGGCGCGCTCTATACCGCCGACGGCGCCGCCGATCGGGCGCGCTGCGGCGGCGTCATCCAGGCGTGAGAGGCAGAAGCCGATCCGGCACCGATCGCCAAATGAGAACCCGGCCGAGCCCGGTGAAAACAAAAGATCGAGGCCGGTGAAATGAAAAAACCCGGCCGAGGCCGGGTTTGTCACTTGCACCAACGCTCAGGGCTTGGCGCCGGTCGGGAACGGCCACGCTGCCTGTGGGCTCAGCGCGGTCTTCGCGGGGGCGGCAGCCGGGGCGGGTGCCGTGGCGGCGGCTTTCTTCGCTGGGGCCTTGCGAGCCGGTGAGCGGCGAGCGGCGGCCTTCTTGGCCGTGGCCTTCTTGGCTGGGGCTTTTTTGGCAGCAGCCTTTTTGGCCGGAGCCTTCTTGGCCGCGCCCTTTTTCGCCGGCGCCTTCTTGGCGGCCGACTTCTTGGCCGGCGCCTTCTTGGCCGCGCCCTTCTTCGCCGGCGCCTTCTTGGCAGCCGCCTTCTTGGCCGGTGCCTTCTTCGCCGCGGCCTTCTTCGCCGGGCCCTTCTTCGCGGCCATCTTCTTCATCGGGGCCTTCTTGGCGGCCTTCTTTGCCGCTTTCTTTGCAGTTGCCATTTCGTTTCTCCTTGATCAAGTTGCAAAAAGAACTGCAACACGCCGCGAGACTGCCTGCGCGATGCAGCTATTCAACGCCCGGAGTCTGCCCAGGAGGGGCGCCCCGGTACGTTGAATGGGGTGAGGGTCGTGCGCCGCTTCTGCGTCGGCACATCGGCCACTCGAAAATCTTGATCTCTCTTTGAACCGGTATCGACTTCGGCTCCGCCGGTTCGGTTTCATCGGGTTCAGCCGTGGTGCTTGCAAGCGCCACGGTCTGACGCAGGCGCAAGACAGGGGCGCAGGCCGTGTCTTGCGTCCGGCGTCAGTCCCAGCTCAGCGCACCGCCGCTCTGGTACTCGATGACACGGGTCTCAAAAAAATTGCGCTCCTTTTTCAGGTCGATCATTTCGCTCATCCACGGGAACGGGTTTTCCTCGTTCGGGAAGAGCTCCTCGAGGCCGATCTGCGTTGCGCGCCGGTTGGCGATGTAGCGCAGATAGCCCTTGAACATGGATGCATTGAGGCCGAGCACGCCGCGCGGCATGGTGTCTTCGGCGTATCGGTATTCGAGCTCGACCGCCTTCAGGAAGAGCGCCTTGATCTCGGCCTTGAACTGCGCCGTCCAGAGCTGCGGGTTCTCGAGCTTGATGGTATTGATGAGGTCGATGCCGAAATTGCAGTGCATCGACTCGTCGCGCAGGATGTACTGGTACTGCTCGGCCGCGCCGGTCATCTTGTTCTGGCGGCCGAGAGCCAGGATCTGCGTGAAGCCGACGTAGAAGAACAGGCCTTCCATCAGGCAGGCAAAGACGATCAGCGACTTGAGCAGCGTGCGGTCGTCCTCGACCGTGCCGGTGTGGAAGTTCGGGTCCATGATCGCCTCGATGAAGGGGATCAGGAACTGGTCCTTGTCGCGGATCGAGGGAATCTCGTTATACGCGTTGAAGATCTCCGCCTCGTCGAGGCCGAGCGACTCGACGATGTACTGGTAGGCGTGGGTGTGGATCGCTTCCTCGAAGGCCTGGCGCAGCAGGAACTGGCGGCACTCGGGGGCGGTGATGTGGCGGTAGCTCCCCAGCACGATGTTGTTGGCAGCGAGCGAGTCGGCGGTCACGAAGAAGCCGAGGTTGCGCTTGATGAGGCGACGCTCGTCGTCGGTCAGGCCGTTCGGATCCTTCCAGGTCGCGATGTCGCGCGACATGTTGACCTCTTGCGGCATCCAGTGGTTGGCACAGCTCGCGAGGTACTTCTCCCAGGCCCACTTGTACTTGAACGGCACGAGCTGATTGACATCGGTGCGGCCATTGATGACACGCTTGTCGGCGGCATTGACGCGCCGCGCGACGGCCGGGAGTGACGAAGGCGCGACTGCCGTGGGCGTGGCTTCTGAAGCCGGTTGCGCCTTGACGGCTGCAACCGTCGCGATGCTGCTGGCCGGTGCTTCGCGACGATGCGGCGTCCCGTCCATCGCAGCCGATACCGGCCGCTGCGAGAGGCTCGCTTTGTGTGATGTCGTGGGTCTGACGTCTTCTTCCCAAACCAGCATGGTCAGTTCTTCCTGTGCGTGTGAATTATCAGAGTGTTGCGCGCGAACACCAAGGACTTATTGACATGCGCGCGCATTGCTTGTTGCAGGACCGCATCGACTCGTATGCAACACGACACGCGCCGCAAACAACGAGCCATCGATCCCTTCATCGCATTCACTGACAAGCTTCGCAACCCGGGTCGTCGATCGCGCAGAACTTGATGTCGGTGGCCGCATCGTCGGCCATCGCAGCAACGGTTTCATGCTGCGCGTCATGCGCCGCCGCAGACGTCTGCGCGTTGCTGGCGACGGCATTCATGTGGCCCGCCTTGACGGTCGATTTCTCGGCGTGCGTGGCGCCCACGGTGCGCAGGTAATAGGTCGTCTTGAGGCCACGCAGCCAGGCCAGCTTGTAGGTCTCGTCGAGTTTCTTGCCCGACGCGCCGGCCATATAGATATTGAGCGACTGGGCCTGGTCGATCCACTTCTGGCGCCGCGCCGCGGCTTCGACCAGCCACTCGGTCTCGATCTCGAATGCGGTGGCGTACAGATCCTTCAGATCCTCGGGCACGCGATCGATGCGACGCAGCGAACCGTCGAAATGCTTGAGGTCCATCACCATCACGTCGTCCCACAGGCCGAGCTTCTTCAGGTCGCGCACCAGGTATTCGTTGACGATGGTGAATTCGCCCGACAGGTTGGACTTGACCGAAAGGTTGCCGAACGAGGGCTCGATCGACGCGCTGACGCCGACGATGTTGGAGATGGTCGCGGTTGGCGCGATCGCCACGCAGTTGGAATTGCGCATGCCGTGCCGGCCGATGCGCTCGCGCAGGACACCCCAGTCGAGCGTGACGCTGCGATCCACCTCCACATGGCCCCCGCGCTGTTGCGCGAGCAGCTCGAGCGAATCGATCGGCAGGATGCCGCGGTCCCACAGCGAGCCGCGGTAGCTGGTGTAGCGCCCACGCTCGTCGGCGAGTTCGGTCGAGGCCCAGTAGGCGTGGTAGCACACCGCTTCCATCGAGCGGTCGGCAAATTCGACCGCCGCGGCCGATGCGTAAGGCACGCCGATCTCGTACAGCGCATCCTGGAATCCCATGATGCCGAGGCCGACAGGTCGATGGCGCAGGTTCGAGTCGCGCGCCTTCTTGACTGCGTAGTAATTGATATCGATCACGTTGTCGAGCATGCGCATCGCGGTCGCGACCGTGCGCTTCAACTTGGCGTGGTCGATCGTCTTCACGCCGTCGGCGCCGTCGCTGAGGTGGTGGACGAGATTGACCGAACCGAGATTGCACACCGCGATCTCGGTCTCGCTGGTATTGAGCGTGATCTCGGTGCACAGGTTGCTCGAGTGCACCACGCCGACGTGCTGCTGCGGCGAGCGCACGTTGCAGGCATCCTTGAAGGTGATCCAGGGATGCCCGGTCTCGAACAGCATCGAAAGCATCTTGCGCCACAGATCCTTGGCAGGCAGGGTCTTGAAGAGCTTGATCTCGCCGCGCGCCGCGCGTGCCTCGTACCCGACGTAGGCGGTCTCGAAGGCTTGGCCGAACTTGTCGTGCAGGTCCGGGCAGGTGCTGGGCGAGAAAAGCGTCCAGTCGCCACCTTCCATCACCCGCTTCATGAACAGGTCGGGAATCCAGTTCGCCGTATTCATATCGTGGGTGCGGCGCCGGTCGTCGCCGGTGTTCTTGCGCAACTCGAGAAATTCCTCGATATCGAGGTGCCAGGTCTCTAGGTACGCACAGACCGCGCCCTTGCGCTTGCCACCCTGGTTGACCGCGACCGCCGTATCGCTGACGACCTTGAGGAAGGGAACGACGCCCTGGCTCTTGCCGTTGGTGCCCTTGATGTGGCTGCCCAGCGCGCGCACGTTGGTCCAGTCGTTGCCGAGGCCACCGGCAAACTTGGACAGCAGCGCGTTCTCCTTCAGCGCCTCGTAGATGCCGTCGAGGTCGTCGGACACCGTCGTCAGATAGCAGCTCGACAGCTGCGAGCGGCGCGTTCCGGCGTTGAACAGGGTCGGCGTCGAGCTCATGAAATCGAAGGTCGACAGCACTTCGTAGAACTCGATCGCGCGCGACTCGCGGTCGATCTCGTTCAACGCCAGGCCATCGCCACGCGCATGAAAAAGGCCTGCGGTAGTTCGATGCGCTGCTCGTCGATATGCAGGAAATAGCGGTCGTACAAAGTCTGCAATCCGAGGTAGTCGAACTGCAGATCGCGCTCGGCCTTGAGCGCGGCGCCCAGGCGTGCCAGGTCGAACTGCATGAGACGCTCGTCGAGCAGCTCGGCGCCGATGCCGTGCTTGATGAAGCCCGGGAAATAGTCGGCATAGCGGGTGGCCATTTCGGACTGCAGCACTTCTTCGCCCAGGATCTCGCGACGGATCGTGTGCAGCAACAGGCGTGCCGTGGCGCGGCTGTAGCCCGGATCTTTTTCGATCAGCGTGCGCGCCGCGAGCACCTGCGCCTTGTGCACCTCGCCGATCGGCACGCCGTCGTACAGATTGCGCTTGGTCTCGGCCAGGATGGGATCGGGCCGCACATCGGCGCCGAGGCCGGCACAGGCTGATTCGATCACCGCCTGCAACCGCGCGAGGTCGAGCGGTATGCGGCGCCCGCCGTCCGTCACGTGCAGCGTCGCCTCGCCCGCCGTCGCCGGCTTGGCACTGCGCGCGCGCTCCTGCGAACGGCGCTCGCGGTACAGCACATAGGCCCGCGCGACCTCGTGGTGGCCGCCGCGCATCAGGCCGAGCTCGACCTGGTCCTGCACGTCCTCGATATGGAAGGTGCCGCCGCCCGGACGCGAGCGCAACAGAGCGCGCACCACCGATTCGGTCAGGCCGTCGACCGTCTCGCGCACGCTGGCCGAGGCCGCGCCCTGGGTGCCGTGCACCGCCAGGAAGGCCTTCATCAACGCCACCGCAATCTTGCTCGGCTCGAACGCCACAACGGCGCCGTTGCGGCGAATGATCTGGTAGCCCTGGTAGGCGGAGACCGTGGCCGCTGCGGCCGTCGCGGGACGGATCGGATGAACGACGGAGCTTGCCGAAGCGGAGGCGGGTTGCATGGAATTCCTTCTGAAAACGGGGCGGATGGGACGGGCCGGCGAAGCCGAGGCGTCAGGTGGGTGGGCCGTCGAGAAAACGGTGGCGGTGCTCAGGAACTCACGGCCGTTGTGGCGCGACCGGCGGCTTGCGAAGGTGTTGGGCGTCGGGATCGAAACGGCGCGAAGCGTGCTGCCGAGCTGCATCGGACCGTGCCGCTGGCGACGCGGCGACCGGGCTTTCGCCGATCTTGGAAAGCAGCCGCGAAAACAACATGGACACACTATATCTGGGGTCTGACTGGCCTACAAGACACTAGGGATAGCGTAAAACCCGAACTGCGCGCCAAGCCGCGCCAGGCCTCGATCCGACCGTCAGACGGATGTTGCAGGCGCGCTCGAAGGCGGAAAGAAATCATCCGTCCAGGCCAGATCGTGCTTCAGTCGAGGCCAGTCGAATCCCGTTCCGGGATCGATCTTGCGCGCCGGCGCCACGTGCTCGTGGCCGGCCACGCCGCGGATCGGATAGCGGCGTGCGAGGCATTGCATCAGCTCGGCCAGCGCGCGGTACTGCGCGGCTTCGAACTGCTCGCCTTCCAGCCCTTCGAGTTCGATGCCGATCGAGAAGTCGTTGCAGTTGCTGCGCCCGCGCCACTGCGACTCGCCGGCATGCCAGGCGCGCCGTGCGCACGAGACGAACTGCAGCAGTTCGCCATCGCGCCGGATCACGAAATGCGACGAGACGCGCAACCCGCGGATCCGCGCGTAGTAGGGATGCGCGTCCCAGTCGAGCCGGTTGGTGAACAGGCGCTCGATCGCATCGCCACCGTACTCGCCAGGGGGCAGGCTGATGGAATGGATCAGCAGCAGATCGATCTCGGCGCCGGCCGGACGCGGCTCGGCATTCGGCGACACGCAGTGGCGCGCCCTCGAAAACCAGCCGCCGCGCCAGGGTGCTTTGGCGCCGGTTCGCGCGCCGGGCCGGCTCACTCGCGCTCGCCGCTCGCGTCGCTGCCGACGCCCACACCCAGACGCGCCATGCGGTAGCGCATCTGCCGCAGCGACAAGCCGAGGCCGGCGCCGGCGGCGGTGCGGTTGTAGCGGTGCCGCTCGAGCGCGCGCACGAGGATGTCGCGCTCGACCGCATCGAGGTGAGCGGCGAGATCGGTGGGCAGTTCGGGCTCGACCGCGGGCGCGCCGAATGCGTCGAGCGCATTGCGCTGCGTGTCCTGCCACGTCGGCGGCGGGTCGGCCTCGTCGGCGCTCGCCGTCGGCAGCGGCGGCGGCAGTCCGAGATCGTCGATATCGATCGAGTCGTCGGCGGCCAGGGCGACCGCGCGATGCAGCAGGTTTTCGAGCTCACGCACATTGCCCGGGAAATCGTGCCGCGCCAGATCGGCCAGCGCCGCGGGCGTGAGCGCCGGCACCTGCGCCATGCCGGCATCGCGCGCGATGCGGCGCAGCACATGCGCGGCGATCAGCGGCAGGTCGGCAATGCGCTCGCGCAGCGGCGGCACGCGGATCTGGATCACGTTGATGCGGTAGTAAAGGTCCTGGCGAAAGCGCGCCGCGCCGACCTCAATCGCGAGTTCCTTGTGGGTCGCGCTCAGCAGCCGCACGTTGACCGGCTGCTCGCTCACCGCGCCGACCGGGCGGACCGAGCGCTCCTGGATCGCGCGCAGCAGCTTCGACTGCATCGACAGCGGCAGGTCGCCGATCTCGTCGAGAAACAGCGTGCCGCCGTTCGCGGCTTGGAAAAAGCCTTCGCGGTCCTCGTTCGCGCCGGTGAAGGCGCCCTTGCGGTAGCCGAAAAATTCGGCCTCGAGCAGCTGCTCGGGAATGGCACCGCAATTGACCGCGATGAATGGCTGGCCGACGCGCGGGCTCACGTCGTGGATGGCGCGCGCGACCAGTTCCTTGCCGGTGCCCGATTCACCTTGCACCAGCACCGGCGCCATGCTGCGCGCCACCCGTTCGACCAGCGAACGCACTTCGCGGATGGCCGCCGAATCGCCCGCCATGCGCGCGAGGGCGCTCGCCGCCGGGCTTTCCGGTGCGGGGGTCGGCGCCGCGGTCCGCGGCGCGCGCGCGTTGCGCACGGCGCCGGACTCGACCGCGAAATTCGCCGGGTCGATGGGTGCGGGCGCCCGCGCCCCGCCGCGCCCGAGCGCCGAGGCAACGACTGCGCGGAACTGCTTCAGGTCGACCGGCTTGGTCAGGTAGTCGTAGGCGCCGGCCTTGAGCGCTTCGACCGCGTTCTCGGCCGATCCGTACGCCGTGATCACGATCGCCTTTTCGCTGCGCCCGGTCTGCTCGAGCTCGCGCAGCAGATCCAGGCCGGTGCCGTCGGGCAACCGCATGTCGGTGATGACGGCGCTGTAGCGCTGCGCCTTCAGGCAGGCCATCGCGGCGTCGACCGTGCCGGCGGTCTCGACGTCGTAGCCCTCGCGCAGCAGCGTCAGTTCGTACAGGGTACGCAGGTCGGGTTCGTCGTCGACGACGAGCAGTCGCAAGGGCGTGGCGGCAGTCATGTCGGGATGCGCAGCAAGGCGGCCTGGGCGGGTGCGAGTGCGGTGCGGCGCATCGCGACGAAGAACTCGTTGCACGCCGCCTCGGGACCGGGTCGGACCCGGTAGTCGACGCTGGCGCCGTAACGCTCGCACAGCTCGCGGCAAATGTACAGGCCGAGTCCGGTGCCGCGGCTGCGGGTCGAGAAAAACGGCTCGAACAAGTGCCGCTCGACTTCGCTCGCGATCAGCGCGCCGTCGCTCGCCACGCTCAGGAAGGCGCGCTGCGAATCGCGCGATCCCAGCCGCAGGTGCATCGCGCCCGGGCGCTCGCTCGCATGCCGACGCGCGTTGTCGAGCAGGTTGACGAGGACACGGCGCAAATGCTCGGCATCGAACAGCACGCCAATCGGCTCGGCCGGCAGCTCGACCCGCAGAACGCCCTGCTCGCCGAGTGCGACGTCATTCGTGCGCGCCCATTCACCGCACACCGCGCCGACCACCGCGGTCGCGTCGATCACCCCCGGATCGTGCATCGGCCCCGGAGCGACCTCCATCACATCGTCGACGATTCGCTTCAGGCGTTCGACGTTCTCGCTCACCATGCGCATCAGGCGCTGCTGCGCGGGGTCGGTCGCATCTTCGGCAAGCAGTGCATTGGCCTGCGAGATGGCGGACAGCGGATTGCGTATCTCGTGCGCGATGCCGGCCGAGACGCGCCCCATCGCAGCGAGCTTTTCCTGCCGCGAGCGCGCCTGCATATTGCGCACGTCCTCGAGAAAGAGCACGCAGAATTCCTCGCCCGAGCGCGGGTCGGGCTCACGCTCCTGGGTAAAGCGGATGCGCGCGCGCAGGGTGCGCGACAGGCGCGGCTCGAATTCGAGCACCACGTCGCGCCCCGCCTCGGGCCAGGTCGCTTCGCGAAAGGCACGTTCGACCGTATCGACCAGCGCGGTCCAGGCCGGCACGCCGCGCAGCTGGAACGGTGCGCGCCGGCTCAGGCCGCGCGCCTCGAGCAGCCGGCGCGCGGCCGGGTTGGCAGCGCGCACCTGGCCCGTGCGGTCGACGACCAGCACGCCGTCCTGCATCTCCTCGATCACGAGCCGGTTCAGGCGCGTTTGCTGGCGGGCGATCTCGAGGCTGCCGCGCGCCGAGTCCTCTTCGCGCGCCAGCCGCTCGGCGAGTTCGCCGGCGAGCACGGCGATGACGAAGAATCCGCCGCCCGCGAGACCGGCCTGGGCCATGAGCTGGGTCGCGTCGCCACCGCCGAGGATTCCGGCCCCTGCCGAAACCAGCAGCGCGAGCGTGATGACCGCCGTCGTGGCCAGGGCCATCGAGCGCGTCGTCAGCACACCGGCCATCAATACCGGCAGCACCAGCAGCGCGATGAAATTCAGGCTCGATCCCGGGGCCAACAGGTGCAGCGCGACGAAGCACATGACATCGATGCCGATCGTCGCCAGCCAATGCCGCGTGCGCAACCGTGCCGCGCCCGGCGCCGCAGCCGGGCGGCGCGACCGCGGCAGCAGCCACAGGCTCAGCGCCTGCGCCGCGTAGCCGAGGCTCACCAGCGTGACGGCCAGCGCCGGGCGAAGTCCGAATACCGCGGCCGCGACGAGCGCGACCGCCAGCGTAATGCCGAGCACGGCGCGCGCGCCGATGAAGGTGCCGTAGATGCGCTCGAAGGCGGTCTGCCCTGCATCGCCGGACGGCGCGTCACGTTCTTCGAGGTGCGAGTCCTCGAATGCCTGCGCGAGCGCGATGGTTTCGGTGTCCGGCCCATCGTCGTGCGAAGCGGCATCGCTCTCGCCGGCGCTGCCGGGTCCGAGCGCGCCGAACCACGACTGCACCGGCGCCGAGTCGTCGTCGGTGTGGCGCCGGTCCGAGATGCGGCGGTCGGCGCTGCGCGGGCCGCGACTCATGCGCCGCCCATCATGGGTCGAGATGGGCCCGCTCGAATTCCGCGCGGTGCGCTTCGCCGCAGAATACGCCGCCCTTGCCCGCAAGCGCCTCGTCGCGCGGCAGGTGCAGGCCGCATTGCAGGCAGGTCGCCATCGGCAGGGCCGGCGGCGCGGCGGCGGGCTTGCCGCTACGCACCCGGCGCGCGCTGCCACGCAGCAGCCACAGCAGCACCAGCACCGCAATCAGGAAGAGAAAGATCTTCATGCGGGCGCACTGCGGTGGAGCAGCACCTCGAGCACGAAATGCGAGCCGACATACGCGAGCAGCAGCAGCGCCGTGCCGGCATACAGCCAACGCGTCGCGCGCCGCCCGCGCCAGCCGAAGATATGCCGGCCTGCGAGCAGTCCGGCGAATACCGCCCAGCCGAGCAGCGAGAAGACCGCCTTGTGGTCCCAGCGCCAAGGGTTGGCGAACCAGATGCCGAGCAACACCGCGGCCGACAGCACGATGAAGCCGGCGGTCAGGAAATCGAAAGTCAGCCGCTCCAGCCGCAGCAGCGGAATGCGCGGCGTGACCGGCACGGCCAACTGCGCGGCGTCGCGCATCTGGCGGTCGGCCCGGTTGAGCCAGATGGCATGCAGCACGGCGACGCCGAAGAGACCGTACGAGACGATGCCGAACAGCCAGTGCAGCGGGGCCCAGGGCGAGCCGCTGTGCAGCCGCAGCTCGCCGGGATAGATCCAGCCCAGCGCCACCACAGCGGCGCCGAACAGCGCGAGCGCACGCCGCGCGCCCGGCAATGCCACCACGCGGCTTTCGATCGCATAGACCGCGAGCACCAGCCACAGCGTCATCGAAAGCGCCGGCGCGAAGCCGAAGCGCACGCCGGGCTGCGCGCCGAGCAGGCCGGAGAGGTCGAGCACGAGCGCGAGTCCGTGCGCGGCCCAGCCGGTCCACAGCGCCGCGCGAAATGCTGCGGGACGCTGCTCGCCGAGCGCCGCCGCGACCGCATAACCGAGCAGCGCGAGGCTGCTGGCCGCGGCCAGCGCCCAGGCTGCCGGCGGGACCGCGGCCGGCCCGCCAGCGGCTGCGACGCCCAACGATAGAATCATTTCAACAGTGTACTTTCGCGCCTGCGCCATGCCGCTGTGCGCAGCGCCCCCGATGGCTTCCTCCCTCACCGACCGCCTGAGTCGCGTCGTCAAGACGATGCGCGGCCAGGCCCGCATCACCGAAGCGAACGTGGGCGAAATGCTGCGCGAGGTGCGCATGGCACTCCTCGAGGCCGATGTCGCCCTGCCGGTGGTGCGCGACTTCATCGCACGCGTCAAGGATCGCGCGCTCGGCGCCGAGGTCGTCGGGTCGCTGTCGCCCGGCCAGGCGCTGGTGGGCCTGGTGCACCGCGAACTCGCCAGCACGATGGGCGAAGGGGTTTCCGACATCGACCTCGCGACGCAGCCGCCTGCCGTGGTGCTGATGGCCGGACTCCAGGGCGCGGGCAAGACGACGACCACCGCCAAGCTCGCGCGCTACCTGATCCAGCAGCGCAAGAAGAAGGTGCTCACGGTCTCGGCCGACGTCTACCGGCCGGCGGCGATCGAACAGTTGCGCGTCGTCACGCAGCAGGCCGGCGCGCAGTGGTTCGCCTCGGACGCGGGCGACCGGCCGGTCGATATCGCGATGCGCGCGCTCGACCACGCGAAGCGCCACTATTTCGACGTGCTGCTGGTCGATACGGCTGGGCGACTGGCGATCGACGAAGCGCTGATGCACGAGATCGCCGAGCTGCACGCCGCGCTGAAGCCGGTCGAGACGCTCTTTGTCGTCGATGCGATGCAGGGCCAGGATGCGATCAATACGGCGCGCGCCTTCAAGGCCGCGCTGCCGCTGACCGGCATCGTGCTGACCAAGCTCGACGGCGATTCGCGCGGCGGCGCCGCCTTGTCGGTGCGGCAGGTGACCGGCGTGCCGATCAAGTTCGCCGGCATCAGCGAGAAGATCGACGGCCTCGAGGTCTTCGATGCGCAGCGCCACGCCGGGCGCGTGCTCGGCATGGGCGATATCGTCGCGCTGGTCGAGGAAGTGCAAAAGGGCATGGATGTCGACGCGGCCAAGAAGCTGGCCGACAAGGTGCGCGCCGGCGATGCCTTCGACCTGAACGACTTTCTGGCCCAGCTCTCGCAGATGAAGAAGATGGGCGGCCTGTCGGGACTGATGGACAAGCTGCCGTCGCAGCTCAGCGCGAAGGCGGGCAAGCTCGGCCAGGCCGACATGGACCGCGCCGAGCGCGATGTGCGCCGAATGGAAGGCATCATCAACTCGATGACGCCGAAGGAACGCCGCAAGCCCGAGCTGCTGAAAGCCACCCGCAAGCGCCGCGTCGCCGCGGGTTCGGGCGTGCACGTCCAGGAAGTCAACCGCCTGCTGAACCAGTTCGAGCAGATGCGCGACATGATGAAGAAGATGAAGGGCGGCGGCATGATGAAGATGATGAAACGCATGGGCGGCATGAAAGGCCTGCCCGGCATGCGCTGACCCGCCGCGCGCCGGCGGCTTGGATTTGGGGCCACGGAGGCGAATTCGATGAACGACATGTGGATGCTGGCGCTGGCCGCATTGGCGATCGTCCTGCTCGGCCTGGCGTGGCGCTCGCGTCGACGCGTCGAGGCGCAGAACTCGGACACTGCGGGCGACCGGCTGGATACTGTGGGCGCCTGGCCGCCCGAAGCCACACGCCTCATGACGCGCCACGAGATCGCTGCCTTCGGCATCCTGTCGCGCGCCTTTCCCGATCACATCGTGCTCGCGCAGGTCCCGCTCGCGCGCTTTCTCAAGGTGCCGCGGCGCAACTCCTACAACGAATGGCTGCGCCGCATGGGCAGCCAGTGCGCCGACCTGGTGCTGTGCGATATCAGCTCGCTGGTGCTCGCCGTGGTCCACATCCAGCCACCGCCGGGACAGGCGAGCGAACGCGCGCAGGCCCGCCTGGCGCGCATGACACGGGTGCTCAAGCATGCGGATATCCCGCTCGGGGTGTGGACCGAAAACGCCCTGCCATCGGCCGAGGCGGCACGCGACAGCCTGTACCGCGCCGTCGTCGCTAACACGCCCGCGCCCGCGCAGGCGCCGGCCGCCGCCGCGGCGGCCAGCGCGCCACCCGCCGGTGCAGCGGCATTGCGCAGCGCGACCCGGCCCGATGCGCTCGTGGCCAACCCGTTCGAGGACGATGGCCGCGACTCGACCCAGGACGAGCGGATCGAAGTGCGCGAGCCGCCGCTGTCGACCTGGTTCGACGATATGGATTCGAGCCCCGGCCGGCTGCCCCCGCCCCCCGCGCCGAAGCGCTGAGTCGCTGAGTCGCTGCAGCGTCAGTCGACGAGCGCGCGCGCGAACTCGCGCGCATCGAAGGTCTGCAGATCTTCGAGCTTCTCGCCGATGCCGATGAAATACACCGGCACCGGGCGTCCGCGTTCACGCGCCCACAGCGCGATCGCGGCGAGCACGCCGCCCTTGGCGGTGCCATCGAGCTTGGTCACGATGAGCCCGGTCAGGCCGAGCGCCTGGTCGAACAGCTGCACCTGGGTCAGCGCGTTCTGGCCGGTATTGCCGTCGACGACCAGCAGCACCTCGTGCGGCGCGCCGGCCTGGCCCTTGCCGATCACGCGCTGGATCTTCTTCAGCTCTTCCATCAGATGGACCTGCGTGGTCAGCCGCCCCGCCGTGTCGGCGATCACGACATCGCAGCCGCGCGCCTTGCCGGCGACCACCGCGTCGTAGGTTACCGCCGCAGGGTCGCCGCCTTCCTGGCTCACGATCTCGACCTGATTGCGCCCCGCCCAGACCGCGAGCTGCTCGCGCGCCGCGGCGCGGAAAGTATCGGCCGCCGCGAGCAGGACCCTCTGCCGGGCCGCAGCCAGGTGGCGCGTGAGCTTGCCGATGCTCGTCGTCTTGCCGGCACCGTTGACCCCAACCACCATGATGACGGTCGGCGTGTGGCGCCCGATGCCGAGCGCGCCTTCGAGCGGGGCCAGCAAGTCGGTCAGCGCATCGCCGAGCAGCATCTTCACCGCGTCGGGCCGCGTCGCATAGCTGTCCTTGACGCGACGGCGCAGATCGGCAAGCAGGAACTCGGTTGCCTTGACACCGGCATCGGCCATCAGCAGCGCGGTCTCGAGCTCCTCGTACAGCGCCTCGTCGACCTGTGCGCCGGTGAAGACCTGCGCGATGCCGGAGCCGGTCTTGCGCAGGCCGCTGCGCAGCCTGTCCATCCAGCGCTGCCGGTCCACCGGGACGGCTGCCACACCGGGCTCGGCGTCGGGTTCGAAAGGAACGGCAACGCGCGCCGGTGCTTGAACCGGTGCCGGCACCGATGGGGCGGGCGCGGCATCGGCCGCTGCCGCGCCGGACCACCCCGGCGCGACTTGACGCAGCTTGGCCAGCCACCCCGTCGGCTCCACCGTGGGTACAGCGGAAAGCACGCCCGGATCCGAAGCAGGTACCGGCTCGCCACCGGGCGCGGCGCTGGGAAGTTCGGCGGGGGTGAGGTCGGCCGGCGCGACCGGCGGCTTTTTCTTGAAGAAGCTGAACATGCGGGAGCGGAGAGCGGCGAAGAGGGACGCGAGCGTAGCGGAGACGGCACCGCCGCTGCACACGGCCACGTCGAACCCGAGCCTTCCCGCAGAACGGGCCGGATATAATTTCGGGCTCAGGCGCTTTAGCTCAGTCGGTTAGAGCGACGGAATCATAATCCGCAGGTCCGGGGTTCGAAT
>JBDSEG010000387.1:0-2501 GCA_039920165.1 Burkholderiaceae bacterium
CCTTGAGAGCGATATGACCGTCGGTCGCGTTGCCGGCAGTCATCGACTGCGCGATCGTCAGCCACGGTTCGACGTCGATGTCGTCGACGTTGCCGCGGATCCACAGCCCATCGCGCTCGGCGCGTGCCGGAGTCTTGCCGAGGCTGAACGCCATTTTCTGAATCACGGGCCCCTTGTTGTTCGCATCGTTCGTATTGTTCGCGGCGACCAGACGAATCGCTTCCATCTGCGCGATCGTGCCCAGCGATGCGATCAGCCGGTCGTGCGTCTTGTCGATCCCCTGCCGCTCGACCCGCAACGGGAGCGTCGTCTCGGCCTTCTTTGCCAGCGGCGCCGGCAAATCCATCGTAATGCCGCGCAACGCGCTCTCGATGATCCAGTTGTAGTCGTTCTCGGCGGACTGCATCGAGAACTGCCAATCGGTCCTGCCCTTCGATCGTTCCGACAGTGGAAACGGATACAGCTTGCGCACTTCCGCGATGTCGGCATTGCCCGCCACGTTCACGCGAATCTTCGAATCGGCCACGGCAATCTGGATGTTGGCGGTGCCGCCCAGTGCCTCGGCGACAAGGTCCTGCGTCTTGAAGTCGCGCTCGGTAAAGATGAATTTTCCGGTCGCCTTTTCCATGCGCGGAATGTCCGGGCCGAGTTGCATCGCATTGCCGGCGAACGCGTATTCACCGTTGATCTTGACATCATCGTATTTGCGCAGCGGGATGTCGAGGCTGAGCCCGAGATGCCCGGTGCCGGTCGCTTTCGCATTCTGCGTGAAATGCCCGATCCAGTTGCCGACCGGGCTTTGGTCGATGAAGTGAAGAAAGCCTTCGGTGTTGCCGACGCCCTGGCCGCCGACCAGCAAATGCGGCATCTCGGCGCCCATGTCCGGGATCTGCACGTGGACGCGATTGAGCGCCACCCCCAGTGTCGTCGCTTCGCTCGCATCGATCTGCAGCTTCGCACCTTCGAAGCGGACATCGGCCTTGATGTTCTCGAGCCGCGGCCAGTGATCCGCGTAGTCGAGCGATGCTTCCGCGGCTTTCGCCGTAACCAGGAACGAGCCGCTCTTGCCGTCGGCGAACGGGAAGTCGTACAGGTTGCCCTTGAGAGCGATATGACCGTCGGTCGCGTTGCCGGCGAGCAGCGCGCCGCGAAGCCAGTCGCGCAGCGACGGCGAAATCGTGAGCGGGAGATACTTGTGCAGCGACGCCACCCTGGCTCGCGTAATCGTCGCGGCCAGATCCGCCCAGCCCGGTCCCTTGTCCTGCGTCCGGTATTCACCCTGGATCGTACCGGCGCCGTCGGCATTCGCGAAAGCCAGCCGCTGCACTTTCACCGCGATCTGGTCGGCCACCTTCCATGACACCTGCGCCGATGCAGTATCCAGCTCGAGCGGCGTGGCGAAGACACGCGCCATTGTGATGCGGGTACCATCGGCTACGACATTGAGCGTCCCCGACTTCGCGTTCGCCTCGATGCTTCCCGTGACCCGGGTGATGCCGGGCAGCGCATCGACAGCGTTGACGCTGACATCCCTGACCTGCGCGCGCACTTCGTAGCCCACGAGCTTGTCCGCCTCTCCGGTCCACGACAGGCTGCCTGTTTCCAGAACGCCGGCCGGCGCGAACCGGGCGAGCCGCTGCCGCAGCTTGTCGTCGATCGGCAGATACTGGACCAGTGCCAGGATGGGTTCCAGCTGCAGCTGGCTCGACCTGATCTCGCCGGTGGCCGGCTTGCCGGCCTGCGCTGCCGCATGGCGCATCGTTATATCGCCGGGCTTCAACCTCGTGCCGCTCCTGGTCGTCAGCTCGAGGCCGCGGGTGCTGAACTCCGTGCGGTTCTCGACATGGCGCCAGGCGATGCGTCCCGCCAGATGCGCAAGATCGAGCTCCGCGAGATTCGCCTTCAATCGGGTGCGCACATTATCCAGCTCGAGGTCCAGCGTGAGGTCGCGCGGCTCGCCTTCGGCAAATTCGAGCCAGCCGCGCAGGGCGCCACCGCCGCTGCGCAATTCGAACGGCAGCGGCAACCACGCCTTTGCCTGCGCGACGTCGACGAAATCGAGCCGGGAGTACAGGCGTCCCTGCGCGCGCTGCCATTCGTTGACCGACGGCAGCGTAACGTCGCCGCGCAGATCGAGCGGGGCAGCAAGGGCGCCCGGCGGCACCGCGGTCAATCCGAACCGGTGTCGCTTGCCGCTGTTCTCCAGCACCAGATTGACCTGCTCGAGCCTGAGCGGCGGCACATCGCGCAGCTCGTCCTGCCACAGCACGGTTCCATTGCGAATCGTGACCTGCCGCTGTCTGGCGAACCACTCGGCGGCCGCGTTGTCCTGATTCTCGGCCGGCTGTTCCACGTCCATGCCGGCGACCGACAGATGACCTTTCCTGTCGCGCCGGATCAGCAGTTGCGGGCCGCTGATGTCGAGCCGTCGCAGGCGAATCTCGCCGGCGACGATCGAGCGCCAGGACACCGACGTGTCGATCCGCGGCAGCGCGAGTGCC
>JBDSEG010000388.1:0-3414 GCA_039920165.1 Burkholderiaceae bacterium
GGCGGGCCAAGATGCACCGCTTTCTGAAGTACGAGCTGGATTACTATCTGTCCGGCCGCGGCGGCGAGCTGGTCGAGGAACTGCCCCTGTTCCGGGTCGAGAACCAGCCCTATATCCACTACCGCAAGGGCTCGCTGGTGTTCTACCGCCTGCGTGAGGAACTGGGCGAAGACGCGGTCAATCGGGCGCTGAAGAAATTTCTGCACGACAAGGCATATCAGCACGCACCATTCACCACTTCGCGCGAACTGGTGGGCTACATAAGAGCCGAAGCACGGCCGGATCAGCAAGGTTTGATCACCGATCTGTTCGAGAAGATCAGTTTTTACGACAACCGGGTCGAGCAAGCGACGGCGCGCAAGCGTGCCGATGGCAAGTACGACGTGAGGCTCAAACTGCACGCCGCCAAGCGCTACGCCGACGGAAAGGGCAAGGAAACCGCGGGCGTGCTCGACGATTGGGTTGACATCGGCGTGTTCGGGCGCGGCGCGTCGGGCAAGGAAGCCGACGAGAAAGTCTTGTACCTGCAGCGCTACCACCTCACCTTGGCCAGTCCGCAGATCAAGGTTGTGGTCGCCGGCGAGCCCTACGAGGCCGGCATCGATCCCTACAACAAACTCATCGACCGGGTGCCGGCGGATAATCGCAAGCGTGTGGACCTGTAGCTTGCGCGCCCGAGGATCGGCGAGCAGTCGCACAAAGTCAGGTTGGGAGAGGACGAACCAGCACGATCAGGGCTCGGCCAGGGGGCTTTCAGCTGTGCGACAGCTGCTGTAGGCGTGCGCCATGGCTGCGCAATGCTGCACCCAAAGCCGCCGGGCTGCGCACCACGAAATCGAACGGCAACCGCGACAGCTCGAGCGCGAGCCAGTCGAGGTCGTCGGCCTGTGCAAACAGCAGCACGCCGTCCTCGGCCACCTCCAGCACGCCGAAGGCCAAGAACACCTCGCGCCGGGCGGTCGCGAGGTCGGTCTGCAGCAACACTTCGATCGCATGCGTGCGCGGCAACGTCGCAACCGAAAACGCGAGGTGGCCGAGGGCGTCGAAATCGGGCGGACGCTCGAACATTGTTTCCAGTGCGCGCACCTCCTCGATGCGGTCGAGCCGGAACGAACGCAGGCCCTTGCGCAGGTGGCAATGGCCGACGACATACCAGCGCCCGGCGCGCCAGGCGAGGCCGTAGGGATCGAAGTCGCGGGCAGTTGCTTCGCGTTGGGTGCGATAGCGCAGGTGCACGCGCGAGCGCGCCTGCGCGGCGGTGCTTAGCGCGAGCAGCGCAACGTTGTCGCCGGGGGCGACGCCCGAGCGCGAAAGATCCAGCGCGACCGTCTCGTCGATCGCGCGCACGCGACGCTTGAGATTGGCCGGCATCACCCGCTCGAGTTTGGCCTGTGCGCTGGCGACGGCAGGCGCCGCGTCGGCCAGGCCCAGTCCGCGCGCGGCGAGCAGGCCGATCGACAAGGCCAGCGCCTCGTCGTCGGTGAACATCATCGGCGGCAGCTTGAAGCCCGCGACCAGCAGGTAGCCACCGTGGCGGCCGCGCTCGGTTGTGATCGGGATCCCTAGCTCCTCGAGCATCGCGATGTACCGGCGCAGCGTGCGACCGTCGACACCGATCCGGCCAGCCAGTGCCGAGCCGCTCATCCGGCCCTGGGCCTGCAGTAGTTCGAGCACGGCGAGCACGCGGGTGGTGGGTCGCTCCATGGGTCTGATTGTATCGATTAATTAGGGCCGATATCGTCCTAATACCCGGCTAGCCTGCGTACCTGGGCCAATGGTGGCGCCAAGGAGCAGGGCGATGACACAGAAGATTGGACGGGTGATGGACGAGTCGGACGGATCCACTGTTCACGTCCTTCGAAAGTCGCTGGCTACCGTGACGGCGCTGGCGGACGCGATGCTGGCCGTGCCGTTCGGCGCTGACGCCAACGCTGCGGCGCCAGCACGGAGAGCGACGCCCTTAGCGCAGGCAACCCCCGCGTGCTGCCCCGTCGTGGAACTGCGCCAGTACACCCTGTACCCGGGCAAGCGCGACGCCCTGATTGCATTGTTCGAGGACAAGTTCATCGAAAGCCAGGAGGACGTCGGCATCCATGTCGTCGGCCAGTTTCGCGACATCAATGACGCCAACCGTTTCGTCTGGGTGCGCGGCTTCGAGAGCATGGAGGCCCGGCTCGAGGCGCTGACCGGTTTCTACTATGGGCCGGTCTGGCAAGCGCACCGGGAACAGGCCAACCCGATGCTGTACGACAACGACAACGTGCTGTTGTTGCATCCGGCCACGGCCGGTAGAGGCTTCGCCGTCAACCCAGGCAAGCGACCAGCGCGCGGCGCGGCGCTGGCGCAAAAGAATGAAGTAAACAAGCGCTTCGTCGTCGCCACGCTCTATTACTTCGATGGCGATGTACCCGCGACGTTCGTCGCGCAATTCGATCACGCTCTCGCGCCGCTGTTCGAAAAGAGCGGTGCACATCTGCTGGCACGCTACGTATCGGAGAAGAGCAGGAACACGTTCGAACGGCTGCCGGTGCGGGATAAGGACAACGTGTTCGTCTGGTTTGCCAGTTACGCCGACCGCGCTGCCTATGACCACTTCATCGACGCATTGGCCGGCGACCAGCACTGGAGCGGCGAGCTGTTCGCCAACTTGAACAAGGCGCTGCAGAAGCCCCCGGAAACGCTCATGTTGCAACCGACGCCGCGATCGCTGGTCGGGAATTGATAACCTGCGCACTCGATCAGCTCTCAGGAGAACAACATGCTCGAAATGAGGCCCGGCTGTGAGTGTTGCGATGCCGAGATCGCCACCGACCAGGACATCGCCTGGATCTGCTCGCTGGAATGCACGTTTTGCGCAACGTGCGCGGAACACGTGCTCGGTTTCGTCTGCCCCAACTGCGGCGGCGAGATGACGGCGCGACCGCGCCGGGCGAGCAAGTGGTGGGAGAAGTTCCCGCCGTCGCGAGTTCGCGTGCACAAGCCAGAGAGCTGCGAGGCGATCAAGGCCGGGCGTTCTTGACCAATCGGCGTAACTGAGGAGATTTCGTGGAACAGACGGCGCACTTGTGGTTGTTCTTCGCGATGGTGTTCGGCGTGGTGCTGCTGCCGGGCCTGGATATGGCGTTCGTGCTGGCCAGCGCGCTGGTGGGCGGACGGCGATCCGGCCTGAGTGCGACTGCCGGAATCATCGCCGGCGGCGTCTGTCACGTGACGATGGGCGCGCTCGGCATCATGGCGGTGCTTCAACTGTTTCCGGCCGCATTCAATGTGGTGCTGCTGGCCGGCGCGGTGTACATCGCATGGATCGGCTGGTCGCTGGTGCGCAGCCGAACGGCCTTCGGCGAGGTGCCGATTAACACGGTGCGGCGCTCACGAGTGGCGACGTTCCGGCAGGGTGTTCTGACCAGCCTGCTC
>JBDSEG010000389.1:0-11088 GCA_039920165.1 Burkholderiaceae bacterium
AGGCGGGCGACTTTCTCGAGTGGGTCTACAACGTCTTCACCGCGATCCCGGGCATCCTGCTGATCTTTGCCTTCGCGGCGGTGTTCGGGCGCGGCATCGGCTCGGTGGTGCTGATCCTCGGCCTCGCGGGCTGGACCGGCATCTACCGATTGGTGCGGGCCGAGTTCATCAAGCACGCCAACCGCGACTATGTGCGCTCGGCCGAGGCGATCGGCGCGAGCAACGCCTCGCGCATGTTCCGCCACATTCTTCCCAATGTGAGCCACGTGGTGCTGGTGCAGTTGTCGATCCACGTGGTGAGCTTCATCAAGTCGGAAGTGATCCTGTCGTATCTCGGCCTCGGCGTCGGGGTCGACCAGGTGTCGTGGGGCACCATGCTGTCCGAGGCGCAGAGCGAGCTCATCCTCGGCCACTGGTGGCAACTCGCCGCGGCGACGATCTTCATGGCGGTGTTCGTCACTGCGTTCTCGCTCATGACCGATGCGCTGCGCGATGCGCTGGATCCGAAATTGCGGGGCCTCGAATGATGAATGCCGCACGGCCGCTGCCAAGGCATTCGCTCCCGCTCGGGGGGACGGCCCGCAGGGCCAAGGGGGCGCGATGATCCTCCTCAGCATTCAGGACCTGCGGGTCGCCTTTCGCCTCGGCAAGAAGCACAGCGTGGTCGAGCGCTTCCAGGCGGTGGGCCGCGGCGCGCAGGGCGTCAGCTTCGACGTGCCGGAGAACACCACCGTCGCCCTGGTCGGCGAATCGGGATCGGGCAAGAGCGTGACCGCGATGGCGATCGTCAACCTGCTGCCGGCCAATGCCGAGCGCGAAGGTTCGATCACCTTCAACGGCCGCGACATGCTCGCGGCGTCGATGGCCGATCTTCAGCATATCCGCGGCAAGGAGATCGCCTGCGTTTTCCAGGACCCGATGACCTCGCTGAACCCGGTGTTCACGGTCGGCCAGCAGATCTGCGAGCCGCTGGTCAAGCACATGGGAATGAGCCCGCGCCAGGCGATCGCGCGCGCCGAGGCGCTGCTGCACGAGGTCGGAATGCCCGAGCCCAAGCGACGCCTGTCGGTGCACCCGCACCAGCTCTCGGGCGGCCAGCAGCAGCGCGTGATGATCGCGATGGCGCTGGCCTGCGAGCCGAAGCTGCTGATCGCCGACGAGCCGACGACCGCGCTCGACGTGACGATCCAGCGCCAGATCATGGAACTGCTCGCGGCGCTGAAGGAGCGCCACCGCATGAGCATGCTGTTCATCAGCCACGACCTCGGCGTGGTGGGCGAGATCGCCGACCACGTGGTCGTGATGCGCCAGGGCACAGTGCGCGAGCAGGGTCCGGTCGCCGGCATCTTCGCCGCGCCGCAGGACGCCTACACGAAGGCGCTGCTGGCCTGCCGGCCAACGCTGGAGCAGCGCGCGCCGCGCCTGATGGTGATCGACGACCACATCGCAGGGAACGCCTCGGCTCACATCGTCAGGCCCAAGGATCCGGAGGCGCCGGTCATCATCGAGGCGACCGCGCTGCGCAAGAGCTTCTGGCTGCGCAGCGGCGTATTCGGCCGCAAGCCCTTCCACGCCGTCAAGGGCGCGACCTTCCAGCTGCGCAGGGGCCACACGCTCGGCGTGGTCGGCGAATCGGGCTCGGGCAAGACCACGCTTGGCCTGGCGCTGCTGCGCCTGCACGAGCCGAGCGGCGGGCCGGTCGGCGGCGAGGTGCGCTTCGACGGCGTCGACCTGCTGGCGCTTTCCAAGCACGAGATGCTGGCGGTGCGCAAGCGCATCCAGGTCGTCTTCCAGAACCCGTACGCCAGCCTGAACCCGCGTTTCACCATCGGACAAACCCTGATCGAGCCGATGACGATCCACGGTATCGGCAAGAACAGCGCCGAGCGCGAGGTACGCGCCCGTGCGCTGCTCGCCAAGGTCGGCCTCGACGACAGCGCGATGCAGAAATATCCACACGAGTTCTCGGGCGGCCAGCGCCAGCGCGTCGCGATCGCGCGCTGCCTGACGCTCGACCCCGAGGTGCTGGTGCTCGACGAGGCGGTGAGCGCACTCGATGTGTCGGTGCAGGCGCAGGTGCTCAACCTGCTCAAGGACCAGCAGGACGAACTCGGCCTCGCCTACATCTTCATCAGCCACGACCTCGCGGTCGTGCGCTTCATGGCCGACGAGGTGCTGGTGATGAAGGACGGCGAGGTGGTCGAACAGGCGAGCGTGCAGCAGATCCTCGAGGCGCCGCAGCAGGAGTACACGCGAAGGCTGCTGGGCGCGATCCCAAGGGGGTATGTGGCGACAAGCGAGGCAGCAACCGCGGTGTGAAAGTCCAGCGATGAGACAAGTCGGCCGCAGACGTCCCCCCGAGATCGTGCAGCAGGCCAGTGGCCTGCTGTTGACCGAAGGCGCCCGCTTCAGCGAAGCCATGTCGAGCCTCGCGCCCAGCACCTTCGTGCCCAAGGGCGTCTACCGTTTTAAGAACCATGCCGACGCCAACCAGCACCAGCAGGACTGCCTGGTGCGCGGCATGGGGCTACTGGCCGCGCGGCGCGCGTGATGGACGAGTTCAGCCGGCCTGCGACACTGGACGACCTCAAGCTGTTGCTGAAGTCGCTCAACCAGCATGGCGCCGAATATCTGTTGATCGGTGGCTACGCGCTCGCCGCGCACGGCTACCAGCGCGCGACCACCGACATCGATATCGTCTTCCCGGCTTCCGCGGCGGCAGGGCAACGCGCCAAAGAGGCGTTGATGGTGCTGCCCGACCAGGCCGCCAAAGACATCGAGCCGAGCTGGTTCGAGGAGGGCGAGAACATCCGCGTGGCCGATGCCTTCGTCGTCGACATCATGCTCAACGCGAATGGTCAGACCTACGAAACGCTGAGCCAGTACGCGCAGACGATCGACCTGGACGGCATCCCGGTGCGCACCGTCAGCCTCGAGGGCTTGCTGCTCACCAAGCAAACAGTGCGCGACAAGGACGCGGCCGACCGCATCATCATCGAGCGAGCGCTGGAGGTGTTCAGGGCGCAGCGCGGTTCGGATGGCGGCGAGCCGTGAGCCGCTGAGCCGCCGTGCTCCGCGAGCCAAAGCGGAGCGCGCCCGGCCGCGCCGCGAAGCGCTCGCGGCGGCTTCGCTCAGGCTTCCACCACCCGCCGGTTCGCTGCGCCGGGCAGGGTCGCCAGGCTGCGGCCGATGCGCGAGGCAACGTCGTTCTGGAATACCGAGTCGACGAAGACGAAGTCGCAGCGCGACTGCGCCGGCGTCAGCGTGAGGACCAGATAGCCGCGGTCGCTGGTCTGCGCGTAGCGCAGATCGGGCACCATCTGCACGAAGGCGTCGGCAAGGAACTGGCGGCCGATGCGCGGGAACTCCAGTTCGAGCCCGGCCGAGGTGACCGAGGGGGTCGCGAACTCGACCCCGACGGCGACGCCGTTCGCATCCTTCAGATCGCTGGCCCAGCCGTTGTGCGAATCGCCGGCCAACACCACCAGGTTGCGGTCGTTGCGCCGTGCCGCGCCCAGCACCGCCTCGCGCGCCGCGGGATAGCCGTCCCAGGTGTCGTTCTTGTACGTCGCGCGCGGCTGGTTCGCGAGCGCGCGCTGCGCGACGGTGCGTTGCGCGTCCGGGGTGGACTGTGCGGAGAGGAAGGACGCGATCGCGTCCTCGCTGAAATCGTCGAGCACGCTCACCGGCAGTTGCATGCGGCCCATCCAGACCTGCGAACCGAGCACCTGCCAGGTCGCCCTCGATGCCTGCAACCCTGCCTCGAGCCAGGCCTGCTGCTCGGCGCCGAGCATCTGCCGGGTGGCGATGGCGGTCGCGCCCGACAGGTCGTCGGCGCGCGACGCCTGCTCGTCGCGGCCGAGCGTGCGCGCGTCCAGTATGTGCAGCGTCGCGAGACTGCCAAAGTCGAAGCGGCGGTAGATCTTCTGCGGCGCAGCGGGATCGGGCACGCGGATCGGCAGCCATTCCTGGAAGGCCTGCATCGCGGCCGCACGGCGCGCGCTGAAGCTGCCCTTGCTCGGATCGTGCGCGCTTGCACCGTCGCGCCAGATGCCGTTGATCAGGTCGTGGTCGTCCCACACCGCGATCACCGGCATCGCCGCGTGCATGGCCTTGAGGTCGATATCGCCGCGGTAGAAGCCGTGACGCTCGCGATAGTCCTGCAGCGTGATCAGCTCGCGGTCGGGCTCCCAGTTGCGGCCGAGCAGGCGCGAGGCGAATTCGAGCCCGCGGCTCAGGTCCGACTCGTAGAGGTAGTCGCCCAGCAGCACCATGGCGTCGAGGTCGCCGCGCCGTGCCACGTCGGCATAGACGTGGAACTGGCCGACCGGATAGGCGGCGCAGCAACTTACTGCGATGCGCGCCTGCGCGACCGACCCGGTCGGCAACGTGCGCGTGCGGCCGACCGGCGACAGCTCGGTGCGGAAGCGAAACCGATAGTGGTAGACGGTCGCCGGCTGCAGCCCGCCGGCATCGACCTTGACGGTGTAGTCGCGCGCCGCGCTGGTCGTGACCGTGCCCGATGCGACCAGCGCCGTGAAGAGCGGGTCGCTCGCGAGTTCCCAATCGACATCGACCGCGACGCCCGACTCCTGGGTCACCCGCGTCCACAGGATCACGCGGTCGGCGAGCGGGTCGCCGCTCGCCACGCCGTGACCGAAGGTGCCTTCCGGCGCGGTTCCGCCGCCGCAGCCGGTCAGGCCGGCGGCGCTGCTGCCGAGTGCGACGCCGTAAAGCGCGGAGTCGCGCAAAAATTCGCGACGGGTGACCGGCGCCACGTCGGCGGGCTCGTTGTCGGGCATGGGCACTTCCTCGGTCGATTGCGCGCTACTGTCGGTCGACGCGCGCGGCCGGGCAAGCCCTGTCGCGCAAGTGGTGGCACCTGCGCGACACTGCGCGACCGATCTTCGCCGTACCACGGCCGACCCACGGAGCCTTGCCATGTATTCAATCTCTCGTCGCCACCTGCTCGCGGCCGCAGCCGGCTCGGCCGTCCTGCCGGGCGCATCCCTCGCCCAGGACGCCTGGCCGACCAAGCCGGTTCGCATCGTCGTGCCGTTCGCCCCGGCCGGGACTACCGACATCCTGGCGCGCGCGATCGCGCCCGAGCTCAGCCGCGTCTTCGGCCAGCCCTTCGTGGTCGACAACAAGCCCGGCGCGGGCGGCAACATCGGCGCCGATGCGGTCGCGAAGTCGGCGCCGGACGGCTACACCCTGTTGATGGGGACGGTGGGTACGCACGCCATCAACCCGGCGCTGTACCCGAAGATGCCGTACGACCATGTGAAGGACTTCGTGCCCATCACGCTGGTCGCCGGCGTTCCCAACGTGCTGGTCATGAACCCGGCCAAGGCCGAGGCCTACAAGATCAACAGCGTGCCCGACCTGATCCGCTATGCGAAGGCGAATCCGGGCAAGCTGAATATGGCGTCGAGCGGCAACGGCACCTCGATCCACCTCGCTGGCGAGCTGTTTAAGGCGATGACCGGCACCTTCATGCTGCACTTCCCGTACCGCGGCTCGGGGCCGGCGCTGCTCGACCTGATCGGCGGCACGATGGACGTGATGTTCGACAACCTGCCGTCCTCGCTACCGCAGATCAAGGCCGGTAAGTTAAAGGCGCTGGCGGTGACCAGCGCACAGCGCAGCGCCGCCATCCCCGAGCTGCCGACGATCGCCGAGGCCGGACCGCTCAAGGGCTACGAGGCGAGCTCGTGGTTCGGCCTGCTGGCGCCCGCCGGCACGCCGCCCGATATCGTCGCCCGCCTGCAGCAGGAAACCGCCAAGGCGCTCGCACTGCCGGCCGTGAAGGAGCGGCTGCTGGCGCAGGGCGCGATCCCGGGCGGCGCGCCGCCGGCCGACTTCGCGCGCTTCATCGCCGACGAGACCGCCAAATGGGCCCGGGTCGTGAAGGCGTCGGGCGCGAAGGTCGATTGAATTGAACGCGGCAGCCTGGCGACGTTTCGAGTCGCCGGCGCCGCCTCTCGTGGCGCTTGCGCTGTGGGTGCTCGCCACCGCCGGCTGGCGCCCGTTGATGCTGCCCGACGAAGGCCGTTATGCCGAGGTCGCGCGCGAGATGCTGCTTGGCGACGGCTGGGTCCCGACCTTGAACGGGCTGCCGTTCTTCCACAAGCCGCCGCTGATGTACTGGATCGACATGGCGGCGCTGTCGGCATTCGGCGTCCATCCGTTCGCGGCCCGTATCGCGCCGCTGCTGGGCGCCTGGCTGATGGGGGCGGCGCTGTGGTTCGCGGTGCGCCGGCGCAGTGGGGCACGGCGCGCCGGACTCGCCCTCGTGCTGCTCGCCACCACGCCGTTCTTCTTCATCGGCGCGCAGTTCGCCAACCACGACATGCTGGTCGCCGGCCTGATCAGCGCGGCGGTGCTGGCCTTCGTGCGCGCACTCGAAGATCGGCCGGCCGCCTTGCGCTGGATCGTCGCCGGCTGGACCGCGTGCGCGCTGGCGCTGCTCGCCAAGGGCCTGATCGGGTTCGTGCTGCCGGCTCTGGTGATCGCGCCGTGGCTGCTTGTGCAGGGGCGCTGGCGCGAGCTGCTGCGGCTGCTGCATCCGCTCGGCCTGCTGGTCTTCGCGGTCGTCGGCCTGCCCTGGTTCGTACTGATGCAGATGCGCTTTGCGGGCTTTTTCGACTATTTCATCCTCGATCAGCATGTGCGGCGCTTCGCCGCGGCCGGCTTCAACAATGTGCAGCCGTTCTGGTTCTATCTCGCGGTGCTGCCTGCGCTGGCGCTGCCGTGGTCGCTGTGGCTTCCGGCGCTGTGGCGCCATCTGCGCGCGGCGCGCGAGCGCGATCCGCACGCCGTCTTCCTCGGCTGGTGGGTGGTGGTCGTGGTCGGCTTCTTTTCGCTGCCGAGTTCGAAACTCATCGGCTATGTGCTGCCGGCGCTCGTGCCCTGGTGCGCCCTGCTCGCGCTGGCGATTGGCGAGTCGTCGGGGCGGCGCTGGCGCGCGGCCCTTTCGGTCGCGGTGCTGGCGTGTGTCGGAACGGTGGCGGTACTCGCATGGCAGGCCCCGAATTCGCATCGCGCAGCGGGACGCACGCTCGCCTCGCTGATGGCGGCGGGCGACCGGGTCGTGATGGTCGATCTGTACCCCTACGACCTGCCTTTCGAGGCCCGTTTGCGCGAGCCGGTATGGGTCGCCAGCGACTGGGCCGACCCCGATATTCCGCGCCGCGACAACTGGCGCAAGGAACTGCTCGATGCCGCGCGCTTCGCTCCCGATCGCGATCGCGCCCGGCTCTGGCCGCTCGCCAACCTGGCCGCGCTCGCGTGCGGACCCGGGGCCTGGTGGCTCGTCACCGCCGCCGCGGCGCCGGCACCGCTGGCCGGCGCGCAATCCCTGTTCGAGGATCGCCATGCGCGGCTGTGGCGAATGCCGGCGCGGCCGTGCGCCTGATCGTCGATCGTCCATGCGCCCTGGGATGATCCGATGCGTCGCTTGCTGACGTATGCCGCGGTCGGCGCGGGTGCGACCGCGGTCCATTACGCGCTGCTGGTGCTCGCCGTCGAGGCAGCGGGTTGGCCGCCCTCGGCCGCGACCGCGGTCGGCGCGATCGTCGGCGCGCAGGTCGCCTTCTTCGGCAACCGCCACCTCACATTCGCAGACCGCCGCGCCGCGCTCGGCCGCTCGTGGCGCAGGTTCCAGTTGACCGCCGTGCTGGGTGCGGCGTTTTCCGCCGGCGTGGTGGGGCTCGGTGGACGCCTCGGCTGGCACTACCTGGCGGCGCAGGTCGTCGCCACCGTGCTCGCCTTGCTGCTGACCTTCGCGATCAACCGGCGCTGGAGCTTCGGCTGATCAGCGCCACACGCTGCCAAGGCCGACGCCCGCCGCGCGCAGGTCGCTCGCAAACATATCGCTGCCCAGGTACGCGGCTTCGCGGCGGCGCGCCGCCGCGATCGGATCGCCCGGATCGGCCGGGTCTCCCGGATGGCAAAACAGGAGCGCGCCTTGCGGCGGCACGCTCGCCAGCCAGCGCCGCATCAGCGCACCGTAGTCGATGGCCGCGAAATCGTAGACCCCCAGCAGGGCAGCGTTGTGCGGCCACGCGCGCGAACGCATCGCACGCACGAGCGACCATCCGCCGGTCGCTTCGATCAGCATTCGCTTGACCGCAAAGCCCGGTCCGCGCACGCGCCCGGTCGCGCGCAGCGGCGGGCGCGGCGTGATCGCTGCCGCGGCCTCGAGCACCTGCTCGCGGATGCCGGGCAGGTGGTGGACATGCTGGTGACCGTCGATGAAATCCGGGCCGCGGCCAACGCCGGCGACGAAGGCCGCGAGCTGGGCATGGATCTCGTCCCGCAGCGCCGCCAGCGGCAACCGGCGCAGGTGCGCGCGAAGGATCAGGCGCGGCAGTGCCGGCAGCGTCGGCCACGCCTGCGCCAGCGTCGCGCTGCACGGCCGGCCTTCGGTGAGGTCGAGGTGCAGGCCGACCTCGACGCCGTCCGGCAGATCGCGCAACGCAAGCGACGCGACGGGCCAGCGATCGAAATTGACGAGGCAGGAGATCGCGCTCAGCCGACCGCGTGCCGCCAGGCCCAGCACGACGCGATCGATTCCCGCCGACAGGCCGAAATCGTCGGCGCACACCATCAGCGTCCGAAGGCTGCCGTCGACGACCGCAGGCGGACTCATGCGCCGGCGCGCTGGATCGTCCGCACCACCCCGCGCGGTTCGCCCTCGCCGGCGTCGCGCTCTTCACCGTCGAGCGCCCCGCGGCCGGCCTCGTGCGCGATCAGGTAGACCGGGCGGCTCTTCACCTCGTCGAAGATGCGCCCGACATATTCGCCCAGGATGCCGATCGACAGCAGTTGCATGCCGCTGAAGAAAGCGCCGCTCGCGACGAGCGTGGCCCAGCCCGGCACCGGGTGGCCGATGAAATAGTGCTCGAAGACGATCCACACGCCGAGGCCGAGCGCGACAAGCGCCGTCAGAGCGCCCGCCGCGCTGCATACCCGCAGCGGCGTATTGCTGAAGGCGGTGATGCCGGTGAGTCCGAGCCGAGTCAGTCCGCGCAGCGAAAAGCGGCTGCTTCCGACCGCGCGCGGCTGCGGCATGTAGGTGATGACGCGGGTCGAAAACCCGACCCAGGCATACAGGCCCTTCATGAAGCGATTGCGCTCGGGCAGGGATTTGAGCGCGTCGACCACGCACCGGTCCATCAGGCGAAAGTCGCCCACGTCGGGCGGGATCGGCACCGCCGAACTGGCATTGACGAGCCGGTAGAACAGGCGCGTCCCCAGCCGCTTGACGAACGATTCGTCGGCCCGCGAATCGCGCGCCGTACACACCATGTCGATCCCTTCGCTCCAGGCATGCAGCATCGAGGCGATGAGTTCGGGGGGATGCTGTCCATCGGCGTCCATCAGGATCACCACGTCGCCTTCCGCGCGGTCGATGCCGGCGGTGAGCGCGGCCTCCTTGCCGAAATTTCGCGACAGGCGCAGATAGCGCACGCCGGGCCGGTGCACCCAGCCGAGCATCGCCGCGGGCGTGGTGTCGGTGCTGCCGTCGTCGACCACCAGCACTTCCCAGCGCGGCGTCAGCTCGGCCAGCACGCGGATCAGCCGTTCCAGCAATGCGGGCAGATTGGCCGCCTCGTTGAACGCCGGCAGCACACAGCTGATGCAGGGTTGCAGGCGTCGGGCGGCAGCGAAGGAGGATTGCATGGCGGGCCTGTGAGACATCCTGGGTCAACCTCCGTGATCGGAGACGAGTTTGAGGGCGGCGCCGTGAAGTGCCGGGTCATAGGGTTTGCGGTTGGTCCAGGCACGCCAGATCACACGCAGCCAGGCGCGAGCGAGGATGCGGATGGCGTGGGTGTGGTCGCAGCCGCGAGCGCGAGCAGCTTTGTAGAAGCCGCGAGCCCAGTCGTTGGCATGCCGCGAGTTGTCGGCCAGACACGTGATGGCTTGGCGCAGCCGGTGGTTGCAGGCCCAGCGGAAGGCGACGCTGCGCGTCTTGCCCGACTGGTAGGTGACGGGCACGGCTCCGGCCTCGGCGGCGAGTCTGTCGGCGCTGGGGAAGCGTTCGCGCACGTCACCCAACTCGGCCAGGATCTGCGCGGCGCAAACCTGTCCGGCACGCGGGAAGGACATCATGAGCAAGCCGTCGGGCAGCGAGTGCATGAACTGTTCGATGCGGCTGGTGAGTTCGGCGATCTGCGCGACGATGAGCTTGAGCACCGCCACCAGCGAACGCACCACCTGCGCCATGGCCTGCTCGGTTTGAACACCGGCATGACCCGTCGCGGCGGCGCGCAACCTGGCCAGCAAGTCGGCCGGGCTGCGTCGGCCGCTGTAGTGCTGGCGCTGGCAAAAGCGCTGCAGTTGCGCCTCGCCCAGCCGCTTGGCCGAGCTCGGGGAGGGATAGCGGCGCAGAAACGCCAGGCCAATGGGCGAGGCGACGTCGGCGAAGATCAGCGCAGCGCCGGGCCAAAAACCCTGCAGCGCGCTGGTGAGCTGGTTGGCCGCGGCGACGCGTGCGGCCACCAGGTCGTCGCGCGAACGCACCAGGGCGCGCAGGGCACGGATCGAGTCCGATTGCGGCGCCAGCGCGTTCCAGCGGTGGCCGTCGGTGCGCAGCAGGTCAGCCAGCAAGTAGGCGTCCGAGGCATCGCTCTTGGCGCCGTGGCTGCGATAGCGCGGGCGGCTGGCCTTGACGGCGTTGGGGTGGATCGGGAAGACCTGATGGCCCGCATCGACCAGTGCGTCGACGATCAAGCCCGATGGCCGTTCGATGGCAATACGCACGCTCGTCCCGAAGCGGGCCAGGCGTCGCATCAGCTCGGCCAAGCCGTCGCGGTCGTGCGCGATCTCGAAGCGATCACACACGGCGCCGGCGCTGTCGATGACGCACACCGCGTGCGTCTGCACGGCCCAGTCCAGGCCGGCGAAGAACTCGCTGCTCATAGACAAACTCCTGGTGGTTGCGGTATGACTAGCCGTGTCGGAAGGCGCGGCGGGAAGCTCATAAACAGGCGCTCCAGCTTGGCTTGCCTGGCGCTACATCTTGGGGCCCGTCGTGGCCTTCCGGCACCCTGCGGGCTGCGGGTCTCACAGGGGCCTTCG
>JBDSEG010000390.1:0-2582 GCA_039920165.1 Burkholderiaceae bacterium
CGGATACAGGCGCTGCGCATCCTCTATCGCCCCGGCCGGCCAGTTGCGCGTGGCGGCCAGGTGGACGAGCTCGCCGTCGAAGCGAAAGACCGCCGAGACCGGGCTGCCGAACAGGCGCGAAGCGCTCTCCAGGATGGCCTCGAACACGGGTGCCACATCGGTCGGCGACTGGCTGATCACCCGCAGCACCGCGCTGATCGCGGTCTGGTAATCGAGCGCCACGCTCAGCTCGGCGGTGCGCTGCTCGACCTTGCGCTCGAGGCCGGCATACGACTCGCTCAACTGCAGGCCCATGCGGTTGAACTGCTCGGCCAGACCTTCGAGCTCGTCACCGGTGTGCACCGCGATGCGCAGATCCAGTTCGCCGGCGCCGATCCGGGCCGCGCCTTCCTGCAGTGTGCGCAACGGCCGCACCAGCGCGCGTGCGAGGAAGAAGCTCGCCGCGATCGAGATCAGCAGGGCGGCGACCAGCACCAGCGCCATGCGCTGCAGCGTCACGTAGAGCGGCGCGAACGCCTCGGCGCGCGGCGACTCGACGAACACGGTCCAGGCGAGAGTCGGAATGCGCTCGAATGCCGACAGCACCGGCTCGCCCTGGAGGTTGCGAGCGACTTCGGGCGCGGCCGCCGCGTCGGGCCGGCTCAGCGCAGCGACCTGGGGTAGCGCCTTCAGGTCGGTCTTCTTCAGCACCAGGCTGATGTCGGGGTGCGCGATCAGCGTGCCATCGGCGTCGACCACGTAGGCCAGGCCTTTCTCGCCGATGCGGATGCGCGACACGACCTCCCAGACGAACTTCAGATTGACTTCAGCCGCGGTCACCCCGCCGTTGCCGGCCGGCCGGCCGATCGTCATGTAGGGCTCGGTCCCCTTGCGGAAGTAGACCGGTCCGAAATAGGTCTTGCCGGCGTTGACCGCCGTGAACTTCGCCTCGCCGGACACATCGGTGCCGCTGCCGAGCGCGTCCATCGCCAGCCGCGAGACGCGCAACTGCTCGCGGCCGCCCGGGTCGATCCAGGTCACCTCGGTGATGGCCGGTGCCTGGCGCAGCAGCTTCAGATATTCGATCCGGCGCGATTCGAGCGCATCGGCGCCGGCGCCGTCCATGCGCGGCAGCGCGGTCCAGCCGAGCTGGTGCTCGATGTCCTGCACGTACTGCTCGATCCGCGTCGCCGCACCCTGCGCCTTCTCGACCTGCAACGCGATCAGGTGATCCTGGTTCTCGCGGTACGAGAAATAGATGCCGACGGCGCCGCTCGCCAGCAGCATGCCGGTCACCAGCGCGATGATCAACAGCGCGTACTTCGGGAACAGCCGCCAGCGGCGGGTCATGCTGCGGTCTCGCGGGCCGGTTGCCACGCGCGACGCACTCGCGGAACTCGTCGATCGCAAGCGACGCGGGTCTCGCTGCGTATAGGCATGGTGCGGCTCCCAGCGCATTTTTCCTGACGACCACCGAAGCGGCTTACGAGCCGATTAGACGCCCAACCTCGTCGCCGGCTCAATGCCCGCCGCCGCGGTCGCCTCCTGCTGCCCTCGAGCTTCACGGGGGAAGGCTCAAGGCGTGAACGCATCGCCGAGGACGATGCCTTCGCGCCGCGGGTCGGCGCCGCCGGTCAGTACCGCGGCCCCGTTCACCTGGCTGCGCAGGATCGTCGAGATGCCGCTCGACTGCGCATTCACCGAGACAGTGTGCCCCATCGCGCGCAAGCCGGCGACGAGGGCATCGTTGGCGCCGCCGGCGCTCGCCTCGATGTTCGGGTGCTCGCCGCCGACGTTGGTCGTGATCGTGTTGGCGGCGCCGAAGTCGACCATCGCGGTCGCCTGCTGCGCATCCAGCCCCCAGTCGAGCGCGCCGACCAGCGTCTTGACGACGTACTGGATGATCGTGCTGCCACCGGGCGAGCCGGTGCCCAGGTGGAAATCGCCGCGCGTGCCGTCGGTCGCGGTCTTGAAGACCAGCGTCGGCGCCATCGAACTGCGCGGCCGCTTGCCGGCAGCGACGCGGTTGGCGATCGGCAGGCCGGCCGCATCCGTCGGGGTCGCCGAGAAGTCGGTCAACTGGTTGTTCAGGACGAAGCCCTGGGTCATGTGGAACGAACCGAAACCGCTCTCGACCGTCGTCGTCATCACCACCGCATTGCCGTGCCTGTCGACGATCGTCATGTGGGTCGTGCCGCGCTCGGCGCTGGTCGAGGTGCCGAGCGGCACCAGCCCGAGGTTGCCGGCCTGCGCCGTGCCCATGCTGGCGCTGAAGCTGATCAGCCCGGCGCGGCTGCGCAGGTAGGATTTGTTCAGCAGCGTGTCCCAGGTGCCGCCGGGCAGGGCCTGGAAGTCGGTGTCGGCGATGTACTTGTCGCGATCCGCGTAGGCCAGGCGCTCGGCCTCGCTGACCAGGTGCACCGCGAACACCGCGGGCTTGCCGCCTTCGCCGTCGGGCGCCGACGGCGGGTACAGGCCGAGGTTGAAGTTCTCGAGGATGCCGAGGGTCGAAGCGACCGTGATCCCGCCCGACGACGGCGGGCCCATGCCGCAGACCCAGTACGAGCGGTAAGTCGTGCAGATCGGCTCGCGCTTCTTCGCCT
>JBDSEG010000391.1:0-5067 GCA_039920165.1 Burkholderiaceae bacterium
CCGAGGGCGACGCAGCGAGGCAGGTTCCAGCCGCGCTCCAGGCCGAAGAGCAGGGCGCCTCGAAAGGCATCGCCGCAGCCGGTCGGGTCGACCACCTCGCTCGCGGCGACCCCGGCCACGATACGGCGCACTCCCTGCTGCCAGACCTCGCAGCCCTCGGCGCCCAGCGTAACGATCACGCCCTTCAGGTGCGAGCGCGACAGCGCCTCCAGATCGAGGCCGGTGCGCTCGCACAGCATGCGCGCCTCGTAGTCGTTCACCGCGACCCAGCTCGCCTGCTCGACGAAGGCGCGCAGTTCGGCGCCGTCGAACATCGGCAGGCCCTGGCCGGGGTCGAAGACGAACGGGATGCCGGCGTGTGCGAGTTGCGCCGCGTGCTGCAGCATCGCCTCGCGGCCGTCGGGGGCGACGATGGCGATCGCGATATCGGGGTCGGCCGGCACCGCGGTCTCGTGCGCCGACTGCATGGCGCCAGGGTGGAAGGCGGTGATCTGGTTGTTGTCGGCGTCGGTGATGATGATTGCCTGCGCCGTATAGCTGTCGGGCACGCTGCGCACATGTTCGATTCGCGCGCCGAAGGATTCGAGCCGCTGCACGTACTCGGCGCCGTCGCTGCCGACGGCCGCCAGCACGACCGGCGTGCCGCCGAGTCCGGCCAGCGAGTAGGCGATATTTCCCGCGCAGCCGCCGAACTCGCGCCGCAGCGTCGGGACCAGGAACGACACGTTCAGGATGTGCACCTGCTCAGGCAGGATCTGCTGCGCGAATCGGCCCGGGAAATTGGTGATGGTGTCGAACGCGAGCGAGCCGCAGACCAGTGCCGACATGAAGACTCCAGAAGAAAGGGGACCGACGCGGGAGCGTCAGGGATAGAAGATCTCGACGCTGTAGCCGTTGACGCGCGGATTGCCGGCCGTCAGCAGCAGCTGCAGCGTCGATTCGGCGCCGGCCGGCAACACCGCGAGCGGGGTGCGGAAATCGTCCGGAGCGAGCATGCGGCGCGCGAACGGCAGTTCGCCTTCCTTCAGCGTCAGCTCGACCCATGGCGTCGCCAGGCCGACGTCGCTACGGTTGCGCAGAGTGACCGAGAGCGCGAACGCATCCGGCGCCGGACTGCGCGTGAGCGCGGTCGCCTCGACCGAGATGTCCTCGATCCGGCGCAGCGGCTCGATGCTGCAGCCCACGAGCGAGCACCAGCCGAAAAGAGGCCCGCGCAGCGCAGGCCAGGTCGCTGCGATCAAGTCACGCCGCTGGTGCACCAGTTGCATGGCGAGCAGCAGGACGAGGGCGATCGACGCCGCCGCGAGCGCGACGCGCAGGCGCGGGTCGAGCCAGCGCGCACGGCGGTCGGCGTGCCGCACGAAGGCCGGCGCCGATTCGTCGGCGAGCATCGATTCGACGAATTCCGAGCCGGCTTCGGCGGGCTCGGCAGGCTGCGCGGTATCGGGCGCGGACTCGTGTTGCAGCGCGGGCGCGAGCTCGGTCTCGAATTCGGAATCGAAGCGCGCATCGGCGAAATCGGGCCGGTCGCGGCTGGCAGCCGGTGTCGGGGCCGGTGCTTCGGCCCACGCGGGCAGTGGCATCGACACTTCGGGCTCGTGATGGGCCACTGCCGCCGGCGCCGGTTCGGGTTCATGCTTGATGAATGCGGCGTACGCGGCATCGGCCCGGGACCGCGGCAAGCCTTCCTGCTCCGCGGCAGGCGCGGGCACCTGCGCCGGCGCGGGCCGGCTCGGCCTGCCGTCGCGTTCGAGGTCGAACAGCCCTTCGAGCGCGCTGAAGACCTCGCCGCATTTGCCGCAACGCACCCAGCCCTCGGACACCTTGAGCTGGTCCTGGACGACGCGGAATACGGTGCTGCAGGACGTGCAGGAGGTCGCCAGGCTCATGGCGCGATGTTGCCACGTGTATTGGCATGCGAGCCCGGCGCGCCCGGCGTTGCGGCGCGCCGCGCGGTCATGAGGACCCAGCCGTCGATGGCGTCCTCGACCTCGATGGCGAGCCACGGCGCGTAGGCCGCCTTCAGTTCGTCGGCCTGGCGCGCGAGGATGCCCGCCAGCACCAGCGAGCCGCCGGCCGCGACATGACCGCACAGCAGCGGCGCGAGCAGCTTGAGCGGCGTGGCGAGGATATTGGCGAAAACCGTGTCGTAGGCCCCGTGGACCGCGTCGGGTAGACCGGCGAGGAGCGTCACGCCGTTGCGCTGGGCATTGTCGATCGTGGCCTGGACCGCGGCCGGATCGATATCGACCGCATCGATATCGGCCGCTCCGAACAGGCCGACACCGATCGCCAGAATGCCCGAGCCGCATCCATAGTCGAGCACCCGACCCCAGGCGCGCTTCGATGCCGAAGCGCGTGCCGCCCACGCCAGGCACATCCGCGTCGTCGGGTGCGTGCCGGTGCCGAAGGCCAGGCCGGGGTCGAGCCGCATCATCGTGCGCGCCTCGGCCGGCGGCTCGTGCCAGCTTGGCACGATCCAGAAACCCGGCGCGATTTCGACCGGCGTGAACTGCGATTGCGTGAGGCGTACCCAGTCGGTGTCGGGCACGGCTTGCAACGCGAGCAGTCGCACGTCATCGGCGAAATCCTGCGCGAGCAGCAGCGCCAGCGCCTCGGTTGCCACGCTGTCCTCGATGAACAAGGCGGTGATCGTCGAACGCTGCCAGCCCTGGCGCGGCGCCGGCATCCCGGGCTCGCCGAACAGCGCGTCCTCGGCGGACGTGCCGGCGTCGGCATCCTCGACCGAGACCGAGAGCGCGCCGAGTTCGTCCATCAACGCGTCCGAAACCCGCTCGACCCGGTCGCGCGGCGCCAGCAGCAGCAGTTCGACCATGCCGGAGCGACTCAGCGCTTGTGCTGGCTCATCCAGCCTTCAAGGTAATGGATGTTGGTCCCGCCCTCGATGAACTTGGCATCGACCATCAGTTCGCGGTGCAGCGGGATATTGGTCGAGATGCCCTCGACCACGGTCTCCGACAGCGCGATCCGCATGCGCGCCAGAGCCTGATCGCGGGTATCGCCGTGGGTGATGATCTTGCCGATCATCGAGTCGTAATTGGGCGGCACGAAATAGTTGGTGTAGGCGTGCGAATCGACCCGCACCCCCGGCCCGCCCGGCGGGTGCCACATCGTGATGCGGCCGGGCGAGGGCGTGAACTTGTACGGGTCCTCGGCATTGATCCGGCACTCGATCGCATGGCCGCGCATCTGGATATTGCGCTGCGTGAAGGGCAGTTTCTCGCCCGCGGCGACGCGGATCTGCATTTGCACCAGGTCGATCCCGGTGACCCATTCCGTCACCGGGTGCTCGACCTGGATCCGGGTATTCATCTCGATGAAGAAGAACTCGCCGTTCTCGTACAGGAATTCGAAGGTGCCGGCGCCGCGGTAGCCGATGCGCTTGCAGGCGGTGGCGCAGCGGTCGCCGATGCGCTCGATCACGCGCCGCGCGATGCCGGGTGCGGGCGCCTCCTCGATGATCTTCTGGTGGCGGCGCTGCATCGAGCAGTCGCGCTCGCCCAGCCAGACCGCATTCTTGTGCTCGTCGGCCAGCACCTGGATCTCGATGTGGCGCGGGTTCTCGAGGAACTTCTCCATGTACACGGCGCTGTTCGAGAACGCCGCGCCGGCCTCGGCCCGCGTCGTCGAGACCGCGTGCACCAGCGCCGCCTCGGTCTGCACGACCCGCATGCCACGCCCGCCGCCGCCGCCGGCGGCCTTGATGATCACCGGGTAGCCGATCGCTCGCGCCGCCTTGATGATCTCCTTCGGGTCGTCGGGCAACGCGCCCTCCGAGCCCGGCACGCAGGGCACGCCGGCCTTGATCATCGCGACCTTGGCCGCAACCTTGTCGCCCATGGTGCGGATCGCCTCGGGCGTCGGCCCGATGAAGGTGAAGCCGCTCTTCTCGACCCGCTCGGCGAAGTCCGCGTTCTCGGACAGGAAGCCATAGCCGGGGTGGATCGCCTCGGCGTCGGTCACCTCGGCGGTCGAGATGATGGCGGGCATGTTGAGGTAGCTTTGCGCCGACGCAGCGGGGCCGATGCACACCGCCTCGTCGGCGAGCTTTACGTACTTGGCGTCGCGGTCGGCTTCGGAATACACGACCACCGACTTGACGCCCAACTCACGGCACGCGCGTTGAATCCGCAGCGCGATCTCTCCGCGATTTGCGATCAATATTTTCTTGAACACGGGTGGCCTAGCCGATGACGAACAGCGGCTGTCCGAACTCCACCGCCTGACCGTTCTCGCACAGGATCTGGCTTACCGACCCCGAGCCGTCGGACTCGATTTCGTTCATGATCTTCATCGCTTCGATGATGCAGATCGGCTCGCCCTCCTTGATCGGGCTGCCGACATCGACGAAGGATTTCGCCCCCGGGCTCGAGGCCCGATAGAAGGTGCCCACCATCGGCGACTTGACGATATGTCTGGCGGGTTCGGGTGCGGCTTCCGGCGCGGGCGGCAGGGCGGGGGCGGCGGCGGGCGCGATTGGCGCTGGCGCCTGGCCCATATGCATGCCGCTCAGATAGAGCGGCTGACTCGGGGCGGCGACCGGATCGGCCTTGACGATGCGAACCTTGCCCTCCGCTTCCGTGATCTCGAGCTCCGAGATATTCGATTCCGAAACGAGGTCGATCAGGGTCTTGAGTTTTCGCAGGTCCATTGGTTGCCGCTCCTGGTATTTGTCTTGTCGCGGCAAGCAGGCCGTGGACACCTGCCCAGCGCCGACAGGGGAGCGGATTTTGCATCAAGCCCCTGCCATCCTCAGGCGGGCGGCGGCTTTTTCACCTTATCGTCGCCTTTCGCTGCGCGTTCAAAGCGCTCCAGATCGGCCTGTTTAAGGGCCCCGAGATGCTGTCCGATCGCGCGCCCGGCGGCGTCGAAGGCCAGGGTGAAGGGCAGGCCGCCCTCCCGATTGCCGAAGGCCCGCGCGAGTTCGATGCCGGCCGGTCCGGCGAGCCCGATCCGAAACGAGACCGGCCGGCTGGCCAGAAACTCGCGCACCGGCACCTCGTGGTCGATGGCGAGGCCGACCACCTGAAAGCCGTCCACTGGCTG
>JBDSEG010000392.1:0-5006 GCA_039920165.1 Burkholderiaceae bacterium
CTGCTGCGTCGCTATGTGCGCGAGCGCGCCACGCCGACTTGGGCGATGGCGCTGCTGACCGATGCGATCGAGAATGTGTATACCCACCCCGCGCCGCTGGCCCGGGAACTTCGCAACCGCGGTCTGAATCTGGTCAACAGTCTCGCCCCCCTGAAGCGCTGGCTCACCGCCCGCGCGCTCAACTCCTGAAAGCCCGCCATGTTCAAGCCGATCCTGTCGATCACCGTGCTCTCGCTCGCCGCGCTCGCCCTGCCGGTGCAGGCCCAGGAGGCCGCGATCCGCAAGGCGATCACCGAGCGCCTGCCCAGTTTTCCGAAGATCGACGAGGTGCGCGAAGCGCCGCTCAAGGGCCTGTACGAGATCCGCGTGGGCACGGACATCTTCTATACCGATGCGGCAGGCAACCACCTGATCGAAGGTCAGCTCATCGACACCAAGACCAAGACCAACCTCACCGAAGCGCGCATCGCCAAGCTGACCGCGATCGATTTCGCGACGCTGCCGCTGGCCGATGCGATCGTCTTCAAACAGGGCACCGGGGCACGCAAGCTGGTCGTCTTCGCGGACCCGAACTGCGGCTACTGCAAGCGCTTCGAGAAGGATCTGGCGAACGTCAAGGATGTGACCGTCTATACCTTTTTGTTCCCCATCCTGGGCGGCGATTCGCCCGAGAAGTCGCGAGATATCTGGTGCGCCAAGGACAATACCAAGGTCTGGCGCGACTGGATGGTCAACGGCACTGCGCCACCACGCAATGTCGGGGAGTGCGATACCGCGGCGCTCACCCGCAACACCGCGATGGGCCGCAAGTTCAAGGTGACCGGCACCCCGGCGCTGGTATTCGAGGACGGCAAGCGCATCCCCGGCGCGATGGCGCCGGCCGAGATCGAGAAGATGTTGGCCGCGGCGCAGGGCAAGTCCTGAACGTGACGCGGTGACGGGTGCTGCCGGGGCCGCATCCAAGGTGCGTCGCGCAGAGCCGGCGCAGCGGGGGCAGGCGCGACAATCGGTTCGATGATCGAGTACCGAATCTGCCTCGCCGAAGCCCGTTCGCACCAGTTCAGCGTCGCACTCGCCATCGCCCAACCGGCTGCAGGCCAGACCGTGAGCCTGCCGGTTTGGATTCCCGGCAGCTACCTGGTGCGCGAATTCGCGCGTCATCTGTCGCACCTGAGCGCCGAGCAGGACGGACGGTCGGTCGCCGTCGAGCAGATCGACAAGGCGAACTGGCGCCTGGACTGCCGCGGTGATGCGCCGCTGACCGTGCGCTACCGGGTGCATGCCTTCGACAGCTCGGTGCGCGCCGCCTACCTCGATGCGCAGCGCGGCTTCTTCAACGGCACCGGCGTATGCCTGCGGGTGCACGGATGCGAAGCGCAGCCGCACGCGATCGAGCTCATCCACCTGCCCGACGGCTGGCAGGTCGCGACGGCGATGCCGCGTGCCGATGGCGCGACGGCGCAGCGCTACGCGAGCGCCGATTACGACGAGCTCGTCGACCATCCGTTCGAGCTCGGTCGCTTCTGGCGCGGCGAGTTCACAGCTGCGGGCGTGGTGCACGAATTCGTCGTCGCGGGCGCGCTGCCCGACTTCGATTCGCCCCGGCTGCTTGCCGATGCCATGCGCATCTGCGCGACGCAGATCGCCTTCTGGCACGGCGGCGCCGACGCTGCGCGGCCGCCGTTCGGGCGCTATGTCTTTTTGCTCAATACCGCCGAGGACGGCCACGGCGGGCTCGAGCATCGCGCGAGCACCGCCTTGCTGGCGGCGCGGCGCGACCTGCCTCGCCGCGGGGATGCGGGCGGAACGGACGGCGCCGAGGGCTACGCCAACCTGCTGGGCCTGATCAGCCACGAATATTTCCACGCCTGGAACGTGAAGCGGATGCGCCCGCGCGAGTTCGCGCGCTACGACTACGAGCGCGAGAACTACACCGAGCTGTTGTGGTTCTTCGAGGGCCACACGGCCTATTACGACGACCTGATGCTGCTGCGCGCCGGACTGCTGGATCCGGCGCGCTATCTCAAGCTCGTCGCCAAGGCCGCGAGCGCCGTGCTGGCGACGCCGGGGCGCGCGGTGCACAGCGTCGCGCAATCGAGCTTCGAGGCCTGGACCAAGTTCTATCGCGCCGACGAGAACACGCCGAATGCGACCGTGAGCTACTACGCCAAGGGCTCGCTGGTCGCGCTCGCGCTCGACCTCACGCTGCGCCGCGAAGGCAAGGGCACGCTCGACGACGTGATGCGCGCGCTGTGGCAATCGAGTGCGGGCGGCCCGCTCGACGAGGCCGATATCGCCGGGGCGCTCGAAGCTGTCGGCGCGCGCTCGTATGCGGTCGAACTCGCGGCCTGGGTCCACGGCACCGGCGATCTGCCGCTGGCCGCGCTGCTTGCTGCAGCCGGCGTCGACTGGCAGGCGCAGCCGGCCACGCTCGCGCAGCGCCTGGGGCTGCGGGTCAGCGAAAGCGCGCTGACCGGCGTGCGCGTGACCCACGTGCTACGCGGCAGCGCGGCCGAACAGTCCGGGCTCGCGGCCGGCGACGAATTGCTCACACTCGGCGACTGGCGTCTGCGCCGGCTCGACGATGCGCTGCGGCTGCTGGCCGACGGGGTACCCGCGCCCCTGCTGGTCGCGCGCGATCAGCGCGTGTTGCGGCTGTCGCTCACGCTGCCGGCGGCGTCCGCGGCGGTGGGCGCGGTCGTGCTCGCGCTGGCCAGCAACCCGCCGCCGTCCGCGCTCGCGCTTCGCAAGGCATGGCTCGGGAGCTGAAGCCGCACCCCGGGCGGCGTCGTGCCGCCTGGCTGGCGCTGGTTGCCGCCGTGCTTCTGGTGCATGCGCTCGTGACGCGCGAGGTTGCGCAGCGCATGCGCGATTTCAACCTCGAGGCCGCGATGCCGGCCCGCATCGAGGTGGCCTATGTGCGCGAACTCGAACCGACCGCGCCGCCGTCCGTCGCGCCGGTCGCCGCGCCGCCGCCTGCACCAGCGCGCGCCGCGCCCCCGCGGCGTGCGGCGTCGGCACCGAAGGCCGAGCCGAAACCGAAACCGAAGGTCGAGCCGGCCCCGGAGCTGCCACCCGAACCGCTGGCGCAGACTCAGCCCGAACCGCGCATCGAGGCGCCTCCGGATCCGTCCCCGGCCCTCCCGGAGGCCGCCGCGCCAGCGCCGCTCGCCGAATCCGCATCGGCTGCCCCACCGACCTCCGCCGCCGCCAGCTCGGGCACCGGCACGCGCTTCGAATGGCCGAACTCGACCCGCGTCAGCTACGTGCTCACCGGCAATGTTCGCGGCGAAGTGGCGGGCGACGCGCAAGTGCAGTGGATTCGCGCCGATAACCGCTACCAGGTGCATCTGGACATCACCGTCGGGCCGGCATTCGCACCAATCATCACGCGGCGCATGAGCAGCGACGGCGAGCTCACCGAGGCCGGCCTCTCGCCGCACCGCTACGACGAGGACACCAAGGCCGCATTTCGCGACCGGCGCCGCCTCACCATGCATTTCGAGCCCGACGCCATCGTCATGGCCGACGGCGGGCGGCGCGAGCGCCTGCCCGGCGTGCAGGACACCGCAAGCCAGTTCATCCAGCTCAGCTATCTGTTCTCGACCCGGCCCGAGCTGCTGCGCGTCGGCGGCACGATCGAGGTGCCGCTCGCGCTGCCGAAAAAGATCGACCGCTGGATCTACGACGTGCTCGGCGAGGAAGTGATCGTCGCGCCGTTCGGAACGCTGCAGACCTTCCATCTCAAGCCGCGCCGCGCGGTGCAGAAGAGCGGCGACCTGGTCGCAGAGATCTGGTTTGCGCCGGCGCTGCGCTATCTGCCGGTGCGCATCCGCATCGAGCAGGACCCGCAGACATTCATCGATCTCATCATCGCGCGCCGGCCCGAACTCGCCGGGCCGTGACGATCGAACGCCGGTCAGACCGATACGGCGGCGACGAAGCGCTGCTCGAACTCGTCCGCCATCGCCGCGCCGCGCTGGTCGCGCAGCAGCTGGTAGGCACGCTGCAAATGCGGCAGCAGCTGTTCGGCATTCGCGGACTTTTCGATTCGCATCGCGAGGCCCTCGACCATCGGTCCGAGCCGGTCGATGAGGTGGCGCACCACATCCCGGCGCAGTTGCGCCAGGGCGCGTGGATCCAGGCCGGTGGGCTCGGAGCGCTGGGCCACGAGCTTGGCGGCCGGGAGCGCCGGCGCGGCGGCAGCAGCGGCTGGCAGCAGGCCGGCGCCGGGCGGCGCGGCGTGTGCCAGGCTCTCGATATAGCCGCCCGCAAGCAGCGTGGCGAGAGCGGCTTCGCAGTCGCCAGGACACAGACGGGCCAGCGCCGCGCCGTCGCGCTTGCCGTCGACGAGGATGAGCGTCGTGCGCAGGCGCGGGGCGAGCCGGTCGACGCGGGCATCGATTTCGAGCTGACCCCGGGCCGTCTTGCGGTATGGCAATTGCATAGGCCCGAAGGGTAGCCCGCACCGGCCGCCGACGGACCCGCGCCGCGGCGTTTGCCGCCCGTATAGTGCGTAACACTGCACACCCGAAAGCGGCCCATGGAGCGACAGTTTCTGCTGACCGAAGTGCGCGGCCCGGGGCCGCTGCGCATCGCGCTCGTCACGCTGAACCGACCGCAGCAGTTGAATGCGCTGAACGACGGCCTGATGGACGAACTCGGCGCCGAACTGCTCGCATTCGACGCCGACGAGACCATCGGCTGCATCGTCATCACCGGCAGCGCCAAGGCCTTCGCGGCCGGCGCCGATATCGGCGCGATGGCCTCGTGGACCTACATGGATGTCTACAAGTCCGACTTCATCACGCGCAACTGGGAAACCATCCGCCGCGTGCGCAAGCCGGTCATCGGCGCGGTCGCCGGCTTCGCGCTCGGCGGCGGCTGCGAGCTGGCGATGATGTGCGACTTCATCATTGCCGCCGACAGCGCGAAGTTCGGCCAGCCGGAGATCAAGCTCGGCATCATCCCCGGCGCCGGTGGCACCCAGCGGCTGCCGCGTGCCG
>JBDSEG010000393.1:0-7380 GCA_039920165.1 Burkholderiaceae bacterium
CACCAGCGCTGCGGCGGCCGAATCGGGTTCGAGCGCATGGCGTGGGTCGTGGCCCGCAGGCAGCGCCTGCCTACAATCCCGCGCTTCATGCCGGCGATCTCGTTTCGAAATGTCTTCAAGACCTACCGCTCGGCGCGTTTCGAGGTGCACGCGCTTGATGATGTGAGCCTCGATATCCAAGCCGGCGAATTCTTCGGCCTGCTCGGCCCGAACGGCGCCGGCAAGACAACCCTGATCAGCATCCTCGCCGGGCTCGCGCGCGCTTCGAAAGGTAGCGTCAGCGTGCTCGGCCACGATGTCGTTGCCGACTATGCGATGGCGCGCCGCAGCCTCGGGATCGTGCCGCAGGAGCTGGTCTTCGATCCCTTCTTCACGGTGCGCGAAGCCTTGCGCATCCAGGGCGGCTATTTCGGAATGCGTACCGACATGCGTGCGAACGAGGCCTGGATCGACGAGTTGCTGGCGCACCTGGGTCTGGCCGACAAGGCGAACGCGAATATGCGCCAACTTTCCGGCGGCATGAAGCGCCGCGTGCTGGTGGCGCAGGCACTGGTGCACCGTCCGCCGGTGATCGTGCTCGATGAGCCGACCGCCGGCGTCGACGTCGAACTGCGCCAGACGCTGTGGCAGTTCATCGCCCGCCTCAACAAGGACGGCCACACCGTCCTGCTGACCACGCACTATCTCGAGGAGGCCGAAGCGCTGTGCTCGCGCATCGCGATGCTCAAGCTCGGCCGCGTCGTGGCGCTCGACACCACCTCCGCACTGCTCGCCGGGACCGCGAGCACGATGCTGCGCTTCAAGCTGGACGGGCCGCTGCCGGCCGAACTCGCGGCGCAGTCGCGAGTCACCGGCCGCACGGTGCAGGTCAAGGCGCACGATGCGGCCGAGGTCGAGGCCGTTCTCGGCCTGCTGCGCCGCGCTGGCTGCGCCCCGCAGGATCTGGAGATCGGCCGCGCCGACCTGGAGGACGTTTTTCTCGAGATCATGCAGGCGCCGCATCCGCACCCCGTCGCGCCGACGCCACCGCGTTCGAAGCAGGCCGTCGCATGACGCGCGGCGGGCTGCTGTCCGGCACGCGCGCGCTGCTCTACAAGGAAACCCTGCGCTTCTGGAAGGTGGCGGTGCAGACGGTCGCCGCGCCGGTGCTCACCGCGGTGCTGTACCTGCTGATCTTCGGCCACGTCCTCGAAGGCCGGGTCCAGGTCTATCGCGACGTGGGCTATACGAGCTTTCTCATCCCCGGCCTGGTGATGATGAGCGTGCTGCAGAACGCCTTCGCCAACAGCAGCTCGTCGCTGATCCAGAGCAAGATCACCGGCAACCTCGTCTTCCTGCTGCTCGCACCGCTCTCGCACTGGGCCTGGTTCGTCGCCTATGTGGGCGCTTCGGTGGTGCGCGGCCTCGCCGTCGGTTCGGGGGTGCTGCTGGTGACGGTGTGGTTCGCGCCGCTGCAGCTCGCCCATCCGCTGTGGGTGCTCGCGTTCACTTTCGCCGGTGCGGCGCTGATGGGCGCGCTCGGCCTGATCGCCGGGCTGTGGGCCGAGAAGTTCGACCAGATCGCGGCATTCCAGAATTTCGTCGTGATGCCCATGACCTTTCTGTCGGGGGTTTTCTATTCGATCGGCTCGCTGCCGCCGTTCTGGCGCGGCCTGTCGCACCTCAATCCCTTCTTCTACATCATCGACGGCTTTCGCCACGGCTTTTTCGGCGTGAGCGATGTCGCGCCGTGGACGAGCTTCGCCATCGTCGGTGCGAGCCTCGTCGCGGTGTGCGCGCTCGCGCTGCACCTGCTGCGTATCGGGTACAAAATTCGCCACTAAGCCTGCATCGACCATGAGCGACCCCACCCCCGCCGACGTCCGCGGCTTCATTGCCAGCGGATTGCCCTGCGAGCATCTTCAGGTCGAAGGCGACGGCCGGCATTTCTTCGCCACCATCGTCTCGCCGGCGTTCGAGGGCGCGAGCCGCGTCCAGCGCCATCAGCAGGTCTACGCCGCACTCGGCGAGCGCATGCGCGAGCAGATCCATGCACTGTCGATGAAGACGCTCACACCGGCGGAATTCGCCGCCACCGGCGTGCAGGACTGAGCCATGGACAAGTTGCGCATCCGCGGCGGCCGACGCCTCGAAGGCGAGGTCACCATCTCCGGCGCCAAAAATGCGGCGCTGCCCGAGCTCTGCGCGGCGCTGCTGACGGCCGAGCCGGTGGCGCTGCGCAACGTGCCGCGCCTGCAGGACGTGGCGACGATGCAAAGGTTGCTGCGCAACATGGGCGTGGCGGTGCACGCGGGCGACGCCGGGTGCGACAGCGTCACCCTGAATGCGCGCGAGATCGTCTCGCCCGAAGCGCCCTACGAACTCGTGAAGACGATGCGTGCCTCCATCCTCGTGCTCGGTCCGCTGCTCGCGCGCTGCGGCCACGCCCGCGTCTCGCTGCCCGGCGGGTGCGCGATCGGCTCGCGGCCGGTCGACCAGCATATCAAGGGACTGCAGGCGATGGGCGCGCATATCACCGTCGAGCACGGCTATATCGTCGCCAGCGCGCCGGGCGGTCTCGCGGGTGCGCGCATTGCGACCGACATGGTGACCGTCACCGGGACCGAAAATTTTCTGATGGCGGCCACGCTCGCGCAGGGCGAGACCTGGCTCGACAACGCGGCGCAGGAGCCCGAGATCGCCGACCTCGCCGAGATGCTGATCGCGATGGGCGCGAAGATCGAAGGGCACGGCACCACACGGATCCGCATCGAGGGCGTCGCCGCGCTGCACGGCTTGGCGGGCGAGGGGGCACACTGCATCGTTCCTGACCGGATCGAAACCGGCACCTTTCTCTGCGCGGTTGCCGCGGCAGGCGGCAGTGTGGTGCTGCGGCGGGCGCGTGCCGACCATCTCGAGGTGGTGATCGACAAGCTGCGCGAGGCCGGGGTGGCGATCGAGTCGGGGCCGGAATGGATCCGCGTGACGAGCCGCGGGCGCAGCCGGCCGGTCGGCTTTCGGACCAGCGAATATCCGGGGTTCCCGACCGACATGCAGGCGCAGTTCATGGCGCTGAATTGCCTGGCCGACGGCGCTTCGGTCGTCACCGAGACGATCTTCGAGAACCGCTTCATGCACGTCAACGAGCTGGTCCGCCTGGGCGCGCGCATCGAGATCGACGGCCACACCGCGGTCGTCCAGGGCGTGGAAGGCCTGTCGGGGGCGACCGTCATGGCGACCGACCTGCGCGCCTCGGCCAGCCTCGTCATCGCCGGGCTGGTCGCGCAGGGCGAGACGACGGTCGAGCGCATCTACCACCTCGACCGCGGATACGACCAGATGGAAACCAAGCTGCGCGCGATCGGCGCCGATATCGAGCGGGTCAAGTGACTGACTCCATCACCCTCGCCCTGTCGAAAGGCCGTATCTTCGACGAGACGCTGCCGCTGCTCGAGGCCGCCGGCATCCGCGTTGCCGAGGACCCCGAGCAAAGCCGCAAGCTGATCCTTGCGACCAACCGGGCCGACGTGCGTCTGGTGCTGGTGCGCGCGAGCGACGTGCCGACCTATGTGCAGTACGGCGGCGCGGACCTCGGCATCGTCGGCAAGGACACCTTGATCGAGCACGGCGGCGAAGGCCTGTACCAGCCGCTCGATCTCGGCATCTCACGCTGTCGCATCAGCGTCGCGGTGCGTGCAGATTTCGACTACCCGGCGGCGGTGCGCCAGGGTTCACGCATCCGCGTCGCGACCAAATACACCCGGATTGCGCGGGATCATTTCGCCGAGAAGGGCGTTCACGTCGATCTGATCAAGCTGTACGGTTCGATGGAGCTTGCGCCGCTGACCGGCCTCGCGGACGCGATCGTCGACCTGGTCTCGACCGGCAGCACCCTGCGCGCGAACCACCTGGTCGAGGTCGAACGCATCATGGACATCTCGGCCCGGCTGATCGTCAATCCGGCCGCGCTCAAGCTCAAGCGCGAGCCGATGCGCGCCTTGATCGATGCCTTCGCCGGCGCTGTCGCGGCTGCGGTGGCTTCATGAGCGTCACGATCCGCCGGCTCGATACCTCGGTGGCCGATTTCGAGGCCGGCTTCGCGCGCCTGCGCCAGGGCTCGGCACAGACCGACCCCGCGATCGAGCAGGCCGTGACCGCCATCCTCGACGATGTGCGCCGGCGCGGCGATGCGGCGGTGCGCGAGCACACGATCCGCTTCGACGGGTTCGGCGCGGACGGCGCGGCGCTCGAGCTGCCGCAGGCCGCGTGGCGCCGCGCGCTCGATGGCATCGGCCCGGCCCGGCGTGCCGCGCTCGAGGCCGCGGCTGCGCGTGTGCGCAGCTACCACGCGCGCCAGCTCGAAGTCTGCGGGCGCTCCTGGAGCTACCGCGACGACGACGGCACGCTGCTGGGCCAGAAGGTCACACCGCTCGACCGCGTCGGCATCTATGTGCCGGGCGGCAAGGCGGCCTATCCGTCCAGCGTGCTGATGAATGCCATCCCGGCCCAGGTCGCCGGAGTCGGCGAGATCGTGATGGTCGTCCCCACGCCGGGCGGCGAGGCCAATCCGCTCGTACTCGCTGCCGCAGCGCTGTGCGGCGTCGGCCGCCTGCTGACGATCGGTGGCGCCCAGGCGATCGGGGCACTCGCCTATGGCACCGCGACCATCCCTGCGGTGGACAAGATCACCGGCCCGGGCAATGCCTATGTGGCGGCGGCCAAGCGGCGCGTCTTCGGCACGGTGGGCATCGACATGATCGCCGGGCCGAGCGAGATCCTCGTCATCGCCGACGGTTCGACGAATCCGGATTGGATCGCGATGGACCTGTTCAGCCAGGCCGAGCACGACGAGCTTGCGCAAAGCATCCTGCTCAGTCCCGACGTCGGGTATCTTGACCAGGTGCACGCGGCAATCGACCGGTTGCTGCCGGGCATGCCGCGCCGCGACGTGATCCGCGCCTCGCTAGAAGGCCGCGGCGCGCTGATCCGCACGCGCAGCCTGGAAGAAGCCTGCGAGCTGTCGAACCGGATCGCTCCTGAGCACCTCGAGATCTGCGCCGACGACCCGGCACGCTGGGAGCCGTTACTGCGGCACGCCGGCGCGATCTTCATCGGCGCGTATACCAGCGAGAGCCTCGGCGATTACTGTGCCGGGCCGAACCACGTGCTGCCCACCTCGGGAACCGCGCGTTTTTCCTCGCCGCTCGGGGTCTACGATTTCCAAAAGCGCAGCAGCCTGATCGAGGTCAGCGCGGCGGGCGCGCAGCGGCTCGGCGCGATCGCCGCCGAACTGGCTGAAGGTGAAGGCCTGCAGGCGCATGCGCGGGCGGCAGAGATGCGAATGAACGGGACAGGAAAGGGGACTACCACGTGACGGATCGGCGGGCAGACGTTCAACGCGATACCAAGGAGACGCAGATCCGCGTGCGGCTGAACCTGGACGGCAGTGGCCAGGGCAGCTTCGCGACCGGGATCGGCTTTTTCGACCACATGCTCGACCAGATCGCGCGCCACGGCCTGATCGACCTCAACATCCAGGCCAAGGGCGACCTGCACATCGACGGGCACCACACGGTCGAGGATGTGGGCATCACCTTCGGCCAGGCGGTCGCGAAGGCGGTGGGCGACAAGGCCGGATTGCGCCGTTACGGCCATGCCTATGTCCCCCTCGACGAAGCGCTGTCGCGCGTGGTGATCGATTTTTCCGGCCGGCCCGGGCTCACGATGAACGTGCCGTTCACGTCCGGAATGATCGGCGGCTTCGACGTGCACCTCGCGCACGAATTCTTCCAGGGCTTTGCCAACCATGCGGTCGTCACCTTGCACATCGACAACCTGCGCGGCGACAACGCGCACCACCAATGTGAGACGGTGTTCAAGGCCTTCGCACGTGCGCTGCGCTCCGCGCTCGAGATCGACCCGCGTTCGGCCGGCGTGATTCCGTCGACCAAGGGATCGCTGTGAGGCGGTGGCAGCACCGCAAACGTCCTTGAGCTGCGTTGCCGTCGTCGACTACGGCATGGGCAACCTGCGCTCGGTCTCGCAGGCGGTGGCGCATGTGGCGCGCGGCAGCGCGGTCGAGGTGCTCGTGACGGCGCGGCCCGAGGATGTCCGCGCCGCCGACCGCATCATCCTGCCCGGCCAGGGCGCGATGCGCGACTGCATGCGCGAACTCGAGGCGTCGGGGCTGCGGGACGCGGTGCGCGAGGCCGCGCGCAGCAAGCCGCTGATGGGCGTGTGCGTGGGCATGCAGATGCTGCTCGAGCACAGCGAGGAGCAGGATACGCCGGGCCTCGGCCTGGTCCCGGGCCAGGTGCTTCGCTTTCGGGCCGAAGGCCGGTTGCAGCCGGACGGCAGCCGATTCAAGGTGCCACAGATGGGCTGGAACCAGGTTCGTCAGTCGGGCGCGCACCCGATGTGGGCCGATGTCCCCAACGACAGTTGGTTCTATTTCGTGCACAGCTACTACGCGTGCCCGTCGGAGCGCCGCCACAGCGTCGGTGAAACCGACTACCTCACCCGCTTTACCTGTGCGCTGGCGCGCGATAACATTTTTGCCACCCAGTTTCACCCCGAGAAGAGCGCACAACACGGCTTGACGCTGTACCGCAATTTCCTGCACTGGAACCCCTGATCGCCGTCGGTACGGGGCATTCTGCGGCGCATATGGTCGATTTGCGGTGCCTCGATCTCGGCATCTCCTCCCCACCACCCCATTCCCGGCCATGCTGCTGATCCCTGCGATCGACCTGAAAGACGGTCAATGTGTCCGCCTGAAGCAAGGCGACATGAACGACTCGACGACCTTCGGCGAAGACCCCGCGGCGATGGCGCGGCGCTGGGTCGAGGCCGGCGCTCGGCGGCTGCACCTGGTCGACCTGAATGGCGCCTTCGCGGGTAAGCCGGTCAACGAAACGGCGATCAAGGCCATCCTCGCCGAAGTGGGCGACGAGATCCCCGTTCAGCTCGGCGGCGGCATCCGCGACCTCGACACCATCGAACGCTATCTCGACGACGGTCTGTCGTACATCATCATCGGCACCGCGGCCGTCAAGAACCCGGGCTTCTTGCGCGACGCCTGTTCCGCGTTCGGCGGCCACATCATCGTCGGCCTCGACGCCAAGGACGGCAAGGTCGCGACCGATGGCTGGAGCAAGCTGACCGGTCACGAGGTGGTCGATCTCGCGAAGAAGTTCGAGGACTACGGCGTCGAGGGCGTCATCTACACCGACATCGGCCGTGACGGCATGCTCACCGGGATCAATATCGACGCCACGGTCAAGCTCGCGCGCGCCTTGCAGATCCCGGTCATCGCCTCGGGCGGGCTGTCGAGCCTGGCCGATATCGAACGCCTGTGCGCCGTCGAGGACCAGGGAATCATCGGTGTGATCTGCGGTCGTG